>JAEEXH010000148.1 GCA_016291435.1 Oscillospiraceae bacterium
TACGGCTGTATTTGTATCCGCTTCATAGGGTGCGGTCATATCCGATTCCTCTGCGGTATCATCAAAAGCCCCGGCATCAAGGTCAAGGAAATCCTCCCGGCAGAGCGCCAGTGCTTCATCAGCGCACGCCTTGCAGACAGGCTTTGCACGGCAGAACCTGCACCAGTCGCCGGGATGCTGTTCGCCTTTGCCCTCGTAGGCGAGTTTTGCAATAGGTTTGATGCTCTCGCCCCATTCCTCCAGTTCCTGCTTGCTGCACTCGAATGTGCTGATATTATCCAGACGAGGCTGAACGATGCTCATACGCACGATCTCAATATCATACAAAAAGCCATAGGCGGCTAAAGCCCCGATTGCATAGAGCATCATCTGACTGTTGTGGTCAGCGTCAACAAAGACTCCGGCGCCCGTCTTGAAATCACATACATGAAGCAGGCCTTTCCCGTTTTCTTCCTTGCCAATGATGAGCATATCCGCTGTGCCAAAGCCGGAAGGGGCAATGTGGCTGTAATCCACACGCTCCTCCACAAAGGCAAGCGGCTCACAGCCGTTCTCCTTCATCTTCTCGATGATGGAAATGACGAACTCGGCATATACATCGGTGATCTGCTCGATTTCCTCTGTGTCATATTCCTCGGACTGCGGACGCTTCACACGCTCCTTCAGATACTTGCGAACCTTGTACTCACAGACCTCATGAGCGAATGTTCCCTCGGCAGCGTACACGGAGCTTTCGTTCGGAAAATTCTCCTGCAGGCGAACGGACGGCGGACAGTGCAGCCACTGTTTGGAACTGGATGCGCTCAACAGCGCGTGTACATCCGGCATGGTGCCACCTCCCGATCAGAGCTGCGATACATCCGTAAGGAACGCCTCATACTTGTCCGCAGGAATATCGCTGACTTTAGCTGCTCCGTAGGATTTCAGCAATGCCAGTACCTTTTCCTTGTTGGCGCGGTTCTGCTTGATCTTCTGCGTCACCACACGGATCAGGTCATCGGCGGTCAGCGTAGTCTGCTCCTGCTTCTTTTTTGGCGCAGCCTTCTTCTTCGGCTGTTCCTTCGGTGCTTCCTGCTGTTCTGCCTGCTCCGGCTCTGTATCCCACGGCAGATCGTCAGCGGCGATGATCTCCTCAAAATCGTCCGGATTGATTTCCTCCGGCGCAGTCTCCTTCGGCACACCGTTGAGCGCCATGTCTGCCAGCTCCTTCGCCATGTTCGGCTCCATTGCTGCCAGAAGCTGGATCACACCGCCGAAGATCGTCCCAAGCCCATCGATCAGCTTCTTTGCGTCCACAGGCACCGGTCCCGGCACAGGGAACTTCTTTTCAGTCTCCGTCATAAATCAGTCCCTCCTCATCATCGTCATAGTCGCCGCCCGTCTCCTCGGCACTGCAGTCATTGGAGATATCACGCTGCTTGTGCTTGCGGAACGGATGATTGATCTCGAAAAAGACGCCGTCATCATCGACCTTCAGGCGGAAGAGACCGGTATCCAGTTCCATGTTCGGGAGCATTGCAGCCGTCATTGCCATGAACTTGAACATATCGCTGACGGTGATGGCGATATCTGCGGCACGCTTGTCCATTTCCGCCTCGATCTTCTTCAGCGTTTCCGGCTTGCGGTCAGCCTTGCCTGCGGTCTGCTGCGCCTTGCGGCTCTCGGTGTTGGTGCCGCTGCCGTTGTAGCGGTTCTTCGGGATTCTGTTTTGCATAGGCATAAGCATTTCCTTTCTGTTTTGGTCTTGAGACCGATGTAATATTATGAGGAGCATCAAGCCCTCTCATATATTGTCGTGGGAGAGGTCAAAAGTTAAAGTCAAAATTGAAATTTCTCAGAAAAATTTTCTGGCGATTTCCAAAGCGTTGTTCAAACGAACATACACAGCCGGTTTTGTGATTCCGAATACATTGCCAATTTGCTCCATTGTCATCCCATCTCTGTAATACATAATGAATACTTCTCTCTGCTTGTCCGTCATTGCCGCCAGCATTTCTTCTCTGGTCTCACGGCGCTCAATAGCATCCTGCGGATTCTCACCCATGTGACCGTCATACCAGTTGAAGGCTCTGCGGAACGGATCGGCGATGATCTCTTCCATTTCGCCGTCCTTGTCGCCCTTGTCCTTGCTTGCGAGATCAACTGTATCCTTGCGGCTACCTGTGCGGTTCATGCTGTTGCGCTCAATGCGGTGATCCCCAATCAGCGTCACTGCGATCACCCACGGCTGTGTCTCCAAGAATCCTTCCGGCAGTTCATAGTTCTCAGAGAGTGTATCCTTTTCTGCATCACGGAGCTTATTGAAGTAGTAAGTGAAGCTCGTGCAGTACGGGAGCCAGACAACAGTACGCCCAGTGCAGTTCTGGTAGATCGCAAAGCCATTGCTGAAGAGGATGCAGTCGTTCATGTCGGCAATCGGTGCGCCGAGCGTCTCAAACAACTCTCTCGGTGTCGGCACAGGGGGCTTCTCACCGACGTCGAGCATAGCAAGCAGCTCACCAAGCGTAGTCTTATCGGTGATGACAGGGAGTGCACCAGCGTTCTGAGCAATATTCATGTTTTCCATAATCGTTCCTTTCTGCAAGGAACACACTAAGCGGCAGATGCTCACATCGCAGACTGCTCTCCCATGAAAAAGGGCACGCAGGCAGCAGATGTACACACGGATACACTCAATACACCTGATATGGTCTATGCAGACCACAGGCTGTTTTGGTTGTTTCCGTTATGAGCATCTGTCCGCCAGTGCGCGCCCTGACTAACAAATGTGATACTGTAATTG
>JAEEXH010000149.1 GCA_016291435.1 Oscillospiraceae bacterium
TCGCCTCTGGACTCTCGCAAGCCTTTGAAAAGGCTTGACCGAAACTTTAATCATAGGGTCTGTGACTTTACAGAGCTTTTTCGACAAGCTGCAAGGAGCACCGCATGATACACGGTGCTCCTTTTTCTGTTCCGTTGCAAATTCCGCGCAGATATGGTATAATAAACAAAACGCAGAACAGAAGGGAGGTGCAGCCGCATGGACGATTTCGCAGCGGCAATCGAAGCAGCCGCACGGGATGTCGGGTGCAAAGGCATCGGGACGCTCGGCGAGAAATCGCTGCATCTTGCGCTGAAATATTATTTCGCGCCGGACAAAGCGTCGCATGAGCAGCCGCTCGGGCAGTTTGTCGCAGATGCGGTCACGGAAGACGGCGTGATCGAGGTGCAGACACGCGGGCTGCACCGCCTGAAACGCAAGCTGGACGCCTTTCTGCCGCTCTGCCCGGTGACGGTCGTGCACCCGGTCGCGGAGGAAAAGCTGCTCGTGCGCGTCGATGAAAACGGCGCGGTGCTTTCGCAGCGGAAGTCGCCGAAGCATGAGACGGTGTTCACGGCGATGCGGGAGCTCTACGCACTGCGGGATTATGTGACGCGCCCGGGGCTCTGCGTGTGTCTTGCGGGCGTGAAGCTGACGGAATATTCCGTGCAGGCGGGGAAGTCAAAGCGCGTGAAGCTCGACCGCGTGCCGACGGCGCTCACGCAGATCCGGATGCTTGCATCGCCCGCGGATTACCTGGCGCTGCTGCCGCCGATGCCGGAACAGTTTACGGCAGCAGAATGCGCGAAGCTGCTGCATATCCCGCTGCCGCATGCGAGAATGCTGCTCGGGCTTTATGCGCGTCTGGGTCTTGCAGAGGGCGAGGGCAGCCGAACGAAAACATGGCGTTTGCTGCGGCCGCTTCCGGCAGATGACAGCACGGGAAGGAGAGATTTCCATGCAGAACAATGACAAACTGCATCCTGCGGCGATTGTGTTTCTCGCCGTGACCGCTGCCTGTATGGTCGGCTGCGGCGTCTTTACGATCACGCATGTGCCCGACCCGTACAGCCGCGGCGCTGTTGCCGCGGCGCTCATCATCGAAGCGCTTCTCCCGCTGATCAGCGGTGCTTTTTTTGCGCTGACACTATATTTTTCACTGCACAAGAAAGCGCGCCGCAGCGTGCGGGCAGCAGCGGCGGCCGGAATGCTTGTGCTGATCTGCGTGCTGTTCTCCGCACGATACAGCAGTCCGATGCCGCAGCTCAATGAAAACACATCCCTGCGCGCGAATCCCCTGCGCGATCTGAGTCTCGCGGCGGAGATTCTCGGTGATGCTTCAGCGCCCAAAACGGAGACCGGCTTTTTCAGCCGCCGTTCCTACCGCATGTATCTGCGAATGAATGCGCGCAGATATGGCGGGGTCATCCCGAACCGCTATGCCCTCCGCAGTGCGCAGGGCACGGTCATCCCGAGCAGGGGAGAGCAGTCCGGCATCTACACGGTCACTTATTCCCCCGTGACGCATCTGCCGCAGGCAATCACACCCTATGACCCGGACTGCGGTGAGAATGTCCTTTCGTGGCGGCGCATTTCTGAGCAGATCACCGACTGGGACGACCGTCTGCCGGATGTCTGCTATGTGCAGAGCAATGCGCTGTCGCATCCCTTCCCCGACATGCGGCTGGTGATTACCTGCGGCAAAGAGACTGTCGCAGCGAAAGACTGTACCGATGCAGATACAAACATCAGCATGGGACTGCCTGTCATGGAGCCGGGTGACTACTGCGCACAGCTGTATGCGGTGTATCACGACCCGGATAATTTTAACAGGGAGTGCCTTTGCCCGATCAGCAACGCGGCCTATTATACGCTGGAGTGAACCTGTCTCCGCTGCCATCCGGGGTTGACTTCGGAGCCGCAGAGGCACGCGGCATCCGTGCGATCCATGCGCTGGCGCTCCCGGGCAAAACCGCGCCGGAGACCGCAGGCGAGATTGTCGCGCAGTCTGTCCGCGAGATGCTGGAGGGAGGTGCGCAGAATGGCTGACCTCCACGGCGTCAAGCTCGGCTTTGCGCTCTGCGGCTCCTTCTGCTCCGCGGAGAAGGCTCTGCGCACCGCAGAAGCCTGCGTCAGGGCGGGCGCGGAGCTGCTGCCGATCGTCTCGGAGCACTTCGCAGAGACCAAGACCCGCTTCGGCGCGCCGGAATCCTTTTTAGAGCCGCTGACCGCACTCGGGGGCGGCAGACTCATCCGCAGCATCACGGACGCAGAGCCCATCGGACCGAAGAATCTCACAGATGCACTGGTTGTCTGTCCGTGCACGGGCAATGTGCTGGCGAAGCTCTCACAGAATATCATTGACGGGACGGTGCCGATGGCGGTGAAATCGCATCTGCGGGGCGGCAAGCCGGTGATTCTCTGCATCTCGACGAATGACGGGCTTTCAGGTTCCGCACGCAGTCTCGGCGACCTGCTCAACCGGCGGCACTATTATTTTGTCCCCTTCGGGCAGGATAACCCCGAGCAGAAGCCGATGTCGCTGGCGGCAGATTTCAGCCTTGTGCCGGAGACCGTCGCCGCCGCACTGACCGGCAGACAGCTCCAGCCGCTGCTCAGATAAAGCAGCACCCGGCAGGGAGCACTTTCGATGGTTCTATGTGGGGACTCTGTCCCCACACCCCTGCTGAGGGGGTAGCGATCCCCTCAGACTCCCCCGTCTCAA
>JAEEXH010000076.1 GCA_016291435.1 Oscillospiraceae bacterium
CCCTGCAAGCCTTTGAAAAGGCTTGACCGAAACTTTAATCATAGGATCTGTGACTTTGCGGTGCTTCATCGACAAGCAGAGCGCCGCACCGAAAACAATCGGCGCGGCGTATTTCGTCACAGTATAAAGCAGATCAGCCCGCTGCATCCCTCATTGATGACGCGCTCAAGCGTTTCCTGCAATTTCAGGCGGGCTTCCGGCGGCATCTTCGAGAGCTTTGCGTGCAGCCCCTCATTCACAAGCGCATGCAGCGATTTGCCGAAGATGTTGGATTCCCAGATCTTCGCGGGGTTCTCCTCAAATTCCCGCAGCAGATAGAGCACAAGCTCCTCGCTCTGCTTCTCGCTCCCGACAATCGGGCTGACGGTCGTTTCAATGCCCGCACGCATGATGTGCAGCGAGGGCGCCGATGCCCGCAGCCGCACGCCGTATCGCCCGCCCTGCCGGATCATCTCGGGCTCCTCCAGCGTCAGCTCATCCGCCTCGGGCATGATGATGCCGTAGCCGGTCGCCTCCGCTTCTTCAAGCGCAGGACGCACGCGGTCATAGGCGCGCTTTGTCTCCGCAAGCTCCATCAGCACCGGGAAGAGCTCGTTCTCCCCGCTGATCTCGATGCCTGTTTCCTCGCCGAGCACACGGTAAAAAAGCGACGGTTCCAGCTCCAGCTTCAGCACCGCATTGCCCTTGCCGAGCGCGATCTGCTTCACCTCCGCACTGATAATCTGCGGGCAGGCTGTGAGCAGCGCAGGCATCCGCCGCACATCACGCACGGTCGAAAGCCCCTCTGCCGCCTGCCGCACTGCCCCGAACACCGCCGATTTCAGCCAGTGACCCGTCGGGAGCGCGGGCAGCCAGCCTGCGGTCTCCACGCTGATCTCGCGCACGGGGAACATGTCGAGCAGCTTTGTCAGCATGAGCCGGATGGTCTCCTCGCTGAGCTCCAGACAGTTCACTGCAAGCACGGGTGCGCCGTACTGCGCTTCGAGCTCCGCGGCAAGCGCCTGTGCCTCCTCGCTCTCGGGTGCAACACAGTTCAGCAGCACGACAAACGGCTTGCCGAGCGCCTGCAATTCGCCGATCACACGCGATTCCGCAGCGGCATATTCCGCACGGGGAATGTCGGTCACGGAGCCGTCGGTCGTGACGACCAGCCCGACGGTCGAGTGCTCGGTGATGACCTTCTGCGTGCCGATCTCCGCCGCCATATTGAACGGGACTTCTTCATCGAACCACGGCGTTTTCACCATGCGCGGCGCTTCCTGCTCGATGTACCCAAGACTGCTCGGGACGATGTAGCCGACACAGTCGATCATGCGGACGGCGCAGACAGCGCCCTCGGGGAGCGTGATCTCGACGGCATCCTCGGGGACAAATTTCGGCTCGGTCGTCATGATCGTTCTGCCGCCGGCGCTCTGCGGGAGCTCGTCGGTGGCGCGGTCGCGCTTCGGCTGCTCGGCGATGTTCGGGATGACGAGCGTCTCCATGAAACGCTTGATCAGCGTGGATTTGCCTGTGCGCACAGGTCCGACCACGCCGATGTAGATGTCACCGCCGGTGCGCTCGGCGATGTCGCGGTAAATATCATTCATAGCAGAATCCTCCGAAGTTTTGTGATGAAACCGGACTGATCAATCCGTGTCCGCCGGGAGAGGTGCCTCCGGCGGATTTATAATGGGGCTCTGCCCCAAACCCCGCCGGGGGCAGCGGCCCCCGGACCCCATTGCAAAATCCCCCGCCCCCCGCAGGGGGCGGGGGATTTTGAGAACGGGGAGTCTGAGGGGATCGCTATCCCCTCAGCAGGGGCGTGGGGACAGAGTCCCCACATAAGACCATCGAAAGTGCTCCCCCGGCAAACACGGGTTCATCTGACCGTCGGGATCAGCAGGAGACGCGGGTGCGGCAGCAGGTCTTCCGTGAGATCATTCTCTGCCCGGATGGCATCCGCAGCGGTGTGATAGCGCTTGGCAATCTCCCAGACAGACTCATTCTCCTGCCCGAAATAAAGCCGCAGGGCATAGTTTTCATCCTGCGAAAGCGGCGCTGCTTCGTCGATATCCGCATCTGTCACGAGTGCGGCAGGCTGCGGCATGAGCATCTGCCCGCTGAGACTGAGCTCCGGCTGCATCACAACCGAATCAGAGCCCGTGAGCGTATAGGTGCAGCTCGTCACACGCAGCGGCGGAAGCTCCGCACCCGCAGGCAGCTCCGGCAGCTCCCATGTGAACGGCTCGCGCTGCTCAAAGCTCATCGGCACGCCCGCTTCATCAGACGCCATGACGCAGCAGCGGAGCATGCCCTGGATCACAGTGCCGTGCTCACCTGCTAGCGTCTGCACCTCCTCGGGCTCCGCCCACGCAGCATAGACCTTTGTCAGGATGCGGTCGGCTGTGCGGAGCGTCACCTTCATGCGCAGCGTTTCGCTGTAAGGCGCGGGCGCAGAGAGCAGCGTCAATGCCTCGCGGCGGAGCGTGACCGGGTGTACGGTCGAATAGAGGTCTGTGAGGAAGCTGCCGGATTCCGTGCGGACTGCTGTGCAGCAGAGGCGAATCTGCATGTCGCAGTGCAGATTGCGGAGATCGCCGTCCTGCTCGGCTTCCGGCGTGATGAGATGCCCCGCGCATTCCGCCGTGACGGTGCAGGGCATGTCATCGGAGAGCCCCTCCTGCTCGGCAATCTGACTGAACGGCAGCGACGCATGCAGCGTCTCGATTCCGCTCTGCGACGCATACAGCAGCTCAACATCCGCTTCGCCCTTTACAAGCATTTTCCCCGCGACAATGCGCGTTTCGGTCACAGAGGGTGTGATGCGTTCCCGCAGGACAGACAGCATCGGCGGCTGTGCGGGCGACACAGTGATGTCATCGGAGAGCGTAAAATATTTCTCTGTACGGAGAAGCTGCGAGACATATGTGACCGGCGCGGCGCGGCTTTGCAGATATTTCCCCTCAGCGTCCGTCAGCACTTCCCGGCTGCGCACGCCTGAGAGCGACACCCGGATGCGGACAGCCCCGCGCAGATCCATGCGCCGCCCGCTGACGGCACGGCAGTTGAGATAAGAGGGCTCCGCCGTTATGCGAATCTGCACATCGGCATCGGAGAGCTCCGGCGGGAGCGTGAACTGGCGGCGGTATTCGAGCTGCTGATGCACCGCCTGCACGGCCGCCGACTGCTCGGGATCGGCGCAGTAGAGCACGGTCAGCCGCACGGTCATCGCGTAATCCAGCACGCCGTCTCTGAGCTGCTGCTCCGTGATCTCCGCCCCGGCAGAGGATGAGAGCAGGCGGAAGAAATCGGGATAGTAGTCCGGCAGCACATAGTCCAGCTCGACGCTCTGCTCCTGCGTCACGGCGGGGAGCTGCACAGGCACCGGGACGGCCGTGCGCCGCAAGGTGAATTCATTTGCTTGCATCATAGGATCCTCCCGCGCGGCAGCAGATTCCGGTATGCCGTTTTGCCGCGCATTTCTGTGTAAACTATATGCCGCAGATCGGACAGATAGAACTGCGTTCTTCCGCCTTGCTTTTTTGCGGAAGATGTGCTATAATAGGAGAAGCGTGAGCCGCACGCCAAGCCATGCGGCATTGCGGAATAATCAAAATTTCGGAGGTTTCCTATGGGCATGTTCGACAAGCTGCTCGCGAATCTCAAGGCGAGCAAAAAGACGATCGTTTTCACTGAGGGCACAGACGCGAGAATCCTCTCCGCGGCAGACCGTCTTCTGCGCGAGGATCTGATGGGCGTCATCCTCTGCGGCAATCCTGACGCTGTTGCATCGGCAGCAAAGGAGGGCGGCTTCGATGTCTCGAAGGCTACCGTCATCGACCCGATGAACTATGCAGAAATGGATACGCTCGTCAAGATGATGGCTGAGCTCAGAAAGGGCAAGATGACCGAGGATGAGTGCCGCGCTGCGCTCCAGAAGTCCAACTACTTCGGCACCATGCTCGTCAAGGCGGGCAAGGCAGATGCACTGCTCGGCGGCGCGACCTACTCCACCGCAGACACCGTCCGTCCGGCGCTCCAGATCATCAAGACCAAGAAGGGCTCCAATCTCGTCAGTTCCTCCTTCATCCTCTTCCGCGAGAAGGACGGCGCAGAGGAGAAGATCGCAATGGGCGACTGCGCGATCAATCTGAGCTACTCCGACCGTGTGGACAAGGAGGGCAATGTTGTCCTCACCGCTGCACAGCAGCTCGCAGAGGTCGCTGTGGAGACCGCACGCACCGCTGCATTCTTCGGCATTGATCCGAAGGTCGCAGTGCTGAGCTTCTCGACCTACGGCTCCGGCAAGGGCGGCACTGTCCAGCTCAGCCATGACGCAGTCATCGAGGCAAGAAAGATCGACCCGGAGCTCGTCATCGACGGCGAATTCCAGTTTGACGCGGCAGTCTCTGCCGAGGTCGCAAAGACCAAGTGCCCGGACAGCAAGGTCGCAGGTCAGGCAAACACCTTCATCTTCCCGCTGATCGAGGCAGGCAACATCGGCTACAAGATCGCACAGCGTCTCGGCGGCTTCGAGGCTTACGGTCCGATCCTCCAGGGTCTGAACGCGCCGATCAACGATCTCTCCCGCGGCTGCAATGCGGATGAGGTCTACAAAATGGCAATCATCACCGCCGGCATGGCATAATCGGAATCCCGCACAGATACAGCGAACCCCCGGTACAAACAGTACCGGGGGTTCGTTTCGTTTACTGTTCTGCGGAGGAGGTCTCCGGCTTTTTCTTCTCGCCGAATTTGATCTCGGTGCCGTCCTTGATGCGGCGCAGATTGATCATGTGCTTCTGCACCATGCACAGCGCCGGGACAAGCAGGATCAGCAGCTCCGGCAGGCTCCGCGTTTCGAGGAACCACCCTGCCGGCAGCAGCACCGTGCAGATGAGAGTCGCCAGCGCGATATAGCGCAGCCCCAGCACGATCACGACCGTGATGCCGATGCCGATGAGGAAGAAGCGCCAGTCAAGCGCAAGACTGAGCCCCAGCAGCGAGGCAAAGCCCTTGCCGCCGTGAAACTGCATCCAGAAGGGGTACATATGCCCGAGGATGACCGCTGCACCGACTGCAATGCTCACATGTGCGCAGCTTTCGGGCAACGCGATCACACGGCGCAGAAGGAAGACCGGCAGGAAGGCTTTGAGGATATCGACGAGCGCCGAGCAGACCGCCGCGCCCTTGCCCATTGTGACAAGCGCATTGGAGGCACCGGCATTGCCAGAGCCGCTCCTGCGGATGTCAAAGCCCTTCAGTCGGGCGAGGATGGCTGCCGTGTTGCAGCAGCCGATGAGGTATCCCGCGATCACGCCGCAGGTATACCAAAGGATCATTGTGACTGTATCGTTCATATCGTCTCCGTTTTCAGTGATCTCCGGCAAATCAGAGGTTACCGGGGAGAAGTGCCTCCGGCGGATTTATAATGGGGCTCCGCCCCAAGCCCCGCCGGGGGCAGCGGCCCCCGGACCCCATTGCAAAATCCCCCGCCCCCGTGGGGGCGGGGGATTTTGAGACAGAGGAGTCTGAGGGGATCGCTATCCCCTCAGCAGGGGCGTGGGGGCGGCGCCCCCACATAGAACCATCGAAAGTGCTCCCCCGGTAACCTTTAATTTACCTGTTGATATCGAGCTTCTGCGAGCCGCCGAGCTGCACGAGGCGGTTCTCTGCCGCCGCAAGATGCAGTGCCGCGCCGCTGCGGATATAGGTCGAGAGCTTTGTATCGACAAGCGTGATCTCCGCATCCTTCGTGAAGCTGCCGAGATCCAGCGCGCGCGTGCCCTCAAACCGCACGCTGACATCGCACTGACGCATCGCAATGACCGGCTGTCCGCTGCCGGAGCCAACCGCCGCGATCGTCTGTCCCGTGAAGTTTGCCGTAACGCCCGAATCCTTGAAGCTGAGCGTGCCGCCGCCCTTCTGCGAGCCGATGCCGGTCAGACAGTTGCCCGAGCCGCTCACGGTAATATCTGCCGTCTTGCAGCTCACACGCGGCGTACCGGTCTCTGCACCGATCGCAACGCCCGAATTCAGGTGCATTTCAAAGGATGCCGAGCAGCCCGCCAGCTCGATCTGGCATTCGTCATCGAGCACGCCGATGCCGACGCCGGTCGAGCCGCTCATCTGGATAAAGAGCGTTGTGCCGGTGACGGAGATCTGCTGCCCCTTTCCGACGCCGCTGCCGATGCCGATGCACTGGTCGCCGTTCGAGATGATATTGAGGCATCCTGCAAGGTCGATCTTGATCGAGCCGGATGCAAAATCGGCGTCATTGCCGATCGCATATGCTTTTGCGTCATTGAGGCTGATGCTGAGGTTGCCCTTGCCGGTGAGGATCAGCTCGCTGTGCTCCGGCACAAGGATGCCGCCGAGATCCATGCGGTTGTCGCCTTCGATCTCCAGCGTGACGCGGGAATTGCGTCCGAGCTGGATGAGCGGTGCGGCATGGGATGCAGCGAGACGGACATTCCGCATGACGATGTGGCAGTCGGTGTCATCCCGCGTGAGAATATGGATATTGCTTGCGGTATCGAAATCGCCGACCAGCTCCAGCTCGGGCTGCGCGACAAAGAGATCCGTATATTTTTCCTCGTCGAGCCTCGGCAGGAAGATGGACATTTCGCCCGCTGTCATGAAGCGCTTGAGCATGGTCTGCTTTGCGGCAGAGGCGCTGAATTTCAGCATGAGCGCGGTCAGCCGCTCCGGCACGGTGCGCTGCGGCTCCGCTGCCGGGAGTGCGGTGAAGTTGCCCTGAATGAGATCGGCACCGAAGCGGATGCTCGCACGGAGCTCCTCGAGCGTCTCAACGCCCTCCGCAAGTGCCATAAAGCCGTTTGCATGCGCAAATTCAATGACATTCGTCACGAAATGCTGCTTCTTCGGCTCCTCGTGGATGTTGGCGATCAGGCTGCGGTCGATCTTGACATAATCGGGCGTATAGCGCAGCAGATTCGAGATATTGGAATAGCCGGTGCCGTAATCATCGACGGCAATATCCATCTGATGATCGCTGCACCGCGCCTGCATCTGCCGGAGCTCCTCGCCGTCGGTCTCTGCCTGCTCGGTGAATTCGACCACGACCTGCGGCAGATAGTCGGCATAAAGCTGACGCAGCTTCTGGAAATCGGCATCGCTGAGGAAATGCCCGGGGATGGAATTGATGAAGATGCGCTTGCCCTTGAACACATCCGCGTGCTCGCTGACATATTTGAGCACATTGCTGTATGTCAGCCACTCGATCTCATAGAGCCTGCCGGCGCCCGTCGCAAACTGCAAAATCGTCAGCGGGGAGATCGTGCTGTCCTCCGCGCTGCGCATGAGTGCCTCGTAGGCATAGATCTGCCCGGTCTTCGTGCTGAGGATCGGCTGGAAATAATAGCGCAGGCGGTTCTCGCTCAGGATGCGGTCGATCACCGCCGCTTCCTTGTCGGAGAATTCCGTGCCGTTCTCGCCGCCGGAATGCGTGCCGGATTTCTGTGCCTCCTTGAGCTGCACAGCTTCATTGAGCAAGCCTTCCAGCGAGAACTCCGAGCTCAGCGGCGCAGAGACACGGCTGGAAAGGATCTCGAGGCTGTAACTCTTGCCGGAGACCTGGTTGAAGCTCGCAAGTCGCTTCTCGAGCACGCCGATCAGTGCGTCGGCGGTGTTGAGGCGGATGGGCGAGCTGAAAAACGCAATGAGGAATTCATCGCCGCCGATGCGGGCAGCGGTCGCATCGCTGTCGATGCAGTCGGTGATGGCATTGGCAAGGCTCAGAAGCGCCTGATCGCCCTCTGCATGCCCGAAGACGCTGTTGATCTGACGGAGCCGCTTCAGACCGATCACGACCATCTCCAGCCGCTCGTCGGCATGATCCTCGTTGGCGACGCGGTCGGAGAGCGCCTTCATCGCGCCGTGCAGATTGAGCATACCCGTGAGAGAATCACGGATGCGGGCTGCCATCAGCTTTTCGTTCATCGCCTGCACGCGGGAGGTGATGAGGCTCGAGCCGATGACATTGCCGGCGGTGTGGATGAATTTCGGCAGCTTGAAGCATTCCTCGAACACATGCTTGCCGTAGTAGACATAGTAACCGTAGACCTCGTTCTGCATATAGACCGAGGTGATATAGAGCGTTCTGCCGCTTTCGAGCACCTGCTCCAGATCGGGGATGAGCTGTGCGCGGGTGATCATCGCGAACTGCTTTTCCTTCCTGCGGTGCAGCACGGTGCTCATCAGCTCATTGGAATCGGCAAACTGGCTGAGACTTGATTCGCTGAGCTCTGCCGAAAGGGCATCGCGCAGGCAGAGACACGCATGCTCCGGGAAATGCCCCGCAAGCACATCGAGATAGTCAATGACGGATGCCTGCTTTCTGCCGAGCACGGCGCCCTGAATCCAGTGCTCCTCGGATTCCTGATTGACGCTCATATCAATGAGCTGATAGAGCTCGCGGATGGCTTCGTTGTGATCGCGGTGCTCGGTAATGCAGCAGCCGCAGGATTCGGAGATGCGCAGCAGCGGCGGCACGCCTGTCTGAAGATCGGGGCTGTCGCCGTCCAGGATCATCTCTGCGATGTCCAGCGCAGTGCCGCTCAGCGCCTCAAGATCCTTGACGCAGGTCGTGAGGCGCGGGATATGATACTGTTCCTTGCGGATGCCGTCGCTGCCTGTGACAATGACATCCTCCGGCACGCGCAGACCGTGCTGCCGGAGCACCGCACAGACGGCAATCGCCATTTCGTCATTGGCGCAGACGATGGCTTCGGGGGTATCGTGCAGCAGGAGCTTTTCGCACGCCTCCCGTGCGGGGATCTCCCAGTAATCACCGTATCCGACGCGCTCCTCCTCGAAGGGGAGCTTATGCTTCCGCAGCGCTTCCTTGTAGGCAGACACCACGCACTCGGAGCCGTAATGCCCGCGGATGCCGGTGATGAGATCGACCCTGCGGCAGCCGTGCGTACCGAGCACATGCTCCAGCATGTCATCGAACGCCCGGCCGGGGAAGGAATAGACCGAAGGAATCCGCTCCAGACTGCCGTCATAGCACATGACGGGGATGCGCGCATCCTTCGCAAGCTGCGCGATGGTATCGCAGACGGTGCGGTCGCCGATCGGCTCCTTCATAATCACAATCAGATCGACCAGCTGCGTCGGGATCAGATCGAAGGCGCTGAAGCTCGCAGCGTAGCTCTTGCGTTCGGGCGAACGCTGATCGAGACTTGAATTGAACACAAGCACATGATAGCGGCGTCTGCGCGCTTCCTGCACAAATGCCTGCACGCTCCCGAGCACCTCCGGGTTCTGGATGCGGGAGGTACAGAGCGCAATGACCGGAACGCCGTTCAGCATCGGAATTCCCCCTTTCTGCGTGAAGAGATACTTATCTACTTTCATTCTATCACGAATACGGGGGTTTGTCAATGGGATGATACAATATTGCAGGAAATCCGTATCATATGACAAATTCCGCAAATGCCCCCGGTGAAGGTGTGTTCATAAAAAGTTCCGTCAGTGTTCACAAATTATCCATAAATCATTGACAATCCGCACGGTTTGTGCTAAAATGATAGCAGTGATACTATTCGTATATCTGTGAAGCGGAGATCTTCACGCAGAAAGGAGCCGCACAGCATGAATTATTATGTCGATGTTCACGCAAATCTCCTGCCCGGGCTGCCTGCTGTCAACAGCAGCGCGCTGACTGCGGAGAAAGCATCTGCGCGCCTTTCTGTCTGTAAGGAAAGCAATATCAAGCAGTCCGTTGCGGCGCCGTTTTTCGACTCTGCGCGCTTTTCGCCCGAGGAATTCCTTGCCGCACGCGATGCCGCCATTGCAGAATTATCCGCGGAAGCCCAGCCGATGCGGCTTGTGCCCGGCGCAGTGGTGTCGCTTTCGTGGTGCATGGAGCACCCGCGGGAGCTGCGTCCCTTTGTGATCGGCGGTTCTGACTATCTGCTGATTGATCTGCCGCGTGAGGCGGTCACCGAGGAATTCTGCGAGACGCTCGCAAGGCTGCGGATTGTCAGCGGGCTCTGCCCCATTGCGGCGGACATCGACCGCTATTTCGACTTCTGGTCGCCGGAGGACTGGTTCGCGCTCCGGCAGACCGGCATGCTGCTCCAGATCTCCGTCAACGGGCTTTTGCAGCAGGAATACCGCAAGCTGTCGCTCTATCTGCTCGCGAATCAGTACGCGCATTTCGTCGCGACCGGCTCCCGGCAGATCGAGGAGCCGCTCCACTTCACCGAGGCGATGCGCATGATCCAGCGCAGTCTCCCGGCGCAGCTCTACCGCCGCATCAAGAACAATGCCGGCATGCTGCTCTCGAACGCAGAGCCCGCTTCATTCATGTAAGCGTACAGCACCCCGCACCGAAACAACAGCGGTGCGGGGCTTTTTGCGCGAAAATAAATATTGACAAAGCCGCCGATCCGTGTTACAATGAAGTGTCTGACGGCACACGCGGGGAACTGTGCCGAAGTAAAAATATACATATATACCAGCACGGCGCGGGCACCCCGCTCACGCAAACACGCCCGTGCGGGAAAGAGAGGTTCCGAAATGAAACACCTGAAACTGCACGCATGCCTCTGCGCCTGCGCTATGCTCCTCGGCTCTGCCGCCGTGCCGCTCACTGCGGGCTTTGCGGTCTCTGCCTCAGCTGCCGAAGAAGGAAGCTGCGGTGAAAATGCCGCATGGAGCTTCGACGGCAGCGGCACCCTGACAATCTCCGGCACCGGCGAGATCTCAGACTGGTCCTCGCCTTCTGCCGTCCCCTGGGCAAACCTGCGCAGCGAGATCACCGCAGTCGTCATCGAAGACGGCATCACAAAGATCGGCGCGGGCACATTCTCGACCAGCGATGCGCTCACAGCCGTCACCCTGCCGGAGTCGCTCATCACAATCGGCAGCGGCGCCTTCGCAAGATGCGGCGCGATCTCCGAAATCACGATTCCCGCCTCTGTGGAGTCGATCGGCACAGCGGCATTCCTCAGCTGCGGCTCCCTGAGCACTGTCACCATCCTGAACGACAGCTGCCTCATTCTCGGCGACGGCACAACAATCTGCTCTGTCTACGACGCGGCGCAGAACTCCGCAGTGTTCTCCGGCACGATCTGCGGATATGCCGGCTCCACCGCGGAGGAATATGCATCGAAATATCAGTACCGGTTCAGCACCGTGCAGTCCGTGGTCGGCAAAGCGGCGCTCAGCTTCGGCGCGCTCGAAAAAGACGATGCCGGCAACGAATATCTGCCCGTGCTGCTGGACAGCACTGCCAAGGCGATCCACAGCTTCCGCATCAGAATCGGCTCCGACGGGAACGCGCTCGTCTTTGACGGATTCCGGGAAGGCGCACTTTGCAGCGGCTCCGGCACCTTCACCGTCATCAACACGGATGAAGGCACCGTGAATTGGCGTGCAGATGAGGAGAAGCCGATCACAGAATCCGGCGTGCTGTTCTATCTCTCTGTCAAGGCACCTGCCGCACAGAATTACACCCTTCAGTTTTTAACCGCTGAGATCTGCGGCGCGGAAAACGATTTCTTTGAGACTTCGCTGATCGCTGCGAGCCTGCCGGTCACTGCGCTGATCCCCGTGGAGTATGCTGCCGGCGATCTCGACATGAATCAGAGCATCACCGTCGCGGACGCTGTGCTGCTGGCACATGTGCTCGCAGAGGCAGAGGACACCGCAGAGGTACCCGCATTCCGCGAAAACCGCAGAGATCTCGCCGATCTGGACAATGACGGCGTGCTGACGCTGCACGACCTGCGCGCACTCCGCCTGCTCTGCCAGACCTCCGAGTGACATCCCGAATCCATGTATATACAAAGCGCCTGCATCCGAAGCAACGGATACAGGCGCTTTTGCCGTTTATGCCTCCGAATGGCGCACGGAGGAGAAGCGGTCGCGGAACAGGAATGAAATGCACCAGACAGCGGAAATCGCTACCAGAATGTAGATCATTCTGCTCACGAGGGAGGCTGCGCCGCCGAACATCCAGGCAACGAGATCGAGCTCGAAGATGCCGACGAGACCCCAGTTGATGCCGCCGATGACCAGCAGAATCAACGCAAGTTTATCCCACATGGAAGTGTACCTCTTTCGCGGAATTCAGCCGGTCTTGATCGGCGCGGCTGTGTTGTCAGTATGTGCAGTTCGCGGCGGGATATTCGCAGCATTGCAGGAAAAAAACGGATGCAGCGGCGTCACGATGCTTCGCTGCCGGCATTCTGCACGCGCTTCAGATACCGCAGGCAGAAAATCAGAGAGAGCACGGTCGCGATCGTCCAGCCGACCGGCCATGCCGTCCAGATGCCCTTCGAGCCCATCTCCCGCGAGAAGACCCATGCGAGCAGGACACGCAGCGTCAGATCGGTGAAGGTCGCCGCCATGAACTGCCCCATCAGACCTGTGCCGCGGAGCACGCCGTCTGCGACGAGCTTTGCCGCAACAACAAAGTAAAACGGCGTGACGATATGCAGAAACAGCATGCCGGTGTCAAGCGCGGTATCGGAGGGCTGATCGAGGAAGAACGACACGAGCTGCCGTGCGCAGGTGAGATAGAGCACTGCGACCGGGATGCAGAGCGTCCAGACGAGCCGCAGCCCCGCCCTGAAGCCGTCGCGGATGCGGTCGAATTTCCCGGCGCCGAGATTCTGCGCCGAAAAATTGGAAACGCCGTTGGCAAGTGTTGTCAGCGATGTAATGACCAGATTGTTGAGCTTCACTGCGGCGGAGTATCCGGCGATCGTGCCCGAGCCGAAGCTGTTGATCATGCCCTGAATGATGATATTGCCGACGGAAACGAAGCTCTGCTGGAGCATGCTGGGGATCGCGACCGCTGCAATGCGGCGCAGGATCCGCCGGGAAAAGCGCGGCACCCTGCCCGCGGTCCCGATCCCGCGCAGCCGCCCGATCACCGCAGCGACGGCAAGCACACAGCTCACACCCTGACAGATGAAGGTCGCCCAGGCAACACCCGCAACGCCCATATGATATGCCGCAACAAAAAGAATATCCATCGCAATATTTGCAATCGAAGACGCTGCGAGGAAGTAAAACGGCGTTTTGGAATCGCCGAGCGCCGAGAAGATGCCCGTCACGATATTATAATAGAATACAAACGGCAGCCCGAGGATGTAAATGCGCAGATAGAGCAGCGAATCCGCCATGATGTTTTCGGGCGTCTGGATCAGGCCGAGCAGCGCACGGCTTGAGAGGAAGCCGCCTGCCATGAGCACGGCGCAGAGCACGGCAGCAGACGAAAACGTCGTGTATACGGCGGTCTTCATGTCGGCATATGCCTTTGCGCCGAAAAGCTGTGAGACGATCACCGAGCAGCCGATATTGCAGCCGAACGCAATCGCGATGAAAATAAGCGTGATCTCGTAGCTGTTGCCGACTGCGGCGAGGGCATCCTCTCCGGCGAATTTTCCCGCGGCAAAGCTGTCCGCGAGGGTGTAAAGCTGCTGGAAAATGACGCTTGCAAAGAGCGGCAGGCAGAAGCTCCGCAGCACAGAGGACGGCTTGCCGGCCGTCAGATCCTTGTTCATGTATTTCTCCTTCTGTCTATGGTTGACTTTCTCAAACAGATATATTATAATACATGCAGAAGGATATGTAAAATGTATATTTGATATATCTGAAATACGAATATGATATGGAGGCAGCGCATGAATATCAGCTACGAATACTACAAAATTTTCTGCTATGCCGCAAGATACGGCAGCATCAGCCGCGCCGCTGCCGCGCTTATGATCAATCAGCCGAATGTCACGCGCACGATCCGCAATCTGGAGGCGGAGCTCGGCTGCAAGCTCTTTATCCGCACAAACCGCGGCGTCACGCTCACGCCGGAGGGCGAACGGCTCTACGCCCATGTCCGCACTGCCGTGGAGCAGATCACAGCGGGCGAGGAGGAAATCGCACGCAGCCGCAGCCTGCAAAGCGGCGTGATCGCGGTCGGCGCGAGCGAGATTGCGCTCCGCTGCTTTCTGCTGCCCATCCTCGGCGGCTATCACCGGAAATATCCCGGCGTCAAGCTCCGCATCTTCAATTATTCCACGCCGGAAGCGATCTCTGCCCTACGGATGGGGCTGGTGGATATTGCCGTTGTCACGACCCCGACCGGCGCACTCGGCAGTCTTCGCGCAGAGCCCATTGCCGCCGTCCGCGAGACCGCCGTCTGCGGGGAGAGCTTTGCGCATCTTGCCGCTGCGCCGATCAGTCTCCGGGAGCTTTCGGCATATCCGATCATTTCGCTGAGCCCGGAGACCATGACACACGCCTGCTACCGGGATCTTTTCGCGAAGCACGGGCTGCCGTTCTCGCCGGATATCGAAGCGGAGACCGCCGATCTGATCCTGCCGATGGTGGAGAACGACCTCGGCATCGGATTTGTGCCGGAGCCCTTTCTCGAAACGGCCGGGAGCCGCGTCATCCGGCTGACGGTTAAAGAGGCGCTCCCGCAGCGGAAGATCTGCTGCATCCGCAATACCGGGCATGCGGAGAGCATCGCCGTGCGGGAGCTCCGGGATATGATGGTGAAGTGATACACAGACAAATCAGTATTTGCCGGGGGAGCACTTTCGATGGTTCTATGTGGGGACTCTGTCCCCACACCCCTGCTGAGGGGATAGCGATCCCCTCAGACTCCCCTATCTCAAAATACCCAGCCCCCGTGGG
>JAEEXH010000077.1 GCA_016291435.1 Oscillospiraceae bacterium
CAAATCCTGTCCCTCCGATCAGAAACATCCGATGCATAACGCACCGGGTGTTTTTTTAGTCTGCGTTCGGGGCAAAGGGGAAGAACGGCATCATTTTCAGCTTGAACAGGTTGAGCCTGTGCAGCCGGTCGATGCGGTTCTTCTGCTCCTCAGGCGGTTCAATGCCCTCGCGGATATAAGCATCCAGCATAGCGTAGGTGAAGCCGAGATTGTCCTCATCCGTCTTGCCGCAGAGACCGTCGGACGGGGCCTTATCGACGAGCTGTGCCGGGAGACCGAGCGCTCTGCCGATTGCCTTGACCTCTGCGACCGTGAACTGCGAGAGCGGGGAGAAGTCGCCGACGCTGTCGCCCCATCTGGTCGAGTAGCCGACCCAGTCCTCCGAGAGATTGCAGGTGTTTGCGACTCTGCCGCCGAAGGACTGCGACACAGCGTAGACCGTTGTCATGCGGACACGCGGTGCGAGATTGACACGCGCCTGCTCCGAGAGCTCGACCGATTCGCGGACGGATGCCTCAAGCGCATCTGCCGCAGGGCCGATGTTCACAGTGACATGCGAGATGCCGAGATGCTTGCAGAGCAGCAGGGAATCCTCTATATCGGGCTGTTCACCGCGGGGCATCAGCACACCGATGACGCGGTGGACACCGAGTGCCCGCACGAGCAGTGCCGCGCAGACGGAGCTGTCCTTGCCGCCGGAGATGCCGAGCACTGCCGGGCAGCCGTCGCCGTTCTCCGCAAACCAGTCCTGGATCCAGCGGCAGCAATCCTCGATTGCGCGGTCAACATTGAAATGATACATAGTAGTTCATCCTTTCTAAAAGAGGTTCGGTATTGTGAGCAGCCCCGCCTGATACAGTGCGGCGCCGCCGTGAATGACAAGCAGAAGCCAGAAGATCGGCGAGCTGCAAACGATCCGCCAGCCGCGCATGCTCTGGTGCGGCGTCGGGACAGGCAGCCGTTCGGTCAGCAGCGTCAGCGAGAAGATGACAGCGCCGATCAGCAGGATGCCGAGTGTGTAGACCATATTGACAGTGCTGAAGGTGCGTGTCGGGAGATATTCGTTTCCGAGCTGCATGAGAAATTCCACGGTGTTTACGCAGATATGCACACAAATCGCAGGCGTGACAGAATTGTGCCGGATTGTGATATAGGCAAGCAGCACGCCGAGCGGGAATGCCAGCAGCATTTGCGGCACATTCTCGTGCATGACCGCGAACAGCAGCGCTGAGAGCACGATTCCGAGCCGCTGACTGACGCGGCAGAGGTTTTTGAGCACCAGTCCGCGCATGAGCAGCTCCTCGGTCACAGGCGCAACGACACAGCAGTACAGCGCAAGCACAGCCGTTCGGTGCAGGGGACCGCTGACAGTAATCTGCGGTGCAAAGCTGCGGACGCCGAGCTGCTTCATCAATATCTGCACCCACTGTGCAAGATGCCCTGTCACAAGCTGAATCCAGAGTCCGAGCAGCACGTATGAAATCAGATTGGCGGCGCGGAGCGAGCGTGTGCGGAAGCAATCCCGCGTGCGGACGCCCGTGAGCTTGCAGCCGACCAGTAACGCTGCAAGATTGCCGATCAGAAACGAGATCAGCGTCACTGCATAAGAGAGACTGCTGTCATTGAAATAGAGCGAGCGGATGCTGCTGTAATTCTGCGGCAGCTCCCCGACGGCGCGGAGATCGACCTGCTGCAAAATCACGCTGATCAGGAGCCTGAGCGCCGTATGGACGGTCATTGCTGCAAGAAATCCGAAGATCAGCGTCAGAAACGTGAGGCTGAAAAAGCGCCGGATGCGCGTTGCCTCATTGGGAGAGGGGAGCAGCGGCAGATAGCTCTGCGGCGTGTCAAGCTCCGGCGCGATCATGCGGTAATCCGGCGAATAATCCGGCTCCTCCGTAGGGTTCGCAAAGGGTGCACGCGGATCCTTCGGGTAGAGATCGGCGAATGCAAAGGATTTCGGCATACCATGCCTCCTTCCGAGAAAATAGATCAGCTTTCGCAGACCGTCAGCGGGATGCGCAGCAGCTCATCACCGCCCGTAATGTCGATATGGAAGCTGCCGGGGCGGGTCTTCCCGCCGATCTGCCAGCTCCACGATACATGTCCCTTGCTGTCGGAGATTTTGGGCTCCAGCCCCTCTGCGGCGGATTCGCCCGAGGTGTAATACACATGGATGCGGTATTCGGTGTCGGGCTTGCCGCTGACTTCCAGCGTTACCGTTCCATTGCGCAAAACGGCAGCCGGGAGGGAGACAAGCGACAGCACAGCATCCTCCGGCTCCGCAGAGACCGTTGTGACCGGCGGCACCGTGACAGCCTTTGTTTGGGTAGTGTGCTGCGGCACGGCACGTTCAGCTGCGCCCGTCTCATCAAGCACAAGTGTGCCGAGATCTATCGAAAAATCATCATTCGGTGCGGATGTTGTCTCCGGCGGGTCGGTCTGCTGTGCGACCACAACCCGCGTGCCGCTGCTTTCATCTGCCTGCGATGCCGCCGCCTGATTGCCGCATGCCGTGAGACAGAGCATTGCCGCAGCGGGCAGGATCCACCGGGTGGAGTGCTTCATATGATCACCTTATTTCAGTGTGACAACAGTCACACCGTCCTCGCCCTCGCCGTAGAGCCCGAGGCGGAACGATTTGACCTGCTTCATGCGGCGCAGGCGGTCATGGATGCCCTTGCGGAGCGCACCCGTGCCCTTGCCGTGTATGATTGTCACGGTCTCGAAGCCCGAAAGCATGGAGCCTGCAATAAACTGCTCAAGCATCATGACGCCCTCGTCGATCGTGCAGCCGCGGATATCGAGCTCCGTCGCACCGCCGCGGCGGGTACCGATCTCCGATTTGTCGCGCTGCACAGTGGTCGTGTGGACGCGCTGCTTCTGCTTCTGTTCCTGTTTTTTCTTCGCTTCGAGCCGGAGATTCTCGATCGGCACACGGGATTTCATCGCGCCGATCTGCACATATGCAGTCTTGCTGTCCGGCAGGGAAATGACTGTGCCGCTTCTGCCGAGTGAAACAATCAGCACACTGTCTCCGGGCTGGAGCGCACGCGGGAGCACATAATCGCTTTCCGCTTCTTCTGTATCGGAGTTTTCGTAGAGACGGTTGATCGTCTGCTTTGCCTGCGATTTCGCCGCAGCGAGCTTCTGCGCGAAATCGGCGTGATCCTTCTGCCGCTTGAGCTCGCGGAGCTCTTCCAGCAGCGCATTCGATTCGGAGACCGTCTGCTCGACGATGCGTCTTGCCTGTGCGCGGATCTTCGAGAGCTCCTCCTCGCGTTTCGCTTCCATTTCCTCGCGCTGCGTGCGGAGTGCCTTCTCGTGATCTGCCGCCTCTGCACGGAGCCTTGTCAGCTCCGAGAGCTCCCGCTCATGCTCGGCTCTTGCGCGGTCGAGCTGCGAGACAGCCTCCTCAAAGCGCTGATCCTCCGTGGAGATGAGTGCCTTTGCCTGTGCGATGACATCCTCGGGCATGCCGAGCGATGCGGAGATCGCAAACGCATTCGACTTGCCGGGGGAGCCGATCACAATGCGGTAGGTCGGCTTCAGCGTTTCAAGGTCAAATTCGCAGGAGGCATTCTCGACATCCGCGGTCTCAAGCGCATAGCGTTTGAGCTCCTGATAGTGCGTGGTGACGATCAGCTCTGCACCCTGCATCCGCAGCCGTTCGATCACGGCAACAGCGAGTGCCGCGCCTTCCACGGGGTCGGTGCCGGAGCCGAGCTCGTCGATCAGAACCAGCGTGCGGTCATCCGCTGCTTTCAGGATCTCAATGTCCTGCAAGGTGTGTGCGCTGAATGTCGAGAGGTTATATTCAATGCTCTGCCGGTCGCCGATGTCTACAAGGATCCGTTCGAAGACTGAGATGCGGCTGCCGTCTGCGGCGGGGATCATCAGTCCGCACATCGCCATTGCCGTCAGGAGACCGACGGTTTTCAGCGCGACGGTCTTGCCGCCCGTGTTCGGTCCTGTGATGATCAGCGCATGATAATCCGTGCCGAGCTCCAGTGTGATCGGCACAACCGTTTTCGGATCAATGAGCGGATGCCGCGCCTTTTTGAGCAGCATCGCGCCGTCGTCGGTGACCTCCGGGATGACGCCCTTCTGCATTGTGCCGAGGGACGCTTTGGCGAAGTAGAGATTCAGCTCCGCGGCAATGTCATAGCCCGCGAGGAGATCCTGTGCCGCTTCCCCGCATGCCTTGCAGAGCGCCTGCAAAATGCGGTCGGCTTCCTCCTGCTCCTGTGTTTCCAGCAGGCGGATGTCATTGTTCGCATCGACAATCGCCATCGGCTCGATGAAATAGGTCTGCCCGGTCGCGGAGGTATCGTGAATGAGACCCGCAACATCGCTGCGGTGCTCCGCCTTGACAGGCAGCACATATCTGCCGTCGCGGATGGTGACGCGCTGCTCCTGCAAATAGGTCTGCATGGCAGGCGACTTGATCATCTTTTCGAGGCGCTCCCGGAGTCGCAGCCCCGACTGCGTGATCTTGCGGCGGATGGAGGCAAGCGCAGGGCTTGCAGCATCGGCAAGGCGCTCCTCATTTTCGATGGAGCGCTCCAGCAGATCGCGGAGATAGGGGTTCGGGCGGATGCGCTCGAAGAGATCGGTGAGCGTGGTCTCGACGCCGCCGCAGTGGTCATACCAGTCGGTGAGCGTGTCGAGCTGCCGGAGCAGTCTTGCGATTTCAAGCAGCTCCCTGAGCGACACTCTTGCGCCCGACTGCGTGCGCTTCACTGCGGCGCAGACATCCTGAAAACCGTCGAAAGCGGGCGTGCCGAACCTGACCGAGAGCTGAAACGCATCCTCGGTCTGGCGGAGGGCATAGCGCACGCGCTCGGGGTCAGTCTCCGGCTGAAGTGCTTCTGCCATCTCCTTTGTCTTTTCGTTGGCTGCTTCCTGTGCCAGCATATGCAGCACCTTTTGCAGCTCCAGTGTGATATAATCCTGTGATAAAGTGGTGTTCATGTTGTTCCTTTATGATGATAATGATGCTTATGATCCGGATGCAGCCTTTCTTGCATCCGACATGATGGTTTCGAGCTCCGCATCGGTTTTATCGTTGAGCTCCGATTCGGGATAGAATTTCAGGAGCACCCTTGCAACGGGCTTCAAGCCGTCTGCGAAGATCAGATCATAGTCTCCTGCGGCAAAGGTCTCATGATTCAGGTAGAAGGCGCCCCATTCATAGCCGTCCTCCTCGGGTGCGATCAGTTCTGCTTTCGGCGTATCGTCGGAGAGCGCAGCGAGAAAGCTGTCAGTGATGGTCTCCGCATCCTTCTGATGTTCTGTGACATAGACGCTGAGCCCTGATTTCTTCTCCGTGTCGGGGTACACATATACCCATTCACTCAGCGCAAACAGAAAGCGGATATTGTCATCGGCGGGCTCTCTGTCGTTGAGGGTGCCTCCAATCTGGTTTCCGCCCAGCTTCACGCCCTTCACCACGGGCTCCTTGTCGGTATCCCCGAGCTGATAGAGCTTGCCGGGGATCATCTCAGACTGCGTTTCGTCATCGGAATTGTTTGCATTGCCGGCAGAGGAGTTCTCATTGCCGGAAGAATTTGCGTCAGCAGCCGAAGATGTCTGCTGCCCCGGTGCGGAAGCAGTCTGGGACTGCTCCCCGCCGGAACATGCGGAGAGTGCAAGAAGCATTGCAGCGGGCAGCGCGAACAGAATCAGTTTTTTCATAAGATTATCCTCCTTGATTTGGTTGCCTGCGTGAAGCTGTCTGCGGAATAGACGGGTTTATTTTGTGCCGAAGATGCGGTCGCCCGCATCGCCGAGCCCGGGAACGATATAGGCGTCGCTGTTCAGATGGTCGTCAAGGCAGCCGACATAGATGTCAATGTCGGGGTGTGCCGCCTGAAGCGCTTTCAGTCCTTCCGGCGCCGCGATGATGCACATGAATTTGATATTGTTGCAGCCCTTTGCCTTGATGAAATCGACCGCCTGAACGGCAGAGCCGCCGGTTGCGAGCATCGGGTCGGGGAGGATGACCAGACGCTCCGCAATGCCGCCGGGGAGCTTGCAGAAATATTCGTGCGGCGCATGTGTCACCTCGTCGCGGTAGAGGCCGATATGCCCGACCTTTGCAGAAGGCACGAGCGCGAGGATGCCGTCCACCATGCCGAGCCCTGCGCGGAGAATCGGTACGACGGCGAGCTTCTTGCCGGAGAGCATCGGCTCCTTTGCCGTGGTGATCGGTGTCTTGACCTCAACGAGTTCCGTCGGCAGGTCGCGGAGAGCTTCATATGCCATCAGCATGGCGATCTCCTCAACAAGAACGCGGAAATCGCGTGTGCCGGTGTTTTCGTCACGCAGCAGCGTGATCTTGTGGCGGATCAGCGGATGATCGAGAATCACAGTCTTGCCCATTTGTAATACTTCCTTTCGTATGTCATTGATTCGGATGAATCAGTCCTTTGCCCCGGAGAGCATGCAGTTTGTGAGAATGCCGAGGATCAGTGCGGTCGCGATCGAGGTGATCGTCACGGCGCCGAAGCTGATCGACAGCCCGCCGATGCCCGCGATCAGAATGACCGATGCAGTAAACAGATTGCGGTTCTTGTTGAGATCGACCTCATGCAGCATCTTGAGACCCGATACAGCGATGAAGCCGTAAAGCGCGATGCACACGCCGCCCATGACGCAGGAGGGGATGGAGGCGACAAATGCAACGAGCGGTGTGATGAACGAGAAGAGGATGCAGCCGATCGCTGCCCAGAGAATCGTGATCGAGGAGGCGTTGCCGGTGATCGCGACACATGCGATGGATTCGCCGTAGGTTGTGTTCGGGCAGCCGCCGAAGAAGGCGCCTGCGATCGAGCCGATGCCGTCGCCGAGCAGCGTGCGGGTGAGCCCCGGATCCTCAAGGAGATCCTTGCCGATGATGGAAGACAGGTTCTTGTGGTCTGCGACATGCTCCGCGAAGACAACGAATGCCACGGGAACATATGCCGCAAAGAGCGTTGCGAAATAGGATCCGCTGAATTCGCCGGTGCCTTTCAGTGCCTCGAGAAACACGAGATCCGGCACACGGAAGAAGGTTGCAAGCGAGATGCCGCCGTCCGCAAACATGTATTCTTTGAATACATTGAAATTGATGATCTTCAGCGCGTCAATCTCCGCGGAATAGCCGATGCAGGTCCAGACAGCCGCGACTGCATAACCTGCGAGAATACCGATAATGAACGGAATGAGTCGCGTCATCTTCTTGCCGAAGGTTGAACAGAGCATGACGACGATGAGCGTGACAAGTCCGCAGCAGATCGCAACATACGGAGATGCAGCAGCGACACTTTCGCCTGCATCATTCAGCACGGTGACATTGCCCTTCTGCAAGTCGCCGACCGCGTTGCCCGCGAGCGAGAGGCCGATGATTGCGACCGTCGGACCGATGACGACGGGGGGCATGAGCCGATTGAGCCAGCCAACGCCGACCCCCTTGATGATGAGGGCGATCAGAACATAGACAAGACCCGCGAGCCCGGCGCCGATGATGAGACCGAGCAGGCCGAGCTGCATCGAGATGCCGCCCGCGAAGGCAGCGCTCATCGAGCCGAGAAACGCGAAGGAGGAGCCGAGGAACACAGGACTCTTCCGCTTGGTAAAGAGCCAGTAGACAATGGTGCCGACACCTGCGCCGAACATGGCAGCAGCAGGTGTGAGCCCGTTTCCGATGATGATCGGCACGGTGATGGTCGCGGCAAGGATCGCGAGCATCTGCTGGAGCGCGAAAATAATAAGCTGCGGGGTCTTTGGTTTGTCTGAGATTTGATAGGTCAGCTGCATTTTGAATTCCTCCGTTCCGGCATGGCACATCCTGTGCCGGATGCCCGAAAAAACGGCATCCGGGCATACTGCCGCAGTATTATACCTATTATACAGCAAGCGCCTTTTTTTGTCAAGGCAGAATGTTTGTTGAATCGCATAGAATTCCCGCCTGTGACCATTGCACTTTTTGAGAGAATGTGTTATAATACAGATAAGATGACAGGACGGAGGTGATCCGCGTGACCGAACGGCAGACCCTTCTCATCCCGGCGATGCTGGATGCGCATTTCCCGCTGATGCAGCATGCGTTCCTATCGAAATACTATGCCCCTGTGGTGCTTTCGCAGGGGAGCGAGGTGATCCCGACCGGCTTGCAGTATACGCACAATGACATGTGCTGGTGCCTTGCCGTGATGACGGGGCAGATGATCGACGCCTTGCAGCACGGCGGCTATGATCCTGCGAAGACCAAGCTGCTGATGCCCTCTGTCGGCGATGCCTGCCGCGGCTCGAATTACACAGAGCTGCTGCGCAAGGCAGTGAAGAAGGCGGGCTTTCCCGAGACGCGCGTTCTGACGCTGAATCTCAAGCACATCGACGACGGCAACCAGATGCCCGTTACGCCGGTGATGGTCTGGCGGGCGCTCTTTTCCCTGTTCTACGGCGATCTGCTCATGATGCTCGTGCAGCAGGTGCGCCCCTATGAGTGCAAGAAGGGCATAACGGAGCGGCTGCGGGAGAAGTGGTTTGCGGTGCTCTCCGATGAGCTGATTCACTGCCGCAATCTCACATTTTCCGCGATGCTGCGCAGATTCCGTCAGATCACGGATTCCTTTGCGGAGATCCCGCGCATCGGAGAAAAGAAGCAGCGCATCGCGATTGTCGGCGAGCTGTATACGAAATACTGCGCGAACGGCAACTGGAACATCGTGCGCTTTCTCGAAGAATCCGGCTGCGAGAGCTTCACGAACGGGCTCTCTTGGTATGTGCTGTATTACATTGACGCACAGCTTGTGAAGCTGCCGGAGATCGCCGCGGTCGGATACCGCGCCGTCGGCGCCGTGCTGGAAGCGCTGCAAAGGCGCATGGTGAAAACGATGCAGGAACGCGGGTTTTATTCACTCCCGCCGCTGCATGTGCTCAAAGCGGAGAGCGCATCCCTTGTCAGCACGGGTGCATCGGTCGGCGACGGCTGGCTGATCGGCACGGAAGCCGCGGGATATATCCGCCACGGCTGCAAAAAGGTGCTTGCCGTGCAGCCCTTCGGGTGCATGCCGAACCATATTTTTGGGCGGGGCATTTATTCCTCGCTGGCGCGGCGTGTGGGCGGGCAGATTGTCAGTATCGACATTGATGCGAGCGGTACGCCGCTCAATGCCTATAACCGTGCGAAAATGCTGATCGACTCGGATATTTTCGGAGGGATGCAGAATGAAGCGTGAGCTTGGAATCGCAAGATGCGGACTGGCCTGCTGTCTGTGCAGCGAGAACGATCACTGCACCGGCTGCAATTCCGGCGAATGTCCCGATAAGGCATGGTGTGAGAACCGCAGATGCTCGCTCGAAAAGGGCGCTGCGCACTGCTATGAATGTGATGCGGACTGCCGCAGGGGTATGCTTGCAAAAATCAAGCCGCTGGGCTTTACGCTCTTTGCAAAGCGGTACGGCGAAGCGGCGCTGCTGGACTGCCTTGCTCGCAATGAGCAGAACGGCGTTGTGTATCACCGCAGCGGCATTACCGGCGATTACGACGGTTTTGAAGATGTTGAGGAGCTGATCCGGTTCATTCAGACCGGCACACGATAGGAGGAACGATATGAGCAGACTTGTCACAGCCGCCGCAGTGCAGATGCAGTGCAGCCGCGACCCGAAGGAGAGCATGGACAGGGCGGAGCGTGCGATTCGCAAAGCCGCCGCAGACGGTGCGCAGATCATTCTGCTGCCCGAGCTCTTTGAGCGGCAGTATTTCTGCCAGGAGCGGCAGTATGAATATTACGCCTATGCGATGAAAACAGAGGAGAATCCCGCTGTGCGCCGCTGCATGGAGCTTGCAGAGGAGCTTGCCGTTGTGCTGCCCGTCAGCTTTTATGAGCGGGACGGCAGCCGCCTTTACAATTCCTGCGCCGTGATCGACGCGGACGGCTCCCTGCTCGGTGTTTACCGCAAGACGCATATCCCGGACGATCACTATTATCAGGAGAAATTCTACTTCTCCCCGGGCAACACAGGCTTCCTCACATGGCACACGCGCTATGCCGTGATCGGTGTCGGCATCTGCTGGGATCAGTGGTTCCCGGAGACCGCCCGCAGCCTTGTGCTGAACGGCGCAGAGCTGCTGTTCTTCCCGACCGCCATCGGCTCCGAGCCGATTCTCGGCACGGACAGCGCACAGCACTGGCAGACCTGCATGCTCGGGCACGCGGCACAGAATATCACGCCGGTCATCGCTGCAAACCGCATCGGCGAGGAGTGCGTCACGCCCTGCATGGAAAACGGCGGGCAGTCCTCTGCGCTGCGGTTTTACGGCACATCGTTCCTCACAACCGAGACCGGCGCCGTTGCAGCACAGGCGAGCCGCGACAAAGAGGAGATCCTGCTCTGCACCTATGATCTTGACGAGATCGCCGCGGCGAAGTTCGAATGGGGGCTCTTCCGCGACCGCCGTCCCGATATGTACAGCGACATTACCCGAAGATAATTTCTATGAGCAGGGGAGAGAGCACCCCTGCTCTTTTTGATGCAGGAATATTTTTCTGCTTTAGCTTGACAAACCCCGTGCGTTTATGGTATTCTATATGTATATGCATATTACATTACAGGAGGTTTTTACCATGATGACAGATATTGAAATTGCACAGTCCATCCCGATGCGCCCGATCACGGAGATTGCTGCGACTGCCGGCATCCCCGACGATGCCCTTGAACAGTACGGAAAGTATAAGGCAAAGATCGACCTCGGGAAGCTCCCGCAGACAGGAAAGCAGGGTAAGCTGATTCTCGTGACGGCGATCAACCCGACCCCGGCAGGCGAGGGCAAGACCACCACGACCATCGGTCTTGCGGACGGCATGCGCCGCATCGGCAAGAATGTGATGGTCGCGCTCCGTGAGCCGTCGCTCGGACCGGTCTTCGGCATCAAGGGCGGCGCAGCAGGCGGCGGCTATGCACAGGTTGTCCCGATGGAGGACATCAATCTGCATTTCACCGGCGATTTCCACGCGATCGGCGCTGCAAACAATCTCCTTGCGGCAATGCTCGACAACCACATCTATCAGGGCAATGCGCTGAATATTGATCCGAGACGCATCACATGGAAGCGCTGTGTCGATATGAATGACCGCCAGCTCCGCTATGTGGCAGACGGTCTCGGCGGCAGAATCAACGGTGTGCCGCGTGAGGACGGCTACGACATCACCGTTGCATCCGAGATCATGGCAGTCTTCTGCCTCGCAACCTCGATCACCGATCTGAAGGAGCGCCTCTCCCGTATTGTTGTGGCTTACACCTATGATGAGAAGCCGGTCACGGCAGGCGACCTGAACGCAGTCGGCGCGATGGCTGCCCTGCTGAAAGATGCGCTGAAGCCGAATCTCGTGCAGACCCTTGAGGGCACCCCGGCACTTGTTCACGGCGGACCCTTTGCAAATATCGCACACGGCTGCAACTCCGTGCTCGCGACCAAGACCGCGATGCAGCTCGGCGACTATGCCGTGACGGAGGCAGGCTTCGGTGCCGATCTCGGCGCGGAGAAGTTCCTCGATATCAAGTGCCGCATGGCAGGGCTCACACCCTCCGCGGTTGTTATCGTTGCAACGATCCGTGCGCTCAAAATGCACGGCGGTCTCCCGAAGACTGCGCTTGCAGAGGAGAATCTCACCGCGCTCGAAGCGGGTCTCCCGAATCTCCTGCGCCATGTCGATAATATCAAGAACGTCTATCATCTGCCGTCTGTGGTCGCAATCAACCGCTTCCCGACCGACACCGATGCAGAGGTCGCGCTCATCATCGAGAAGTGCAAGGCACTCGGCGTGAATGTCGTGCTCTCGGATGTGTGGGCAAAGGGCGGCGAAGGCGGCGAGGCGCTTGCACGCGAGGTTGTCCGTCTCTGCGAGGAGGAAAAGGGCGATTTCACCTTCTCCTATGAGCTTGACGGCACGATTGAGGAGAAGATCGAAGCGATTGTGAAGCGCGTGTACCGCGGCGATGCCGTGAATATTCTCCCGGCGGCACAGAAGCAGATCGCACAGCTCACGGCGCTCGGCTTCGACAAGCTCCCTGTCTGCATGGCAAAAACGCAGTACAGCTTCACGGATGACAAGGATCAGCTCGGCGCCCCCGAGGGCTTCACGGTCACGATCCGCAATGTCAAGGTCTCCGCAGGCGCAGGCTTCCTGGTCGCGCTGACCGGCGACATCATGACGATGCCGGGTCTTCCGAAGAAGCCTGCCGCAGAGGGCATTGATGTCACGGCGGACGGCAGGATCACAGGGCTGTTCTAATGAGGGGAAATCATGATGCTGACACATTGCTCTACGCAGACCGTCGAGACGGAACGGCTGATTCTCCGGCGGTTTGTATATACAGATGATGATGCAATGCTCAGAAACTGGATCGCTGACGAGAAAATCCAGTCGCTCTATTCCGAGCCGGTCTATGCGACCAAAGCGGAGGTCAGGGTACTGCTCGACAAATACATCGGCTCCTATGAGCACGAGGATTATTACCGCTGGGCGGTGATCGAAAAGCAGTCGGGAGAATGTATCGGACAGATTGCGTATTTTCTCGTTGACAGCAAGAATCATTTTGCCGAGATCGAATATTGTATCGGCAGTGCATTCCAGTGCAGGGGCTATGCAACCGAAGCAGCGAAAGCCGTCATCGCCTACGGCTTTGACCGAATCCATCTGCATAAGGTGCAGATCTGCACGAAAACGATCAATGCGCCCTCGAAGCGTGTGATCGAAAAATGCGGTCTGACTTATGAGGGCACGCTCCGCGACTTCTTTTTCATGAACGGGGAATATGTCGGCAGACTGTATTTCTCGATTCTGCGCAGTGAATATGAGAAGCAGAAATAACAGGAGGATGTAAAAATGGAACACAACATCATCGGCATCCTGATCACGATTCTCGTCTATTTGGGCGGCATGATCGCGATCGGCGCCGTCTTCACGAAGAAAAACAAGGATGTCGGCGACTTCTACCTCGGCGGCAGAAAGCTCGGTCCGCTTGTCTCGGCGATGAGCGCGGAGGCATCCGACATGAGCTCCTGGCTGCTGATGGGTCTCCCGGGCGTTGCATATCTCTGCGGCGCGGCGGAGGCAGGCTGGACCGCGATCGGTCTGGCAGTCGGCACCTATCTCAACTGGCTGCTGGTCGCGAAGAGACTGCGTGTCTATTCGCAGAAGACCAACTCCATCACCATCCCGGATTTCTTCTCCGACCGCTACCGTGACAACAGCCATGTGCTGATGGGCGTTGCGGCTGCGATCATCCTCATCTTCTTCGTGCCCTACACCGCATCGGGCTTCTCTGCCTGCGGCAAGCTCTTCGGCACGCTCTTTGGGTGGGATTATCATGTTGCAATGATCGTCGCCGCCGTCATCATCATCGCATATACGAGCATGGGCGGCTTCCTTGCAGCGAGCTTCACCGACCTCATCCAGAGCATCATCATGACGACCGCGCTGGTCATCATCGTCTGCTTCGGCGTTTCGCATGCAGGCGGCGTGGACGCTGTCATCGACAACGCAAAGAGCATTCCCGATTATCTGCACATGACTGTGACCCGCGCGTTTGACAGCGAGTCCGGCAGCTTCTCGCAGAGCGGCTACGGCTTCCTCCCGATCGTCTCAACGCTCGCATGGGGACTTGGCTACTTCGGCATGCCGCACATCCTGCTCCGCTTCATGGCGATCAAGGATGAGAAGAAGGTCAAGACCTCCCGCCGCATTGCGAGCATCTGGGTCGTCATCGCAATGTCTGTTGCGATCTTCATCGGCTTCATCGGCAATCAGCTCTCGCAGAACGGCACCATTGAGACGCTCTACGGTGCCGGCGTGAACGACAGTGAGTCTGTCATCATGAAGATCGCGCTCGTGCTCTCGAAGCACAGTGCGGCAGCGGCGGTCGTTGCAGGTCTGATCTTCGCAGGTATCCTTGCCTGCACGATGTCCACCTCCGATTCGCAGCTTCTTGCGGCATCCTCCTCGATGTCCGAGAATCTGCTGAAGGGCGTCTTCGGCATCAAGCTGAATGAGAAGCAGTCGATGCTGGTCGCGCGTGTTGTGCTGATCGTGATCGCCGTGCTCGGTGTGATCCTCGCGTGGGATCCGGGCAGCTCCGTGTTCCGCGTTGTTTCGTTCGCATGGGCAGGCTTCGGCGCAACCTTCGGCCCGGTCATGCTGACCGCGCTCTTCTGGAAGCGCTCCAACAAGTTCGGCGCGATTGCCGGTCTCGTGACCGGCGGCGTGATGATCTTCGTCTGGAAGTTCCTTGTCCGTCCGCTCGGCGGCGCGTGGGATATCTACGAGCTGCTTCCCGCATTCATCTGCGCGCTCATCGCAATCGTGGTCGTCTCGCTGGCAACGGCAGCACCTGAGAAGGAGATCACCGATGAATACGATGAGGTCTCCGCAATGCTGAAATAATCACAGCTATACACAAACCGCTGCACTGAAATATGTGCAGCGGTCAGCTTGTCGAAAAAGCTCCGTATAGTCAAAGAGCCTATGATTAAAGTTTCGCTCAAGCCTTTTCCAAAGGCTTGCGAGAGTCCAGAGGCGAGCAGCCTCTGGTCGCCGCCCGCAGGCGGCGAAATCCCTTGACTTTAGGAGCTCGGCAGG
>JAEEXH010000150.1 GCA_016291435.1 Oscillospiraceae bacterium
AGTTTATTCCTGACCCACATCATCTCGGCTTCCTGATCTATCTGATAGCCCTTGAAAATCTGGATGAGGTGGTTATCCAGCGGAACATATCCCTCGCTTGCACGGTCTGTACGCATTACGAGCTCTTCTACCGTCATGTAGAACTGATGCGTGAAGCCGCAGTAGCAGACAAGCACGCCCTTCCACTCACGGGGGCCTTCCTTTGTTTTTAATGTAAGCGTTACTGAAATATCCGCTATGAACTCCTGACGGTCAAGCTCCCAGTATCTGAAATCTGTAAAGTCGCAGACCTGACGATTGATAACGCGGTTCAGTACCTGAAAGCCCACGATTCCGGAAAGTCTGCCCTTGCGGAGCAGGTCATTCAGAAAAGAATACAGCGTCAGCCTTTTATCTGCACCTTCCTTGCTCATCAGGTAATGCGTCATGCTTTCAAATACCGGAATATCAATGACTCTCTTTCCCTCAAGATTCTCAATCCCCTGCGGAAGCATCGCTGAGTCACAGTTCGGCGCGACCTGTAAAGCGTAGGCACTATCCTCATCCGGTACAGTAATAAAGGGAAGAACCGTGGTACAATGCTCCTGAAACGGCAGCGGACCTGGTTCAATGTCTGTTTCCATTGGCTGAAGTGCGACTTGTTTCTGCTGATATGTCATTTATACGCCCTCCTTGATTTCGCAACTTACGTTATTTCCTACAAATACTCCTTCTTTGTTCGTATCTATATCTTTTCGTGGCGAAGTGGTTTGATGGCGAAGCGGTATCTTGAACGGCTGCTACTTCGTCTGCCACACACCTTAAGGCGGACTGAGGTATCATTTTCCCGTAGGCGGGATACCGACATTAACATATTACATCATTATCACGAAAATGTCAATAGAAAATATGCTTGACATTTTCGTGATAATGTGATATACTAAACACAAAGATGGCATGACAGCTAGAGTTTTCATACTCCGGAGCAGAATGCCGACAGGAAAACTTTGTAGGGCTGCACAATATTTTTACAGAACAATTGTTTGATTTGTACATTGATGAATCCGGCAGCCCGATCAATACCATATTGGCTGTGAAAGGAGTCTATTATGGGAGCTAAGAAAAAGACAGGTGAACCGACTTCTGCTGCATTTAATGTGACAAAGCAGGAGGAGGTCGTCAAAAAGGAAATACACATTGTAGGACAGCGTGTAAAATATTACCGTGAGAAAAAGGGGATAGAGCAGATGGCGCTTGCAGAGATGCTCGGTGTCAAGTCCAACGCCATCAGCAACTGGGAGCACGGCAGAACACGCCCTGACCTCGACCAGATTCCGAAGATATGCAAGGCACTCGGGATCAGTTTCTACGAACTGTTCGATGTTGACGACCCGCTTCGTACCTTTACAGCAAAAGAACGCGCTATTATTGCGGATTACAGATACCTGAACGATCAGAACAAGTCTGTATTCAATGCGGTGCTTGACACACTGACAGGAAGACAGCGTGCTGAGGAGTGCCCGCCGATCACAAAGCTCATCAAGTTCCAGAAGCAACTTGCCGCTGGTTTCGATGTTTCTGCAGACTTTGATGACGAGGGTGAAGATATCTATCTCTATTCATCAGAAGAGGTTGACAGTGCCGACTGTGTATTTACTGTCAGCGGCAACAGTATGGAACCGGAGTATTATGACGGTGATCTTGTTTTGGTACGGCGTTATCCCGGCTGCGGAAAGCTGAAACCCGGAGATGTCGGAGCATTTATGATCGGCAACGAGACATACATCAAGGAATACCAGAAGGACGGCCTGCATTCGTATAACGAGGATTATGATACCATGCACTTCAATTCCGATGAGCATGTTATCCTGATAGGCAAGGTCATGGGTATTATTGAAGAAAAGGATCTCGCATCGGATGAGCATATTGAGCTCTATCGTGTTCTGCATCCGGAGGATGAGGAGGACTGAGCATGGCAAAACTGATATTCCGTTACGGTGCGATGGGCAGTTCAAAGACTGCCAATGCACTGATGGTGAGATATAACTACTATGAACGCGAAAAAAAGGTCGTGCTTCTGAAGCCTCGATGCGAGGACAGGGATGGCGCAAAAATTATAAAGTCCCGTATCGGACTGGAGGAACCCTGTGAATTTGCAGAAGACTTCCTCGAAAACTATAGCGGCGAGCATTATGACTGCATTATCGTAGACGAGGTGCAGTTCCTTGCACCGGAGATCATTGACAGGCTCAGCAATCTTGTCGATACCTATGGCATCACCGTTATCTGCTACGGCCTGCGGACAGACTTCCAGAGTCATTTGTTTCCCGGCGCACAGCGGCTCATGGAGCTTGCAGACGATATTGAGCAGATACGGACGATTTGCTGGTGCGGCAAGCGGGCGCATTTCAATGCAAGGCTGCTGAACGGTGAGATGGTCACAGAGGGAGAACAGGTACAGCTCGGCGGCAACGAGAGTTATATCTCGCTTTGCAGGAAACATTATAAGGAAAGACAAATCAAGCCACAGATATAAAGGGGGCGGTGGCATGAAACAGCCGGTAATTCGGATGGAACGCAAATATGTCAAGGTCACTTCTGATTTTGATGCAACAGGCTATATGCAGCCGAGAACAATCACATGGGAGGACGGACGTGTTTTCAGAATCGAAGCGGTCAAAGATTTCAGGCCTGCCGGTGCGA
>JAEEXH010000078.1 GCA_016291435.1 Oscillospiraceae bacterium
ACGCACCGCATTCGCGACTTTGCAGCACATGACAGGCCCGCTCGCCGAGAACAGCATCCACAGCACCGCGGAAGGCATCCACCTGATCAAGCGGAACATAAGCCTGCACAGTTCCTGCGAAACCGCCGCCGTGAACACGGCATGCACCCGTTCCGTTCAGCAGATGCCGGCAAAGTGCGATCGTCACAGCGACCGCCTGCTCTCTCTGCTGCCCGGAGGCATAGATATTTTGCAGTGCAAACGCAGAGGATTCACCCGATGCGTTCACATACCGCAGATAAGTATTAAAATCTCCGTTTCGCAGCGCTTCGATCTGTTTCGGAACACGCGCGTTGTCACCGTAAAAGTGAATCGCACGCATCACGGCGCGGTCGCCGCACTGCTTTCGGATTTCGGAGAGCGCCTGCCAGAATGCCGATTCGTCTGTATTGCGCAGGACATCCTTCCCGAGCGTGTGCGCGACGGATTTCATCTCCGCGGAGACTGCACCGTATTCATCTGTCAGATCCGCGTGATCGGCACCGCTGTCGATAATACAAAGCGCATAGCCCTCCGCAGCAAGATCCAGCGGTACCTGAGTGTATTCCGGCGCAGCAGGATCGGCAAAGTCGATTGCGGTCACACCGCCGAGCGCACATGCCATCTGATCCATCAGACCGCAGGGCTTCATGAAAAATTCGTTCTCGGCATACTGCGCGATCATTGCGAGCTCTGCCTGTGAGAATGTACGATCTGCGTAGAAGTCATTGCAGATCGTGCCGATCATGACCTCGAATGCAGCGGAGGAAGACATGCCGCTCCCCTTCAGCACATCGGATGCCGTGTAGGCACAGAATCCGCCGACCGGCTTGCCGAGTGCCGAGAATCGTGCTGCCGTTCCGCGTATCAGTGCAGAGGATCGCCCTGCTTCATCTTTTTTCGGCGAAAGGGAAGCAAGATCCACCGTATCTTCCGGGTAGCCTTCTGATTTTACGCGGATCACAGCTTTGTCTGTCGGTGCTGCGACCGCGATAATATCAAGACTGATCCCGCCGCAGAGCACGCGTCCGTGCTGATGATCTGTGTGATTGCCGCCGAGCTCAGTTCTCCCGGAAACAGAGAACACGCGCACAGGCTGTTCTCCGTAGATCGAGATGAACGCCGTCAGCGCGTCTGAGATGCGCTTGCGGTACTGCCCGAGTGCATCCGCAGAAACGCCGTACATCTGCTGCATCTTTGCATCAAACGTACCGGCTGCGAGATGCTCCCTGATCTTGGCAGCACTCAGAAATCCCTTATTCAATTTGGTCCCCCCGATATATATATAATCATTACTATTATAACGGATGCAAGAAAAAATAGCAAGCAAAATTGGCGCCTTTGTTTGTTCTGCATAAAAAGCTGTGCTGCGAAACCTGATTTTCAGCAATGAAAAGCGCACATCTGCCGCGAAAACAGATGTGCGCGCTGTATCACCATTTCAGCCAGTCTTTGATATAGGCCGTGAGCTTGTCGGATGCCTTCTCGTGTGTCTTTTCGGACGGGTGCCAGTCCACAGCATACCCGTCTGCATCCTGCTGCATGTCAAAGCGCATGGTGCTGATATTCGTATCGCCGGTCTCCTGGGTGTAATTGGAGACAGCCAGGTCGATCGCATCACAGAGCGTACCGCCCATGATGCCGAGCGTGCAGAGAATCGGCGCATTCGGATTCTTCTCGCGGATCAGCTTCAGGAATTCTGTATATTTCTCTGCAAATTCCTTCTGACGCGGCGAAGAGGTCACAGTATAGGAGGCGTCGTTTGTGCCGAGATTGATCACGATAAGGTCGGGCTGAACGGAAAAATCCCACTCGTCGTCCTGGATCTTGTGACGCTCTTCGATGACGGGAGAGGCATGTCCGACCTGCGTGTAATATTTCGGAACAAGCTGCGTTTTATTCAGCGTACCGTCGCTTGTGTAGCCGGAGAGGATACCATGCCCGCTGTAACTGACAAGGCTGTAATCTGCACCGAGCTTCTTTGCAGTCTTGATCGCATAGGCTTTCTCTGCGTCTTCGTTTGCGGTCATGAACTTGTCCTTGTTGAATTCACCGTCTACGCCATAGCCGCAGGTGATGGAATCACCGATGAATTCGATCAGATGCGGCGCAGAATCAGTCGCGGAAAGACCGCTCTCGCCTTCCCCATCGTTTTTTTCGACACAGAGATCGCGGATGCCCATGGAAGACTGCGCAGATTCCGAGAGCTTCACAATCCGCACAGTTTTGTAATCTGTGGCGGAGCCTTCAATCGAGACCGTGCGCTCAGGCTCAGTGAGCTGCGTTTTCTCCTTCAGCTCGCCGTCGACATAATACGCATAGCGCGGTGCAACGGTCTCCCCCTGTGTGCAGGCAGAATCGCCGACCAGTGTAAACGAGCAGTTCTCGCCCATGAACCGAAATTCAATTCCGCTGCCGGAAAGAGAGAACCAGAGCGTCTCTGTTTCTTCGTGATATGCGGTGCGGCCGAGCTGTTTTGCGGCAGTCGGCTGATAGAACAGCGGCATTTCGCTGCTTTTGTGCAGTACTGCATCGAATTTTGCTTTCATAAGATCCTTCTTTGTGATTGTGCTGTCATCGTCAAGGTCAAGCAGATCCTGCTCTTTTGCGGACGGCACCCTTCCGTTTTCCAATACATCCTTGATCGCCTTGGTCTGATCGCTTTCCGCAAATGCAAACAGTGCCCCCGCAGCTGCCGCCAGCAGAACGATCACACCGCCGATCACCAAACCTTTTTTCATATGTCCCTCCAAGCTGAAATATTAGCGGATTACCGCCTATCAGAGACTATTATATCAAAATCTGTTGCAAAATGCAAGCGGATATGCTATAATAGATATGATTCGTCAAGACTAATACCGGAGGTGGTAGTACATGAATTCTCAACAGGCACAATATATCCTGACCATTGCGGAGGAGCGGAGTATTTCCCGCGCTGCACAAAAGCTCTTTGTGACGCAGTCATCGCTCAGCCAGAGCGTCAAGCATATTGAGCGGCAGCTCGGCGTTACGCTCTTCGACCGTTCCGTCTCTCCAATCGCGCTCACAGCAGCCGGTAAGATCTATGTGGATTATGCGAAACAGTTTCAGGCACTGGAAACGGAGCTTGAAAACGCACTTGCCGACTGTGCGGCGATCCGCAAGGGCACGCTGAAGATCGGCGCTTCTCCGTTCCGCATTCACTGTATGCTCGCGCAGAGCGTGGCGGAGTTTCACAGAGAATACGCCGGTATTGATATGACGCTGCGCGGCGGCGTCTGGAATGATCTTCAGGAAGCACTGCAAAAAAATGAGCTGGATCTTGTGATCGGCACGGGAAGCTGCGATGCAGTCCGCATTCAGTCTGAGCCTCTCTCCGATGAACGCCTTTATCTCGCAGCCGCCCCCGGTCATCCGCTGCTATCCTCATGTAAGGCTACCGTGCTCTCCGCGAATGATATCCGTCATCCGGACTGGAAGCTCATGACCGCTCAATGCATTACTTGGGAGGAGATCGCCGCGGAGCAGATCCTTGTTCCGCAGGATCCCGAATTCGGCCGCAGCCTGCTTTACGGCATCTGGGGGAATGATGCCGATAATGCGCAGATCATGCGCGTTGATTCGCTTGAGACCGCGTTTTCCTTTGTCATGGGAGGGATGGGTCTTGCACTGCTGCCGGATTCGCTGATCCGGTTCGGCAATTACCAGCAGCATCCTGTCTACTTCCCACTGCCGGAGGAAACGGCTGTGCGGAGCATCCAGCTATTCACACGCAAGAATGCCTACCACTCCCACGCATCCGCCGCATATGCAAAATGTCTGCGCAGGCTGGTAGACCTCGGCACATGGTGTCCGCATGAATGAGAAGCTGATCGCGCAGTTTGCGGAGAATGCGTTTGCATCTGGCGATTGCACCGGCAGGATCGCATCGCTGCCGCACCGCGCAAAGGAAAGGCCGCTGCGCATCGCCGCGTTCGGCGGCTCAGTGACCTACGGCTACAACAGTGAGGGCGCCGGAAAAGACATCATTCCCTATCCTGCGCTGCTCTGTGATCTTCTGCCGTATGAAACAGAGCTCCGTAATTTTGCGGCATCCGGCACAAACGCATGGTTCGGACTGTATCTTGCAGTCCGGGAGATCGCGGCATTTTCGCCTGACCTTGTTCTGCTCGAATATGCGGTCAATCAGCCGTCTGCAAAAGAATATGTTTCTGCTTACGAATCGCTGACGGCATATCTGACAGCGCTCCCTTCTGCTCCGGCACTCATTCATGTGATGTGCGTAAATGAGAGCGGGAATTCTTCTGAGAATCTGCTGACGCACGTTGCAGTGCACTACGCTCAGCCGGTGATCTGTGTGCGGAATGCCATGCAGGGAATTCCGTGGGAAGAATATGCCGGTGATGCTGTGCATCCGCATGCGCAGGGACAGAAGATGCTCGCAGAAGCAATTTTTCGCGTGATGCAGAGCCGGGACACCGATGCTGTTTCCTATGAACTTCCTGCGCCGTGTCTTGACCGCTCTGCTCGTACACTCACAATCTGCGGTCTGCTCAGCGGAGACGGCGGTCTGCGTGAACGCATCCCGTTCCTTCATCTGCTCGGCGGTGCGGATGCGGTGATCTTGCAGGCATGTGCCGATTCCTACACGCTGGAAGCAGAGGGTGACGCATTTCTGCTCCTGTTCCGTCAAAGCTGCTTTGAAGACACAGATGATGCGATACTGACCGTGGACGACGAGCCGCCCCTGCGCTTGCAGGCAAATCTGCTGACGGGCTGGGGAAATCCGTTCGTGCAGCGTGTGATCCCGAAAACAAAATCAGCGTCACACAGACTGACGCTCAGACATACCGGCGGCTCCGGCAGGTTTATCCTCTGGGGCATTGCCGCGTACAGGATCCGAAAGGAGGATTCCATATGATACCGCTTTCGCCGCGGCTGCTTTGCTGCGCATCTATGATCACGGGCGATTTTGTCTGTGATATCGGAACTGACCACGCTTTTTTGCCTGTATACCTTGTTATGAGCGGGAAATGCACGGAAGCTATTGCAACGGATATTCGTGAGGGTCCGCTGGAAACAGCGAAGAACACGCTCAGAAAGCACGGTGTTTCCGGCAGCATTCGCCTGATTCTTACGGACGGATTTCGGAAGGTGCCGGATAAAAATATCACCGATGTTGTGATTGCGGGCATGGGCGGAGAATCTATCCGCGATATCCTTGCTGACGATGCCGCGAAATGGATCCGCCGCGGAACAAATCTTGTTTTGCAGCCGATGACCAAAGCGGAGGTGCTGCGGAGCTGGCTGGCTGAAAACGGTTTCACAATCACAAAGGAGGCCGCTGTCAAGGATACACATGTGTATTCCGTGATTCAGGCACATTATACCGGAGAATCACGCATTTTAGCCGGGGCAGAGCCTTTTGTCGGAAAGCTGCGCCGCAGCGACAGGCTCACGCGTATTTATCTTGCCGGCGTGCAGGACAGACTGCACACGAAAGCACACGGTCTGGATGAAGCCGGACACACAGAAGAATCTGCGGCAGTCAGAGAGACGATCCGGCAGATCAACGAATGGATGGAGGGAGCCAAATGACCGTTCAGGATGTATTTGAGGTGATTGACAGACGCGCACCGTTTTCTTTGCAGGAGCCGTGGGACAGATCGGGACTGCTTGTCGGTGATCCGAAGCGTGAGGTCAAAAAGGCACTGCTGACGCTGGATATTACAACAACAGTTGTCAAGGAAGCGGCAGTGATCGGCGCAGACATCATTCTTTCGCATCATCCCGTGATCTGGGATCCGATCAAACGCATTTCCCCCAAACACCCGGTCTGGTATCTGGTACAGAAGAATATCGCTGCGATCTGTGCACACACCAATCTGGATATTGCAGAAGGCGGGCTTAACGATGTGTTCGGGCAGATTCTCGCCGAGAACGGCATCGTGCTGGCGCCGTTCGGACCGCTGGAGGAATTGCCCGGCGGACGCGTGCTCGGCAGAGCGGCAGACTGCACGCAGATATTTGATGCGGAGGCACTGGCAAAGAGCCTGAAAGCCGCGACACGCTGCGAGGATGTTCGCTATTATGCGGGAGACAACAAGGATGCGATCTGTCGTGTTGCGTGGTGTACGGGCAGCGGCGGTGATATGATGGAACAAGCGCTCCGTGTCGGTGCAGATGCACTCATCACGGCGGACTGCAAGCACAGCGTGTGGGCGGAGGCACATAATCTCGGCTTCACGCTCTTTGACTGCGGTCACTTTTTCACGGAGGTTCCTGCGGTGAATTGGTTCGGGCAGGTGCTTTCAGAAGATGCGCCGGAGCTGCATACTGTGATTTCCACAACCGGTACTATGCCGTTTTTCAAGGTGCTGTGAAATGACAGAAGGCATCATACGGAAGCTGCTGCCTGTTGAATACAGCGTGCTGCGTACATTTTTATATCACGCGATCTTCCTGCCGAAGGATGTGACTCCCCCGCCGTTTGAGATCATTGAGCAGCCGGAATTACAGGTTTATACCCGCAATTTCGGCGCCGGTGCGTGGGATACTGCATTCTGCGCCGAGCTGAACGGTAAGATCATCGGTGCAGCGTGGGTGCGTATTATGGATGACTACGGGCATCTCGATGACGAAACGCCGTCGCTTGCGATTTCTCTGCTGCCCGAATACCGCGGCAAGGGATTCGGCACCGGAATGCTGAACGCTCTCCTCGCGGAGCTTCGCACGCACGGCTGCAAGGCTGTATCGCTTTCTGTTCAAAAGGAAAACCCTGCTGTGCGGCTGTACCGAAGAGCAGGGTTTCAAACGATTGCGGAGCGCGGAGAGGAATTCCTCATGCGCTGTCAGCTCTGAGCAAACAGACAACAAAAAATCCCGAACCGAAGTTCGGGATTTTTTTCGCGATAAGGATATTTCCAAACCGCGATGAGAGCGGATTACGGGGCTCGAACCCGCTACCTCCACCTTGGCAAGGTGGCGCTCTACCAGATGAGCTAAATCCGCATTTGGATGCCTCCTGTCGGAATCGAACCAACGACACGGGGATTTTCAGTCCCCTGCTCTACCAACTGAGCTAAAGAGGCATGGAAACGACCTGGATGGGGCTCGAACCCACGACCTCCGCCGTGACAGGGCGGCGTTCTAAACCAACTGAACTACCAGGCCATTTTTCGTGTCGTCTTTGTTTCCGTCAGGCGACTATGTTATTATAGCCGATTCGGACGAAAAAGTCAAGAGGAAATCGAAAAAAAGTCCGAAATCGGCTATATGCACATATAAATATATAATATTAGCGCAATTATGGCTATACCTACCAAATTGCTTAATTCAAGCCATTTTCTCCGTTTTTTGCGAAGAGTGTGAGAACGGCTGTTCGCAGCGGCTGCACCTCGGGAGAACGAAGCTCCGGATCTCGCTCCAGCAGCGACTTGGCTGCTGCCTGTGTCTCAGAGACAAGCGGCATATTGCTGCAAAAGGCAGCCTGCATCAGCGGCGGCATGCCATGCTGGGCATGGCCGAAGAAATCGCCGGGACCGCGCAGCTTCAGATCCTCCTCTGCGATTGCAAAGCCGTTTGCGGTGCGGCTCATGACTTTCAGCCGTTCGCGGGCATCCTCTCTGCGGGAGTCCGTCACTAGGATACAGTAGCTCTGCACCTGTCCCCTTCCGACACGCCCGCGGAGCTGATGAAGCTGTGCAAGGCCGAAGCGGTCAGCGTTTTCTATCAGTATAATGGTTGCGTTCGGCACATCGACACCGACTTCCACGACAGTTGTGCAGACAAGCAGGTCAATCTCATGTGCTTTCATCGCTGCCATGATCGCTTCCTTGTCCTGCGGCTTCATCTTGCCGTGCAGAAGACCGACACGGTAGTTTGCAAACGCACCTGTTTTCAATGATTCCGCATAGCTTTCTGCTGCCTGCACATTTTCAAGCTGATCCGATTCTTCTATCATTGCACAGACAAGATACGCCTGCTCCCCTTTATCAAGATGCTCGCGGATGAAACTGTATGCGCGTTCCCGGTAGCCGCCGGTGACAGCGAAGGTCTGAATCGGGAGTCTGCCCTTCGGCATCTCGTCGAGCACAGTGATGTCAAGATCACCGTAAATAATAAGTGCCAGCGTGCGCGGGATCGGCGTGGCAGACATGACGAGCTTGTGAGGAAAACCGCCCTTTTCGGCAAGTGCAGCACGCTGTGCAACGCCGAAGCGATGCTGCTCGTCCGTGATGACAAGCCCGAGATCGTTGAATTCGGTATCCTTTTGAATGACAGCATGCGTGCCGACAACAACCTGCGCGGTGCCGTCGGCAATCTGTGCCTTGATCGCACGCTTCTCCTTTGCCTTTGTTGAGCCTGTGAGCAGCACGGGTGAAATCCCGATCGGAGACAGGAATTCTGTCAGCGTCTGCAAATGCTGCTGGGCGAGGATCTCCGTCGGTGCCATGAGCACTGTTTGTCTGCCGTTTTTTGCCGCAAATGCAGCCGCAGCCGCAGCCACAACAGTCTTGCCGCTTCCGACATCTCCCTGCAAAAGCCGGTTCATAGGCTTCGCACGGCAAAGATCCGAGCAAATAACCTCAATCGCATGCTGCTGTGCATGCGTCAGCGAGAACGGAATGGCGCCGAAGAAATCAGAGAGATCCGCGTTCTCCATTTTTGCCGATGCAGTCTGTGCGGTGCTGTAATGCCGCAGCATCAGTGTGCCAAGCTGAAATTGCAGCAGTTCTTCAAAAGCAAGACGGTGCTGCGCCGCTTCCAGTTCTTTTGCACTCTGCGGGCGGTGCACGGCACGCAGCGCATCGTTCAGCCCGCAAAGCTGATACGCTGCACGGAGCTTTGCCGGAAGTGTCTCGATCGGCTCCTGTTCCAATATCTGTAAAGCCCGGGCGACATTTGTGCGGATCATCACGCTCGTCAGACCTGCTGTCTGCGGGTAGATTGGCTGAAGCAGCAGCGCATTCTCTGCCTTCTGTACCTGCGGTGCCTGCATTTCGCGGCGTGTGAATCCGCCTGTCAGCTTGCCGTATACATAATATTCGTCCCCTGCCTTCATCGCCTGATAGGTATAGGGGGTATTGTAAAACACCAGTACAAAATCAGAATCGCCGTCTGTGACCACAACCCGGTAGAAGGACAGTCCCTTGCGCACGAAGGCGGGCGCAAGACGCTGAACCACGCGGCATTTTACAGCGGCATAGACACCGTTCTCTGTATCGGCGATCTTTACAGGAGCGGTAAAATCTATATAGGTGCGCGGAAAATGAAACAGCAGATCGTAGGGCGTTTCGATCCCGAGCTTCTGATAGATCTTCGCACGTTTTTCACCGACGCCGGGAAGCGTGCCGATCGGCTGATATAAATGATGCTTTTCCATGTTTTCTCCGATTCTCACAGGATTCTTTCAGGCGCGTGTGCATAATAGATCCGCTTGGGATGATGCTGCATAATCTGTGCCCAGTCCTGCTGCAATGGTATATTATCTTCATATGCTTCGAGATACTCATACGGCTCAAGATCACCGACAAAGCAGCTTCCGTCATCCAGGATGAGCGATACACTGTCTGCGCTGTGGCTGGGGGTATGAATGATCTCCCCTGCAATCCCGAGATTTGCCAGAAACGCTCTGCTGTCCGCACAGGATATGCCTTGCGCGGTCGATTCGTTCACGGGAATAAACGGCAGACCGTCCCGCCTGAATATGCGGTCTGAAAAATGGACGGCATCGCGCTGCACATCCGGCAGCAAAAGCGTGACGCCCTGCTCTGTCAGCGCCCCGATCAGTCCCATGTGATCGGGATGATAGTGCGTGGCAAGCACACAGCGGATATCGCGCACAGTGATGCCGTTTGCTTTCAATGCACGATAGAATGCCGGAAGCGACCCCGCATAATCAGTGTCAATCAGCAGACCGCTGATGAAAAAAGTGTTCGTATTTCCGTATTTCAGTTTGATCATATACTTTTCCGTTCATACTGCTCATATAGTACTATAAAAGTATAGCACAGTTCCTCCGCCTTGTCAAGGACAGCGCTCTGCGGGGAAAGCAAGTTTTTTTCGCGGAATGCTTGACATTTTAAGAAAATTGTGGTAGACTAAAAATGATAAAAGGGAGTAGCCGGCAGGCTGCGGGAACGCAGTGCTGTCTTTCGCGTCGTCATACCCGATCCCCGAGGGCGGATCCGCACGAAAATTAAACGGCAAGACTTTTATCGCAGCGGACAAGTTCTCTGCTGCGATAAAAGTCTTTTTTTCATGCTCCCAAAATGATTTAGGAAAGGATAGTTTTCATGGAAGTGCTCTATCAGAACCTGCTCAATCTCGACTGGAAAATGGTCGTGATGTGGGCGATCGGCGGACTGCTCATCTATCTCGCCGTCAAGAAGGACATGGAACCCACATTGCTGCTGCCGATGGGCTTCGGCGCAATTCTTGTGAATCTGCCGCTTTCCGGCGCAATCACGCAAGGCGGCGCAGATGCAGAAGAAGGTGCGCTCAGTATCCTTTACAACGCAGGCATCGCGAATGAGCTGTTCCCGCTGATCCTGTTTATCGGCATCGGCGCGATGATCGACTTCGGTCCCCTGCTTTCGAATCCGCTGCTGATGCTGTTCGGCGCGGCTGCACAGTTCGGCATTTTCTTCACGCTCTGTACGGCATCCATGTTCTTTGATATCAAGGACGCGGCTTCCATCGCAATCATCGGTGCGGCAGACGGCCCGACCTCTATCGTCGTCGGGCAGAAGCTGCATTCCTCCTATATCGGCGCGATTATGGTCGCGGCATATTCTTACATGGCGCTGGTACCGATCATACAGCCGCCGATTATCCGCATGCTCACCTCTAAGAAGGAGCGCATGATCCGCATGGAGTATACACAGAAGCCTGTCTCCAAGACCACGCGCATTCTGTTCCCGATCTGCATTACCATCATTGCAGGATTGATTGCACCGGCATCCGTTTCACTGGTCGGCTTCCTGATGTTCGGCAATCTGATCCGTGAGTGCGGCGTGCTCGATTCGCTTTCTGAGACTGCACAGAAGGTGCTCGCAAATCTCGTGACCATCTTCCTCGGCATCACCATCGCATGCCAGATGCAGGCTGAGAAATTCCTCCAGGTCAACACGCTGCTGATCCTCGGTCTCGGTCTGGTCGCGTTTATCTTCGACACTGCGGGCGGTGTTATTTTTGCGAAAATCCTCAACCTTTTCCTGAAAAAGAAAATCAATCCGATGATCGGTGCTGCGGGCATTTCGGCATTCCCGATGTCCGGCAGAGTTGTCCACAAGATGGCGCTCAAGGAAGACCCGACGAATTTCCTGCTCATGCAGGCAACCGGCGTCAATGTATCCGGTCAGATCGCTTCTGTGATCGCGGGCGGTCTGATTCTCAATTTCTTCCTCTGATCGGAAAGGAGCATACACATGTTTGAACCGATGAATTTTGTAGAAAACCTGCGCTATATGGGGCTCGGCATGCTCGGCATCTTTATTGTGATCGGCGTGATTGCGCTGCTCACTGTGATCCTCAATGCTGCAACAGCAGAGAAGAAGGATGAGGAACACAATGACTGATCCGGAAAAGCAGATCACGGAGCTGCCGGAAACAGAGATTCCGATGCCGCCGGCTGATCCGGAGCTCCCGGAGGAAGGATTTGTTCCCTTCGCTGCGGAAGCTGCTGCGAATAAACAGAAACGAAAAGCAAAGCTGCTTGTGTGGCTCCTGTGTATCGCCGCGCTGTTCGGTGCGTTTCTCATTTGCTGCCGCATCTTCGGATTCTATCGCCGAACAATGAAGCATCTGCGTTTTGATTACCGAGCCGGAGAAGCTGTCAAGGAATCCAAGACAGACGGTGAGGGCGATATATCAGAGAAGGTGCGCAATGCGCTCGGCAGCAGCTATATTGCCGAAGCGAATGTCTATTGCTTCAATTCACAGGCTGCACTCTCTCTTACAGTGTCACATTATCGCTATGAATGCAGCCCCGACGGGGCGTATCTGGATGTCAAAACGGGTACGGACGGCGGTCTGTTCCCCTCGTCTGACCGTTATCATGCGGACAGCACAGGGCGAGTGACCGAGATCAGCGGCTCCAAGGAGATCTCCTCTGATGACACGGAAACTGCAAATCTCGGCGACTATTTCTTCGAGACAGAATCGTACAGCAATAAAAAACTCAGCAGGCAAAACACCTATTACACCTCAGTGAACGGATCAACGTATGTCTGTGAGCTCTGGCTGATGGAAGCGCCTGCCGGCGGAAAAACGGTGTATTACACGATCTATCGGTATTATCAGGAAGACAGGCTTGCAGGCGTTCGGGTGCTGAACAGCGAGAATGATCTCATGATGGTTTATGATATTACCGATTATGCCGCGAAATAAAAGAACGCACGCACAGCAAACCGCTGCGCGTGCGTTTTGTTTTTACTGTTTCGTAAGATTGCTGTAGGTCGGTGCATAGGGGCTGCCGGTGACCTCCTGCCATGTGCACTCGAGCAGTGAGTTGGTGTTGCCGAAATAGATCAGGATGTACTGTGCATCCTTTGCGTCCACAAGCCCGTTGCTGTCAACATCGCTGAGAAGCAGCTGGCCGAGCGTCTGTGCGGGAGCAAGACCGAATGCCATATCACCTGCTGCCATCAGCGCGGTCATGGAATCAGTCGCTTCGATTTTGCCGTTACCGTTGACATCGCCGAATGCGGTTTTCTGCATTGCAGCGGTGTATTTTTTCAGCAGAGCGTAATCATCGGCGGGAAGCGCTTTCGCATCACCGCTCAGGATCATGCCGCCGACAAGTGTTTCAAGTTTATCAGAGCCGATTTTCTCATCTCCGACCGCATCCATAACCAGTGAAGCAATCAGTGCATGGCCCAGCGCATTCGGATGGACATCCTTTTGCAGTGTGCGCGCATAGACCCAGCCGTTTCCGAGAAATGCAGCGTTTACGTCTGCTGCTTTCACATTGTCTGCGGAAGATGCAGCTTCAGCGATCTTGTTGTTAAGGCGGCGGAGCTGACCGTTGATGTAATTGGAGAGCAGCTTGTACTCCGAGGAATAATCTTTTCCGTTATAGACAGGCTTTTCGATCTCAAGCGGATTGTAGATTGTCTGGAAAACGATCTGTGCATTCGGATTCATCTCTTTGAGTGTGGAGGCGATTGTCAGAATGTTTTCCTGTGCCGCGGCGATCGGTGTACGGAGCTGACCTGTCAGATTGGACATGTGCGTTTCCGCAGAGCCTTCTGTTGCAAGACGCATCAGCGTATCCATCAGCGCCTCATTTTCGAGCTGAAGCGATTTGAAATATGCCATTGCCGGCTGGAGCAGATCGTTGCCGCCGATGCTGAGACAGATGAGATCCGCAGCGGACACGTCGGACTTCACAGCATCATCGTTCAGCTTTGTAAGCAGATCAGAGGTTGTTGCGCCGGGAACTGCGTGGTTTGCAAGTGTGCACTGATATGCATCTGCGAGATAATCGTAATAGCCGAGCTCGCCCTCCTGCAAAGCATAGCCGGACGAGATGCTGTCTCCGAGAATCACGATTGAGGTATCCGCTCCGACAGTCAGTGCAGAGAGCTGCGGTGCAGCCGAAACGGCTGCGGAAACGGCAAGGATCGCTGCCGATCCCGCAGCAATCATCTTACGCTGTTTGTTTTTCAGCATAAATATTCTCCTTTTTTATATCCAGATTGCACGCACCGGAGTCCGTGCTGTTCTCTATTCTATCAGATTTTTATATATTTGTCAATACCAATCATTCACCCGAGCGTGGGAAATTCTGCCGCATTTCATCAGTCAATCACAGGACTAAGCCGCGCACTGACACTTTCAACAACCGCTTCCAGAGAGGATTCATCGAAAATGTTATCGAAGCCGCTGGATGCGAGTGCTTCCGAGAACTGATAATCGCCGGACTTACTGGAGATGGCAGAGATGTTTGTATACATGATGATCGCCTGCGAAAAATCTTCCTGCATTGCGGCATAAATCTGCATGGATGCCAATGCAGAGACGCCGTAGCTGATATAATATCCGGGCTCCTCATAGAGATGTGTGATCTGATAAAGCTGAGAGGAAAGACCTGCTTCCTCCATGATCTCATCAAAAATATCACAGACATCCTGCGGTGAGATGTTTTCAAGATCCTGCATTACGCGGTATTCAAACTCACCGACTGCAAAGCCGGAGATTACTGAATCCATGATGTTATACAGCGCCAGAGCTTCCAGATAATCCGCTTCTGAGCCGTAAATATCGTCATAAAAGGATGTGAACAGCATCTCCATGCTTTGAGACTGTACCTCTGCGAG
>JAEEXH010000079.1 GCA_016291435.1 Oscillospiraceae bacterium
GCAGTTTTGCTTCCATCTCACTGCGAGGCCATTGAAAGCAACCATTATCTAGCCTCTTGTAAACCAAAAGAAAGCCATCGCTTTCCCATAGCAAACCTTTGATGCGATCACGCCGTCTGCCGCAGAATAGAAACAGGGCTGTGCTGAACGGATCAAGGTTTAACTGACCTTGTATAATTGAAGCAAGACCGTCGATTGAGCGGCGAAGGTCGGTATATCCGGTGATCAGATAGACCTGCTGACCGGCAGGCAGATCGTTCAGCATAGCGCATTCACCAATGCCAGCAGCGTATCCTTCGTAATGCTGGTCGGCAGTGAGATATGCAGACCGTTCTTCTCGATCCGGATATCTGCACTTTGCTGCTGCGGTACCGTCAGCGGGACGACCGCCTGTGCAGACTGGATATACTGTTTCCGGACTCTGCGCAGCCGGTAGTAGAAGCTCTTGGTTTTGATGCCGTTCTCCGCACACCATTGCGGAACGGTCAGTCCGCTTGCCTGCTGTGCTTCGAGTTGTTCCGCCCATTCACTAAGGCGTACATCCTGCTTTACTGCCGTGATCGCTGTTGTGGTTTCCGATTGCATACCGATTCCTCCTCGTGTCAGTCTAAAACACTCCAAATTAGTCCAATGACTTGCTTAGGACTCCATTATACCATTTTTGACACCGGAGGGGAAGACGCGAAACATTTTACCCTTACCTCCTTTGATTATTTTATGCCAATCCGGTCTGCCGTTTGGCATGTTTACACAATTCCCGCCAGCATCCGCAGCATCTGCCGCAGATCAAGCACGGTAATCATCCCGTCGCCGTTCATGTCAGCGCGGGTAAGGTTCTCTTCACTGAGAGGCGGCATGCTGTCCTCGCCGATGATTCTGGCAAGGAAAACCGCATCTGCAAGCGACACTCTGCTGTCGGTATTGACATCGCCGCTGAGCCATGCTTCATCGGCAATCGCGCCGCAGACCTTGCACACGCCGTCCGCATCCTCATGCTCACAAATCACAGCATAATATGCCGTGCGGCTGCCTATGTAATCCCCGATGCCAGTGACTTTCACAAAATATGTGCCGACATCATCCGCAGTCAGGTCGCCGGAAAGCTGATAATCCCGATTCTCCGTCAGCGTGACACCGTTGACTTGCACTGTGATCTGCGGAGAAACAGTGCTGCCGGTGAATATCAGATCGGGAATGCGGATAATTGCATCCGTGACCGTTTTCTCTGCGGGAACAGAAAGTATCACAGCATTTTCCGCCTCAAAGGGCAGGGCATATCGAATCTCCGCCGTGCCGTCCGCATCGGACACAAACTGTGTCAGATACAACAGATTCACCGGATGCAGCGGATCATCTGTGTTTTTGCTGAGCAGAACATAGAAATTGTAAACGGTATCAGCGAACAGACCGTCCAGCGCGGCTGTGGATACGGAATCAGTCTGATCTGCGGAATCCGGCTCGGTCTCAGGGAGCGAGCGGATCACCGCATCGCGCTCTGCCTGCACAGATTCAGCCGCTTCTGCGGTCGGCAGACCGGCGGGCTTTGCCTGCGCCGGCTGTGCGCTCCCGAAATGCTTTTCCGCTGAAAGGATCTCGATATTGTCCCCTATTCTGATTGCATTCCATTCTTCCTCTGTTCCGGGATAGTAGATGTCCTTTAAGCCGCTGCTGGCAAATACGCCGGATTCTATTTCCGTTACAGTTTTCGGAATCGAAATTGCAGTCAGCGCCCAACAGCCGTAAAATGTGTAGGAGTTAAGCACAGCCACCCCCTCAGGGAGATTGACCGATTGCAGTACGGAACAGGATTTGAATGCATCCTTCAATTCCGTGACTGTGCTCGGAAGTGTGACCTCGGGAAGCGATTTGCAGTTGGCAAAGGCACAGGAGCCGATGGATGTAACGCCCTCCGGGATTGAGACGGATTCCAGCGCTTTGCAGCCTGAAAGCACCTGATCTTCCACCGCAGTCACACCGTGCGGAAATGCAAATGCGGTCAGACCTTTACATCCTTCAAAAGCACGATCGCCGATCTCGGTAACATTTTCGGGAATTGTGATCTCTGTCAGACCTGCACACTCTGCAAATGCAGAACTGCCGATCACGGTGACACCGTCTGGAATTGCGATCTCAGTCAGACCCGCACACTTAGCAAATGCAGAATTGCCGATCACTGTCACACTATCAGGGATCACAACGGATGCGAGCGCAGTGCATTCATTGAAAACGCCGCTCAGTGCAGTGATGCCGTCCGGGATGCTGCACGCTTGCAGGCTGGAACACTTTGAGAACGCATTGTTCATTTCGGTCACGCTGTCCGGCACATTGACATTTTTTAGATTGACGCATTCCTGAAACGCACCGCTGATGTCGGTGACACCCTCCGGAAGCTGCACCGAAACAAGATTCTGATTGTACGCAAACGCACCCGCAATACTGTTCACGCCGTCCGGAACAGTATATTTCGCCCCTTCCTTTAACGGAGGATACAGCAGCATCTCTGTCATGTCGGCATTGTAGAGCACGCCGTCCTCAAGGCGGTAATAGGGATTCTCTTCGGAAAGCACAATTTCCTTCAAGCCTCTTAATCCGCTGAGGGAACCCATGTCATAGAAATGTGCCGTACTCGGTATCTGCACGGATGCAAGAGATCTGCAGAAGGCAAACACCATGTCAAGGGTCTCCACACCCTCGGGGATTTTGAGTGATTTCAGAGATGTGCAGTTTGCAAATGCACTGAAACCGATTTCGGAAACCGTATCGGGAATGGTGACGTTCTCCATTCTTTGGCAGTTGTAAAACGCTAGCTGCCCGATGGATGTTGTACCGTTTGAAATGAGCACCTGCACAATGCCGCGCTTATACAGTTCCCACGGCGGCGGATTGATAGAATCAAATGTCTTCATTTTGCCGATACCGGTAATCAGCAGGATGCCGCTTTCATCATAGTACGCCCATTTCAGATTGTCGCCCGAAGCGCCGCAGATGCCGGAAGCAGTGGGAACCTGTTCCAGCAGAATATCCTCTGTGCTTTTCAGCTTCATCGTGAGCGTGATCTCTGTATCGGGATCTGTCATGACGCCATTGCTCGTCGCCTGTTTGTAGCCAGTTTTGTTTGCACAGAGATGATAATCGCCTTTATAGAGCCGGATCACCGCGCAGCCGTCCTGCCCGGTAGAAACGGAATCATCCTTTGCCTGCCCGCAGGACAGCCCGACCTTTGCAAGCGGCGAACCGGATTCATCCTGCACCCGCACGGTGACAGGATAGGTCGGCGGATACATCGTCACCTCTGCGGCAATGAACGCATCCTCCGGATAATCGGTGACAATGATATGCTGTTCATTCTCCGCATAGCCGTCCGCAGTCACCGTATACGAAACATACTCCTGCGGAAGGAACACCTCGATCTTGCCCTCCGCATCGGTTTTCAGCGGTCCGGTCACGCGCTCTGCCGGCTTCAGCAAAGAGGTAAACTGCTTCACATTGCCGTGTGCATGGAATGTGATCTCTGCATCGCTGAGCGGATTGCCGTCATAGGAGAAGACTTGTATCACGGCACGGTGCAGATCATACGGACATTCACCTAAACCGAATTCCTTATGGTCAAAGGAAAAATAAAAATCACAGATCTTCGGCTTATATTCCAGCAATTTGAATTCCAATTCATCCAAGAGTGCCAGATCAATCTTAAAGCTCAGATCAAATACACCATGCAGCTCTCCTTCGAGACAGTTTCTGCAATCGTGCAGCATCGCCTGATTCTCTCTGTCGCTTGCGTAATGGATGAAATCAATCTCTTTTTCAAGCTTTGCCGTGACCTCCACGCCAACCTTTGCGGATGCCTCGAATTTTGCAATTTCGTCGCAAAGAACTATGACTCTCGGTCTCAGATCAAAACAGACAGAGAGCGTTGCCTCTGCTTTGACGCTGAATTCTGCTTTGGGGGATTCTGAGATATTCTGAATTTTGTCATCTGCTTCGGTATCCGCCCGAATGCCCACACTGCCGGAGAATTCGGCTGTCACTTCAATTTTGCCGCTGAGTTCAATCACAAGTGCCGGTGAGATTCCGACAAATACACCCGGGATCGGCTCAAAACCAATCTCCGTTGCCAACGGCAACGTAAAGGAAACCTTGCCGGAAGCAGTGATCTGGGCTTTTGCGGAATATTTCAGCGACAGCTCCAGATATGCTTCCAGAAAGAGCACGCTGTAATAATACTTCACCTCTGCAGAGACGGAAAGGCTCACCTCTCCGTTGATTTTCACCTGATAATTGAAGCCGCTGTCGGAGGGCTCTTCCTTTGGGAACTTTTCGTCCACGAATTTCTTTTTCAGTTCTTCGGTCGCGGAAACACCGGTTTCAATCTTTGAACGGCTGCGCACCCGGTCTGTATCTTCCGTCGTATGCACCAGCTCGACGCCCTCCGCCGGCTGCACATCGGCATCCTGCATGCCCTGTGCCGCCTCGATGCGCACATATTCAAATATCTCCTGCATATTCGTCTCGCCGCCGTGAATCGTGACAGTTGAGCCGTCTGTTTCCGTTGAGGCGACCTTGACGATCATGAGGTCATTCTCACTGTACTGATAGGAAAGCACATCGCCCGCTTGCAGCGAAAGCACCGTATCATCGGCATTTTCGATCACATATACATCGTTCGCATCGTCAGCCGAAATAACGGTGTCATAGCCCTCCTCTGGGTTGAGCATGACCGTGCCTTCCTTGAACACGGCGAAATTGTTCGCAGAATCATCATCGAAATTCAGCACAAGGTCTGCATCGAAATCATCAACCGTTTTCGCAAAGAATTCCTGCATTTTCTCCGTATAATTCGGGCAGCAGTAGACCGTGCTCAGCGGCGCGAGCGAATCTGAATCCACCAAATATGCCCGCACATAGAAATACTGCGGTATCTCGCCGAATTCGATTTCAATCTTCATTTCTCTGTCCTCCGGCGTGACCGCAGTGCGTCCGCTGGCAAGGAGCGTTTCTCCGGAATCATCGTAGATGCCGACAATCAGCGTGCAGTATCGCACGGTCTGGAAGGATACGTTTGCCAGATTGCCCTCCATCTCCACAGAAAAAACGGTGTTGCCGTTTCCTTGCAGTTGATCCCGCTGGGCAGCGGTCAGCTCATCGGCAAGCATCGCGCCGAAGGAGTTGGTTGCAGTGACAGACATATCGCCCATAGATACAGAAGTATCGGGTGCGTCGGTCTCTGTATTTGCGGATACCGGGATGGACGGAATCAACGCAGATACGGTCATTACGGCGGAGAGAACGAATGCGAACAATTTCTTCTGTTTCATAGAATCACCTCATGCAGTTTTTGTCTTTCATTTCATCAACAGAGGGACAGAACGTATAGTGAAACCTTTTGGTATTTGTATTCAAGATATAGTCGTAACATTGCTCGTCACCCACTAGAATGTTGGATCTATCTTCAACGGCGGAACCGAAATCCTCATCAGAGTACCCGCATAGATCGATAATGGAAGGATTATCCGCGACGGATTCGATCAGGTAGTTTTCTCCGGTGCAGTAATCAATAAAAATTTGAGGCTGGATATTATAGCAGAACACATTAAACATCAGCCCCGCACCATTGTCCTCAACGGACTGTGCCTCCATGAGCACACCGGTAACCAGTAGATTATCGCCCTCAAAAATAGGTGTAACTCGATAGAGTACATGATTGCCGGTCATCCGAATATAGTCAGCCGTTTTATTCTCAAACGGAAGCATGCCAATTGTATTCATATAGCGTGTTCCTGTAATCAGGTTTGATAAATTGGCATTTTCGCCGGTAAGTTGATAGCCGATCAGGTGGCACCGATTGAAGAGATAGTTGCCTTCAACAATTCCGTCATATCTGACCAGCTGCCAGCCAGACGGCTTGATCATGCCGATACCCTCGCGTTTTTCAGTTGGCATTAGTTCCTGTCCGATACATGCAATACACTCACCGCATCTGCCAAGCGTGTCAAGAGGAGAATAATACTCAAAAGCCTCCGTAGGATAGTCATTCAGATTGAAAAACGGTGTATTGTCATTTACCGTTGCATACGGCTGTATACTATATGGAGGGATAGCTTCAAACCAGTTAGTAACAGAAACTGGCTCCGTATCCTGTAATGCTGAAGTGGATGTGACGGTCGTTTCGGTCGTGTGAATATGTGTATCCACAGTAGAGAAATCCGTGACCGTTATTGTTGTTTCCTCAAACTGCAAGGATGATGTGGTTTGTGTAGTGCTCTCGTTCCATTCCGAGAAGGATAGTGTTGTTTGAAGGAAAGTAGAATCCATCAGGTCGCCGATGGGGATTGTGCAGTCAGATTCGTATTCAGTATTGCCGAACCCAACGGAGCGATTGATCTGTTCAGTGTATTCTCCGTTACATGCGCAAAAGCAGAAGAGCACACTCAAGGCAGTTAGAATACATATTATTCGATGGACCTGTCTCATAGCTCTCACCTTCTTTCGCCAAAAGGCTTTGTCAAGGTCATACTTGTCTTTTATAACTATTATACTATTATATATTATACACGAAATAACGATGCTAGTCAATGAAGAATCTGTGAATTGTCATGCTGCACAACAAAACTATGCAATTCGCTTGTGACCATGTTCCGTTTTTGTCATAATGCCCAAACATAAAAGCTTATGAAATGCAAGAGCACATGAGATTTTGCAGTTATCCGATTCTCCAAGCGTGAATTCCGCACGAACGGAGGGATTACGAATATCCCGCTGTATCTTGCGAACCGGGTGCAAGAGATGTTGGAAAACAAATAAACAAAGTAATGAGGGCGCTGATGCGCCCCCGTAAATCATTTGTTTTTTCGCCTTCGTTTAGGTTTCTCGACAATCTCATTGTTGATATCAAGTGTATACTTTGCATTCCATGCATCACTATCCTGTTTGATTTGTTGTGTTACCGATTCTCCGAGCACCGGATGATTGGCTAACGCCCCAGCCAACGGCGCGTTAGCTGACATACTGATCCTGAACAAATCTTCCCATGAAAAGCTCTTGCCTATGATAGTTGATTCTGATGCGGCAGAATCCCGTCGGAAACTGTGCAGCATTTCGCCGTTTTGTGCTTTGCGGAAAGCAGATTCCAGCATTTCTTCAGATTGCTTGACTGCGAATTGATTCAAAACAGCACACACACAGCGCAGGAAAAAGAGATAATCGGCTTGCGTTTGAAGCAGTGGCTGTACTTCTGCTGCCATTTTTTCGGCAGCCGAGAGAAGATCGGCATTATGCACCAATGCATTCTCAGTATCCGAACCGCTGCAAAGGGACGGCAGTAGCGGTCTTGTCATTTGATACAGAGTATTGGTCTCATTTCTGAAATAAAAAGCAGCCGCGACAGAATCGTAGTTCAATCGCATCTTGAGAAACGAGATCCATTGACGATACGATGTTTCCGTGATTTCCGCTCGCATCAAAAGGTCATGCAGCCGGCTCTGAAGCAATGAATACAGAATCCAGATTTCGGCATAATCCTTTTCAAGGAGCAGCTCATATCGCCCGGCAAACCATTTTTTGACTGGTCTATCCCGGATATCCAGTGATACTGAAGCTGCAAGAATCATACGAATGATCGGTGCTTCGGATACCGGTGCCAAAATGGTTCTGCTGCTTTTCTGAAATATAGCAAAATCATTCCTGCATATTTTTTCAATCAGATAATGATACTGTTTTCTCAGTATTACTTTCTGAGCATCACGATCACGTTTGTTTTCGAGCTTATGCTTCACTCCTGGTCTTGTACCGATAGACAGCTCATCACAGATTGCATCAAATATTTTTGCAGACTTTATCATTTTACAAGGCTCAGAATCCTGCGTTCCGCTCCAAACAGCCAAACTCTCATAAGCATCTTGATCCGTTGATTCAGCAGTTGCTTCTTGCGTATGACCATTATAATGGAACGTGCTGAGCTGCTGCAGTATTTCCGCGAAATCATCCGGACGAAGCTCCAGATATCTGACAGTATCTTTCTGCTCTGCTGATAACAGCGGAGATCGTGCAATCACTAGAACAACTGTGTGATTGCTGTCTTCGGATACGATTCTTTTCGCAGTATCCACTAACAATGCGTGCAAGCGCAGTTCGCTCATGAAAAGATGCGGATCCTTCACTGCAAGAAAGCAACGCTGACGGCAAAAAGGCTCAGACGAAATGGATTCCATACACCTTTGCAGATGATTCAGTTCCCGATTCTCTGTACTGTCCTTTGTTCGGAAATCGCAGAGCCTTTGTATCTCACTCCATTCATAGCCGATTGCATACTGATTCTCTGTCATGATTTTCCATATGGCATGATCAAGCAGTGCGAGTAATTCATCGCTCCAATGACAGCATGTAATATATATCACCGGGCACTCCGTTTTTACAGCTTCAAGTAAACCCTGATAAAAGCTCATTTCGCTGTCCCTCCCCACATATCACGGCTTCTTTGATTCCATTATAGCATACACGCGGGCAGATTGCAAGAGAGCGCTACATTGTAAGGAAGGGGGGGGATGTCACGCTGCCGATGCAGGACGAACGATACAAAAAAACGGGAGCAGCATCAAGCTGCTCCCGTTCTTATGCACCATTTCCGATATGCCACGGAAGCGCAAAATAAGCGCATAAAATCGCAACATTATCTGGGGAGAGGGTGTTTCGTGAGAACTCTTGCTATGATGTTGGATTCCGTGGGAACTAATGCAAAATCATTCAGAAAGAAAAATCAACGTATCTACGCGGTTCCGAATGCGTTTGGGGCCTATATACGCACATTTGTGGGAACTTTTTTGTGGGAACTCGCGTGGGAACTCAGCCTGAAAAAGGCTTCAAAATACGGAAAAATCCTTCTATTTTCGGAAAAACATTTCCGTTGAAAAATAAGAAAAATGCCCTAAACACGTCTTTTCACGTATCTAGGACATTTCACAAAAGTGAGAAATGAGGGGTTCGAACTTTTCTTTTCTTTTTCAAAGTGTCGTATTTGCGTGTTTTTCCGCCGTAAAAATCGCGTCGAGTGCACGTCGGGTGCACGGAGTACAATTTCTGACTTCCAGACCCCCGATTTTAAGCGATTTAAGTGGCAGAAATGAGGGTTTTACGCCCTCAGTATATCGTTGAAGAAATCGTCGATCTGCTTGTCAACACGTTTGCGTTCATCGGTGAATGTATGCTGATAAACATTCTTGAGTGTCGCGTTGGTAGACCATCCGCCGCGTTCCATTGCATACTTGTCCGGGACGCCGAGCATGAGCATAATCGAAGCGTTCAAGTGCCGCAGATCATGAAACGTCATCTCGTAACCGTTGGCTGCCGTCAGCTTCTTGAAGTGTTTCCGGATCACCTGATAGCTCTGCGGAACAATGAAGTCATCCTCGTGTTTATGCGGAATTGCCTGGATCAACTGAAGAAGATACTCCGGGAGCACGAGCTGCCGCGTGGACTTGAACGTCTTGTTGACATCACGGACAACATCTTTGCAATCCAGATACAGCTTGCTCCGTCTGACCGTCAGCACTCCGTTTTTCAGATCACCGAACTGCAAACCGCGAACTTCACTCACTCTCAAAGAAAGCCACATTGCCAGCATACACGGAAGCTCAATATCCGTCCCGCGAATCATGTGAATGACCTGTGCTGCGGTCGGAAGCTCCTTGATTTTCGGCTTCTTCGGCGGAAACGAGATATTCAAATCAAGCCGAACACCGTAAAGCTTCGCTGCGGAGACGATCAGATTTTTGGCATCAATAATCGTTTTCCGTCCTCTGGTCCGTGCATCCTCATTGATCGCTTTCTGCATATCGCAGCTGTTCAGTTCGTGAATATCAATCTCCATGATACTTTGAAGCCGGTTTTTCCGGATGATCTCGTAACCGTGAATTGTGGAGGGGGACAGGACATTCCGCTTCATGTCAATGTATTCGTCCACAGCCTGTCCGACGGTGATGCGGCTTTGTGCCTCCTTCATCTCCTCAACATATTCATCGGCCATTCGCTCAGCTTCCCAGCGTGTCTTCGCGGTATATGAGTGCCTTGTCTTCTTGCCGTCCTTGTCATAAGTAAAGAACTGGATCCGCCATTTGCCGGATGGCATTTTGTGCGCTGTTGCCATAGTATACTCCTTTCAAACAGGTGCATACCATAACCCTCATTCCCAGTATACACCATATCATCAAAAAAGTAAAGCCCTTTTTTATAAGTAGCAAGTGACCTTTGCAGCGTGTAGGCGTGTATTCCGCCTGAACACACGGGATCCCGCGTGTAAATCCGCGTGTCATACACGTGAGTCTACACGCCGGAAAACCCGCAATGAAGCCATTTACACGCTTACACGGCAATACTCGCCCTTACCTTATAACAAGTATTCACGCCTTTGAATCCGCGAACCCGCTTGCCCTGATCGTTCAGCACATTGAAGTCATAACTGATGCCAAACCGTACTTCATTTGTTTTCAATATGGTAATAAACGAGTCGCGTTTCAGTGCGGTCAAGGCATTGTCCCTGCACCACCACTCATAGACAGCATAGAAATCCGAACAGGTTACACTTTTTTCTTTCCCGTACACAACAGCTCCTTCGTCTGTCATAAAGTCAAAGACATTGCAGTTCTCCGAAACAGCTTCACGGTTATTTCTGCGCGTGCGTTCGGAGATCGTGAATTGATAGTTGTTTTGCAACAGTCGCTGCAATCCGTCAAACATCCAGCGGAAGATCGCGTCCTTCTCGGTTTTCAGTTTCTCTGCAAGAAACGGATCGTCCTGGCGTCCTTCCGGTTTCGGCTTGGTTGTCAGGATCAGCAAGCGCCGGGCAAATCCGTCCGACTTATCATAGAGCGCTCGCGGCGAACCGTTGCCGAATGCAATGAACCGTGCGTGCAGCTTCGTCTGAAAACTCTGCTTGCCTTTCGCTTCCACATCGACCGGTATCTCAGCCGTCACCAGCTTCTTGATGTCCGCAGTCGATTTGAGTGCAGACAGCTCCATGTCATCATCCAGACAGAGCAGCTTGTCCACAAGATTGAAAGAAAAGAATCTGTCAGAGCCGACGCGCTGGAACTTCGCTTCGATCATCGCGTCACCAAAGATCTCACGCAGCACACATCCAAGCCGTGACTTTCCCTCTCCTCCATTGCCGATCAGGAACAGCATCGTCTGTCCTTTTGTTGACGGAATCAGACAATAGCCGAGATACTCCTGCAAGGTTTGAATGTCCTCTGGTTCGAGAAGTTCGTTCAGAAATGACAGAAAGCGATCCGGTCGATGGGGTGAGTCAGGCTCATAGCATACCCGAAGCCGATTGACGCAGAACTGCTTTTCCGCACTCCATGTACCGTCCGCTTTGAGCACACCGTTTTGTAAATGGATCTCATCCGGAACGATTGCGAGCGGCTCGCTGAAACAAACCATCTTCATTGTCTCGAACACATCGCGTACCTTCCGTGAGATCTGTGTTGCATAATACGGCGTCAGCATTCCGGCAATTTCCGATCTGATCGTATCGTCCTGCACCAAACCGTCAATGTCATAGAACCGTCCGTTGATACACTTCATCGGATGCCGCTCCTGAAATTCTTTGCAGAATAGAATCTCGTGGATTGCCTTTTCGCTGATTGCCCACTCCGGAGCATCGTTGGCAGCACCTATCTGCTGCTGTTCACGCAATGGCATTCACTCCTTCCCGTCGTCTATGTTTCCTCATGTCGCAAATATTTTTTCGTCTACATCGGCATCACCTCCTTAAAGGAATCGCGTGAAGGGTTCGGGAAATCTCCCGATTGCGGAGCAAGAAGCATGACAGAGTGAAAATATTTTTTCGGAAACTATCATGTGCCTGCCGTCAAGGTCGCAGACTTTGCCCATGAAATGAAACGAATGTGAAATGCTCCTGTTTTGATAACCCGAATCGGGTTGTCAAAACGGATATTGGGTAGCACCTATCTATTGGGGCACTTTTTGAGCGCTTCCACACATTTTTCACAGCGTCCTTTGTGATATGAGCTGGTGACTGCATCATACTTCTCAATAAAATGGAAACGATTTTGAAAAAGCCGCAAGAAAAAATCGAAACGATTTGAACGAATAGTAATCGAATATGTATTTGCGAGACATGCTCATTTCGATTGAACCGTGCACCGTTCGTGCACTTTTCGGTTCGCATAACATAGCAAGGAACATCCGTTCTGCATCAATGTATATCATATTATATCAAACATTCGTTCCGCTGTCAAGAGGCAAAATGCAGGATGAGCATTTTTCTGCACATCTTTTTCTGTTAAGAGAAAACGCAGACTCGTTCCGACCAGATATTTCCTATTGACATTTCCGTAAGAATGAGATATAATATACTCACAAGTTACTAACTCGTAATCCACTAAGTCATAATATACGAAAGGAGTGCGCATCATGTTCTATTGCCGTGAACAAGAACTGCAAAAACTAAATCACCGGTATTCAGACAGCCGTTTTGAATGCGTTGTCATCTACGGGCGCAGACGTGTCGGCAAGACTGCGCTCATCAAGGAATTCTGCAAGGATAAGCCGGTCATTTTCTTTTCTGCGCTGAATGCCACTTCGCAGGAGAATCTCGAAAGCCTGTCCGCTGCAATCTTTGCGTACCAGCATCCGGATCTAGCCGGAAACGATGCTCCGGTCTATCCGAGCTTTGACGCCGCCTTACAGGAGATCACGCGGCTGGCAGAATCGCAGCGGATCATTTTCGTGATCGACGAATACCCGTATCTTGCCAAAGCGTATAAATCATTCTCGTCGCGGTTGCAGCATATCATTGACCACACATGGCAGAACTCGCAGCTGTTTCTGATCCTCTGCGGTTCGTCCATGAGTTTCATGGAGAAGCAGGTACTCGGATATGAGAGTCCGCTGTACGGTCGGCGCACGGCGCAATTCAAACTGGAGGCGCTGCACTATCGTGAGATCAAAGCGTTTCATCCTGACATGACACCAGAACAACTTTCGCTGATCTACGGGATCACCGGCGGCATTCCGCATTATATCAACAAGCTCGGCGTGCGCGGCGATATTGATGCTGCACTATTGGAAAACTTCTTTGAGCCGTCAGCATATCTGTTTGAGGAACCGGAGAATCTTTTGAAGCAGGAGCTGCGTGAACCGGCTGTGTATAATTCGATCATCACGGCGATTGCAGGCGGCGCATCCCGTGCAAATGAGATTGCCACAAAGGTCGGCATCGAATCCGCCAAATGCGCAAAGTATCTGAACGTGCTCCTGGAGCTCAGCATTCTGCAAAAGGAAACGCCCCTGACCGAAAAGCCGGGACGTAAGACGATATACACGATCAAAGATCAGTTTTTCAGGTTCTGGTATCGGTTCGTACCGCGTAATATGACAGCGATCAGTTCCGGAAGAATTGCAAATGTATACGAGCGCGCAGTCAAGGCCCATCTGCATGATCACATGGGGCTTGTGTTTGAGGAGATGTGCAAAGAGTATTTACTGTATTATGCAGACAATCTTCCGATTGAGCTTTCTGACATCGGACAGTGGTGGGGAACAGATAATGCGGCACGGAAAGAAGTGCAGATCGACATCGTCGGCAGCCAAACCGAAAGCAGCGAATATCTGATTGGCTCGTGCAAATACCGCAATGAGAAGATCGGCACGGATGAACTCGGTCTGCTCCGGCATTATGCAAACGTATTCGGCAAGGGCAGCAGGTATCATTATTATATTTTCGCGCTCGGCGGCTTTACGGAACCGCTGCTTGAGTGCGGCAGGCGCGGAGAGGTCACGCTTTTGACTTTGGATGATCTGTATTGAAAGATCATGAATACGCAAGCGAATGAAAACGGGAACCGGCTTTTCGTCGGCTCCCGTTTCGTCTTTCGTATTGAAAAAGAAGGTGATAATCCCGTGAAAACAGCAAGGGTATTTTTCTTTTTCAATCATGTTACTGCCTGGAAAGTCCTCAAAGGGCTGCAATCAGAAACTTATTGATACTCTAACCCAATATCAGTATTGCACGCCCGTTTCCTGTATATGCCGCCCCCAGAACCGCACCTGCACGGGGTGCAAACCGCGCCTTGCCGGACGTTGAACCGCATCTTGCCGGAGCAAAACCGCACCCGAAGCAGGAGCCTGTCAGAAT
>JAEEXH010000011.1 GCA_016291435.1 Oscillospiraceae bacterium
ACAGTAGGCGTTACACTGTTTCTTACAGTTGCGTACAGTTCGCGTTACACTGATACATTTTGAGCCGAGGATGTTCCTCGGCTCATTTCTTTATGAGTTGAGCCGGGAATGGTTGGCGCTTACAGTTTTTCAATATCCTGCTCTGACAAAACCGCTCTCCTCCGTTCGTTTTAAGCTATCTATATTATACCATAAAACAAGCGAAAAAGCAAGGAAAATCGTCAAATCCCCTTGCTTTTTCTTCAGTATAATGCACCCGGTTTTCCTTCACGGATCGCCTTGGGCTGTTCGATTTTCAGACCTTCCAGCAGCCATCTTGTCTGCTGAGGCGTCAACAGTTTTGCTTCGGTCTCATTTCTTGGCCACTGGAATCGTCCGTTATCCAGCCGCTTGTACAGCAGCAGAAAACCGTCGCCCTCCCAAAGCAGTCCTTTGATGCGGTCGCAGCGTCTGCCGCAAAACAGAAACAGCGCGGTGCTGAACGGATCGAGTTCCAGCTGTCCCTGTACAATTGCCGCGAGCCCGTCGATAGAACGCCGCAGATCGGTGTATCCGGTCACAAGAAACACTTGCTGTCCGGCGGGCAGATCGTTCAGCATAATGTCTGTACCAATGCGAGAAGAGTATCCGGCGCAATGTCTGCCGGCAATGCGATTTGCAGACCGTTCTTCTCAATGCGGATATCCGAACTCTGCCGCGGAACATTCAATGGCACGATGGACGGAGATGGGTTAAGAAACTGCTCCCGTACTTTTTTCAAGTGATAATAATACGTCTTGGGCTTGATACCGTTTTCGGCACACCACTGTAGAACGGTCAGCCCGCTTGCCTGTTGTGCTTCAATCTGTGCTGACCATTCCCGCAGGCGCACTTCCTGCTTTACCGCTGTGATCGCTGTTGCTTCTGTTGCCATACCTATTCCTCCTGTGTCTCATTGACTCCAATTTACTCCATAGACTAAATTGGACTGTCCAGATTACTCCATGGAGCTGGTTGGAGTTTATTATACCATTTTGGACATCGGAGGTCTAGGCGCGGATGGTTTTACGGTTACCATCGAAAGTGCTCCCCCGGCAAATACTGGTTTATCACGGGGAACACAATTCCGAAAAGGGACATCAAAAAGCCCCGCGCACTGCCGATACAATGCAGTGCGCGGGGCTTTTTTTGATGCAGAATCATTCGTCAGACTTCTTCTTTTTGTCGTCGTTTGCAGCAGCGGTCGCGATGCCTGCGCGTCTTGCCGCCTTGCGCTCCTTCTCAGCAGCCGCCTGCTCCTCCATCTGCGTGATGTTCTCGTGGATCGCCCACTTCTTCACGCGGATCTTGTTGCGCTCGCCGCCTGTCTCCAGCACGACCGTATCATCGGTCACACGGAGCACGATGCCGACGATGCCGCCCGCCGTGCAGACCTCGTCTCCGACGCGGACATTCTCGCGCATCTGCTGTGCCTGCTTCTCGCGCTTCTGCTGCGGACGGAGCAGAATGAGATAGAGCAGCACCAGTGCGATCGCAAAGGGGATGATGCTCGTGAGAAGCTGCATGGTCGGATTGACCTCCTGCGATGCAGTCTGCGAGGAGGATGCCGCTGCCTCATCCGCGAATGCGGTCAGGGAGCAGAGCGCCGCCGCAGAGACAGTGCCCAGCAGCGCTGCAATGGTTTTCTTCATAGCGTTCATGGTAATCTACCCTTCCTTGATTGAAATGTACCCTTATTATAACATATGCTGCGAAAAAAAGCAATGGGCGCGGCAAAATAAAACACCGCACGGACTCCCCTGCTAATTATCCGAGAGATCGTACTGCTCCTCTTCGTTCGTGAGGATCATCTCGAGCACCCTGCCGAAGAAGCCAGCCGGATTGCGGAGGATGCACTCACCGAGCGATTGGGCGTCCTTCTCGGTCGGCGCATGGATTTGCAGGCCGAACATTTCACGTTCCTGATCCTTGCCGGTGACGCGGAGCACCCAGTCGGTGTCGGTCTGCTCGCAGGTAATGTCCAGATCGCGCAGCGCCTTCTGCCGTGCTTCATAGCGCAGTGCCGTCAGCAGCACGGCGTCACGGTACATCTTCGGCACATAGAGCCGCAGCAGCTTTGCGCACTGTCTGCCCTTATCGAGCAGGCAATACTGCATCACGCCGTTTTTGTCGGGCACTTCCTCTGCCATACTGTTTTCGAGCAGGAAGCCGGTCACATCCTCATACATGAAGTAGTTGATATGCCCTGCCCCGACCATAATGTCATAGAGCCAGTCGGAGGGGAGCTTTCCGCCCATCTGCGAGAGAATATCGCAGAGCAGGATGCAGATGAACGGCGGATGCGTCAGATCCGGCGCCTTCATCTTCGGGACATGCGCCTCCTTCTCAGGAGGCTTCGGCGCATGCGGCACCTCCTCCTCGGGGAAAAATGCCATCTGCCCCGGAAGCTCCTCTTCGATCTCAAGCTCCAGATCCTCGGTGTCCATGCCGTCACCGCCCTTTCTGCTGATGATTTTCTGCGGGAGGCTTCAGTCCCGCCGCTGATATTCGCGTGTATCGGTTTCGCCGTTCGGGAGCCGCTCCTTCCATGTCATGACATCATTCCGCAGGGAGACACGGTATTCGGATACCGTGCCCGCTGCCGGGACATCTATGCGGAGCGTGCTGCCGTCCATCTCCCATGTGCCCGTGCGATCATGTGAACGCACTTCATCGTTTTGGTATGAGGTCCAGGTCTGCACATAGGTCATGTCATTGTAAAGCGTGAGCGTTTCGCCCGCGTCCTCGTGATCGAGCTGCCATGTGCCGCAGAGCGCCTCGGGCTTTGGACGGTGCAGCAGCAGTGTGCCGATGCCGCCCGCCGCGATCACACACATGGATGCGATCAGAAGCGTCTGTTTTTTCATAGGCGCTTACACAAAGTTCGGGTAATCGAGCAGATGCGATACGAGCGCGATGCACATAGCCGCTTCGACGGACGGCACCGACTCGGGCACCATGCACGGATGCGGCGCCTCTGCGCTCTGGATGACCTCATTGGTCATTGCGGAATAATCGACAGTCTCCTGCGGCTTTCCGATGGATGCCGCCGGCTTGATTGCCACATCGAAGCAGATCGGCATGCCGGACGAGATGCCGCCCAGAATACCGCCGTGATGGTTGGTTTTTGTCAGCACATGCCCGCGGTCATCGACATAGAAGGCGTCGTTGCACTGGCTGCCGGTCATCTTCGCGGTCTGGAAGCCCGCGCCGAACTCAAGCCCGCGCACGCCGGGGATGCCGAAGACGAGCTGTGCGATGGAATTTTCAAGCCCGTCGAAGATCGGGGAGCCGATGCCTGCGGGGACATTGACCGCATAGCAGGCGATGGTGCCGCCGAGCGTCTCACCGCCCATCGACGCCTGCTGGATATCCGCAAGCATCTTCTTGCCCTGCACGGGGTTGTTGACCGGCATTCTGCGGTTGCGGATGCGCAGGAGGTCTTCCTTCGTGACGGCGGTCTGCGAGAGGGGCTTGTCCTTGATATTGTGGATCGAGGTGATCTGCGCGGCGACATAGATGCCGCGGCGCTCTAGGATCTGGCGGCAGACGGCGCCCGCAAAGCAGAGCGGGATCGTCATGCGCTCAGAGAGATGCCCGCCGCTCCGCACATCGGCAAAGCCGCGGTAGCGCATCGCGCCGGTGTAGTCGGCGTGTCCGGGGCGTGCGATGCGGGAGATATTCTGATAATCGACCTGCCCGATGCCGCGCGGGTTGTTGAGAAACGCGCAGAGCGGCGAGCCGGTGGTGCGGTCATTGATAAGACCTGAGAGCACCTGCGGGAAGTCGAGCTGCTCCCGCTGGTGATTGGGGTCATCCGGCAGAAAGAGCGAGCGGGTGCGGCGCGTCATGAAGCGCGCAAGGTCTTCGATGTCGATATATTCCCCCGGGGGGATATTGTCGAGGACGACGCCGATCGCGGGGCCCTCCGCTTCGCCGAACAGCGAAATGCTGATGCGATGATTCCAGATAGATGCCATAGGGTTTGCCTCCGTTGATGATGAAACATAACACTTCATCTTATTATAACACAGATTCAGAAAAATCGCAAGCAGTTTTTTTGCGGAAGTATGGCTGTTCAGCTGCCGCCTCCTCTGCTGTCAAGGCAGAGGGCGATGCCCTCACCGCCGAAGGCGTCAGCAGCTTGCAGGCGCAGTACGGCTTCATGATCGCACCGGCACTCCGCGATCTCGGAAAGCTCGGCCTCATGCAGATCCCCGCAGATGCGCCCTGCACCGATGCAGAGCAGCTTGCGGCGTTCGCAGACTATTTCAAAGCGTAACCTTATAAACGCACAGTGCCCCCGATCCGTTCTGCGGATCAGGGGCGCTTTCTGTTTTGAGCGTTCCTTTATTCCTCTGCATTCTGATCGGCACGCAGCTTCCATGCCATGCCGCCGATGCCGCACACCGCCGCGAGGATCAGCAGCACCGACGAGACCGCAAGACCCGTGCGAGACTCTGCTTTCTCCGTTCCGGCTGCGGTGCTGATGCGTTCCGCAGTTTCCGATGCCGTCTGCGCTGCGGATGATGCCGCCGTTGTGACGGTTTCCGTTTGCGCCGGGACAGTGCCGAGCCCGAACAGCTCCTCCGGCGGAAGGCTCAGCACACCCTCCCCCGCGGCGGCCGTATCCTCCGCAGATGCCGCTGTTTCAGCTGTCTCCGACACGGTTTCCGCGGTCAGAGCTGTTGTTTCTTCCGTGCCGGATGTGACCGTCTGCGCCGTCACATCGCCGCCGGAGCCCGGGTCGATGCCGCAGTAGAGCAGAATCGTCTCGCTGTTTGCGTAAATATAATTCACCATCGCGGCGTAGGAATAATAGCTGCCGTCGCTGCGGTAGACGCCCGCACCGTCCGATCTGCCGCGTGCGAGCACTCCTGCCGCCTGCGAGACATATTCCTCCGGCACACCGATGCTTCTGAGCGCCGCATACACATCGCCCTCGCTTGCCGCATATGCCTTTATCGGCATACAGAGGCAGAACAGGGCGATGCTGCATATCACAAATAACCGTTTCATTTGCTGTGTTCGCCGTCTCCTTTTTGCTGCGTCCGCTGCGGGAAGGTCAGCGTGATCGCCGTGCCCTCGCCGGGGGTGCTGTCCAGCGTGACGGACGCACCGAGATACTGTGCCGCATGCTTCACGATCGAAAGACCGAGACCTGTGCCGCCGAGCTCCTTTGAGTGGCTCTTATCGATGCGGTAGAAGCGCTCAAAGACGCGCCCCTGCTCTGCATACGGGATGCCGATGCCGGTGTCGGTGACAGTGAGCGTGACGCCTGCTGCCGTTTCCGAGACCGAGACCGTGACGCTGCCGCCCTCGCGGTTATATTTCACTGCGTTGTCGCAGAGATTGTAGACTGTTTCATGCAGCAGACGGTAAACGCCGTCTACCGCGACCGGCTCACCGATCAGCTCCATCCGGACCTTCCGCTTCTCCGCCGCCGCACGCAGGGTCTCCAGCACATCGGCAGAGAGTGCTTTCAGATCCACCGGCTCCCACTGCATCTGCAAGCCGCCCTCATCGAGCTTCGAGAGCCGGATGATGTCATCGACCAGCGCGATCAGGCGCTGCGCCTCGCGGTAAATATCAGAGGCAAATTCCTCGGTTTTCTCCTGCGGCACCATCCCCTGCGCCATGAGCTCCGCAAAGCCGGAGATGGAGGTCAGCGGCGTTTTCAGCTCGTGAGATACATTCGCCGAGAACTCCTGCCGCAGCTGCTCCCGCTGCTCCCGCTCGGTGACATTCACCAGCAGCAGCACGGCGCCGGAGGGCTTTCCGTGTATCTGCACGGGGTTCGCGATGAATTCCCACGCCTCGCCGTCCTGCGTGAACATCGTTTCGGCATGTTCGCCGTGCAGCGCCGTTTTGACAGCTTCACGGACCTCGCCGCTCGGATCCAGCTTATCGCCGATCTCCACGACTGAGAGCAGCCGCTGCGCCGTGCCGTTGACGCTGAGCACAACGGCGTCGCGGTCAACGAGCAGGAAGCCCTCGCTCATGCTGGCCGTCAGCGCAGAGAATTCCTCCTGCCGCCGTTTCAGCTCGACAATCTGCTCCTGAATGGTGAAATTCTGCACCTGAATGCGGCTGACAAGCGGCGCCAGCTCGGAATAGATATTCGGGTCGGGATTGTCAAGATCAAGCGCATTGATCGGCTGCGTGATCTGCTTTGCCGCACGGAATGCCAGCACACCGGAGATCATCAGCACCAGCACCGTCACCCAGAGCACAGGGCTCACCGCCGCCGCTGCCGTGCGCACCGCACTGAGCGGGCGGCTCAGCCGCAGGACGCTGCCGTCTCCGCAGCGCAGCGCATAATACATCATGCTCTCGCCGCTGCTCTCCGATTTGCGGATGCCCTTGCCCTCGCCGGAGGAGAAGGCATCGCGCACCTCCGAGTATCCCGCCTGATTCGCGGTCTCGCCGGTGCATTCGCTGTCATAGCGCACGGAACCGTCTTCCGCGATCCATGTGATGCGGTTGATGCTGCCGAGCGTTTCAAGATAGTGCATCCCGCCGATCTTCAGCCCGTTTTCCGCATAGACCGCCTCCTGCTGCAGCGCAGCATAGGTTTCATCATAGGTCTCGCGGTATTGCAGCCCGAAGAACAGCACTGCACAGAGCAGCATCACGGAGATGCCGACTGCGAACACGCTCTTGAAGATTGTTTTGGTCATGTCTCTTCTCCGCTGATCCGGTAACCGATGCCGCGCACGGTTTCGATGCAGCTCCCCGCCGCGCCGAGCTTTGCGCGCAGCGAGCGGATATGCACATCGAGCGTGCGGTTCTCGGGCTCTGCATAGAGCCCCCAGACCCGTTCAAGCAGCGTCTCGCGGGTCATGACCAGACCCATATGCTCCAGAAGGGTGCAGAGCAGCATGAACTCCTTGTTCGTGAGCTGAATTTCCCGCCCGTCTGCCTGCACGATATGCTTCTCCGGGCAGACATAGAGCGTACCGCGGCGATATTCCGTTATGGCGGGCTTCGGCTTTGTGCGCCGCAGCACTGCACGGATCCGTGCGACCAGCTCCATCATGCCGAAGGGCTTTGCAATATAGTCGTCTGCGCCCGCATCCAGCCCGGTCACGCGGTCGAATTCGGTATTTTTCGCTGTGAGCATGATGACGGGAATCTCCGCCGTCTCGGGGTATTTCCGCATCGAGCGCAGCACAGAGATGCCGTCCTCATGCGGCAGCATAATATCGAGCAGCACAAGCTCAGGCTTCTTTGCAGCGAGCGCCGCACGGAACCGCTCCGGCGTCTCAAAGCCCTCCGCTGCCATGCCCTGACTTTCCAGCGCATAGATCACGAGCTTACGGATGCTGTCGTCGTCCTCAAGAATATAGATCATCAGGAACCTCCGGCTGAAAACCGGCGCTGCCGCAAGCTGTGCAGCAGACCGGTGAGATCGGGCAGCGGGTTCAGTCTGCCGCTGCGCCGGGATATGTCGCTTTCAGATATTCTGTCAGCATTTCAGGGATATACTGGTAATGATGCGATTCGTAGAGCTTGCAGGTCAGATCGGCGCCGTGCGCTTCGAGGCGGTTTTTGAGCTTTTCCACGCCTTCCAGCGTCGTGTCGCGCCCGTTATAGCTGTCCGCGTAGTCGGGATCCTCCTGCGCGCCCGCACAGAGAAACACGGTTTTGTTCATCTTCTCATTGCGGTCGAAATAGCCGTAATCGTTCAGCACTTCGTCGATCGCGGCACTGTTGCCGAAATGGTCGAGATAGTTGTATAAGCCCCAGAGCGCCGGGCTGCCGATGATGTATTTCCCGAACGGCTGATTTTCATACAGGTCGGATTTACACAGCGCGTTGTGTGCAAATACACCGCCGTCGGAATGCCCGTACAGCGTGGATGCCGCATAGTCGATGCGGTAGCATTCGCCGAGATAGGGCATCAGGTTGTCGGTGACAAAATCGAGCAGCTTGTCGCGTTCGATCACCAGATCGTTGTAACGGCCGTCTCCTTCGGCGCCGTCGCGATTGTAGCCGTATCCGAGCGTCACGAGCAGCACAGGCGCCGCCTCACCCTCCGCGATCAGCTTTCGGAGCGCCGGCACATTGCCGAAGCGCCAGACCGCGTCCGTCAGCAGAAACACAGGATATGCCCTGCTGCTGTCATAGTCCGGCGGGAGCGTCACATGCACGAGAAAATCGGTGCGCATCTCCTCATCGTAGATCTCGATCTCCTCAACCGCATCCCGGATCGCCTCCACCTCGCTGCGGTCATATTCCCATTTGTCGCGGTAATCGACATATTCGCCGCTGCCGCCCTCATAAAGCGACAGATCTGACGGATCGACGGTGCCCTCCGGGAGCGTTTCGTAGGTCTTGCCGAGATAGGCGTCATAGGCGATCTGCATGCGCTCTGCTTCCAGATCGGCTTCTGCTTCGCTGAATCCGTTTTCGATGGAATCTTCCCGGATATGGCTGAGATAATCCTCCATTGTATCAAAGGAATACTCCGTCGATTCAATCTTTTCATCCTCGCCCATACTGGAGGAGACTAAGCCAAACGGGTTGCCTTCCGTAAACGCCGTCTCATCCGGCAGCGGATATGACAGCATCACGCCGTCCACAAGCACATACTGCGCGTAAGTGGACAGCCCCTCGCCGGTCTCCTCAGCGTTTTTGATCCAAGCCAGCAACTCCTCATACTCCGAATCGTTCTTCTCCTTGCGTGCGTACTCGGCATATTCGCGGAGCTCCTCGATCGTGATGGTGTGGAATTCGATCTCCACCTTAGGCGCCGTATCGGGCTGCGGCGCCTCTGCGGCAGGCTCTGCTTCCGGGGGCGGATCGAGCAGCGTGAGCCCGTGGCGGGACACACGCGACCGCTCGGTCTCCGTCATTTTGTTGACAAGCGTGATTTCCGCTGCGGGCGGCTCTGCCTGTGAAGCATCTGTTGTCTCCGCGGAGCTTGCCGCATCCTGACTGCCTGAAGGCAGCGAGCCATTATTGCCGCACGCGGCCGCCGGAAGCAGCAGCACGCAGGCACACAGCAGCGCAATGTATTTTTTCATAGAATGCCTTTCTGAACTGTCTGACAATTATCCGTGCAGCATGCCGGTGAGATCGAGCAGCAGCTCGCGGCATTCCGCATCGGAAAGCTCATTCACATGCGTCTTGGAAAGCTGCGCGATCACCTGTGCATCCGCATCCGCCGAGAAGGACATCTGCCCGGCGCTCTCTGCGGCAAGCTGCATCGCACGCGCTTCCTTTTCCGCACGGCTCTGTGCCTCAAGCTCCGAGAGCAGCGCACGCGCACGGTTTGTCACAGCCGTCGGCAGTCCCGCCAGCTTTGCAACCTCGATGCCGTAACTGTCATCGGCAGCACCGGACACGATCTTGCGCAGGAACCGAATCGTATCTCCGTGCTTTTTCACGGCGACACTGAGATTCCGCACGCCCTCGCACTGTCCCTCCAGCATCGTCAGCTCATGGTAATGCGTCGCAAAGAGCGTCTTGCAGCCGATCTTCTTGCCCGCGATAAATTCCGCGACCGCCCTTGCAATGCTGATGCCGTCGAATGTGGAGGTGCCGCGCCCGACCTCATCGAGAATCACAAGGCTGTTCTTCGTTGCATGCTTCAGAATATCGGAGACCTCGTGCATCTCGACCATGAATGTCGATTCGCCCGCGGTCAGGTCATCCGAAGCGCCGACGCGCGTGAAGATCTGATCGACAACCGAGATCTTTGCATAGGATGCCGGGACAAAGCTGCCCATCTGCGCCATCAGCACGATGAGCGCCGTCTGCCGCATATAGGTTGATTTGCCGCTCATATTGGGCCCCGTGATGATCGCAAGGCGGTTTGCCTTCGTATCGAGCAGCACATCATTCGGCACAAAGACCGTGTCGGTGAGCGTCTGCTCGACAACCGGGTGCCGCCCGTCCTTGATCTCGATGCGACCGTCTACGGCGATCTCCGGCTTGCAGTATTCGTTTTCCATTGCGGTCAGCGCAAGCGAGCAGAGCACATCGACCGCTGCAACGGCGGCTGCCGTCTCCTGCACGGTCGCGAGCTGCTGTGCGACAAATTCCCGCAGCTCCGTGAAGATCTGTGCTTCAAGCGCGAGTGCCTTGTCCTTCGCGCCGACAATGGTATTCTCCGCATTGCGGAGCTCCTCGGTGATGTACCGTTCGCAGTTGGCAAGCGTCTGCTTGCGGATCCACTCCGGCGGCACCTGCTCGTAGTAGGAGCGGGAGACCTCCAGATAGTAGCCGAAGACACGGTTATAGCCCGTTTTCAGATTCTTGATGCCGGTGCGCTCCTTCTCGCGTGCTTCGATCTCCGCGATGAGATCGGTGCCGTGGTTCATCGCATGGCGGAAGCCGTCGAGCTCCGCATGGAAGCCGTCGCGGATGACGCCGCCGTCCTTGACCTGCACAGGCGGCTCATCGACCAGTGCGCGCTCAATGAGCTCCGATATATCGTTGAGCGGCGAGATCTCGCCCTCGAGCTTTGTCAGCAGCTTCGACTGCGGGAGCTTTTTAAGCAGTGTCTTGACATCCGGCAGACGGAGCGCCGTCTGCGAGAGTGCTTTCAGGTCACGCGGGGTCGCCTTCTGGAACATGACGCGAGACATGAGGCGCTCAAGGTCAAAGACCTGATCGAGCAGATCGCGCAGCTCCATCATCGTGACGCTCTGCTTCGTCAGCAGCTCGACCGCATTCAGCCTATCCATGATCGCGACAGGTGCCGTCAGCGGCTGCTCAAGCCATGTGCGGAGCATGCGTCTGCCCATCGCTGTCTCGGTCTTATCGAGCACGCCGAGCAGCGAGCCCTTTTTCTCATGCGAACGCAGCGTTTCTGTCAGCTCAAGATTGCGCCGTGCGGCGGCATCGAGCCCCATGATGCTGTCCTTGCCGTGCAGTGTGATGCCCGTGAATCTGCCGACCAGCGCGCGCTGTGTCTCTGCGATATACTGGAACAGTCCGCTGATGACTGCCGCATCGGTGCCGTTTTCGGTGATGCCGAGCGCCTTGAAGCTCTCCGCGGAAAACTGCTTTAAGACAGTCTCGCGCTGAAGGGCAGGCGAAAAGCATTCATCGTCGCGGAGCGTGACCATGCAGCCCGTTCGCGTTTTCAGAAAGGCGGCGACGGGCTTGTAATCGAGGAATTCCTTTGTGATGAGCAGCTCCGAGGGGTGATAGCGGTCGAGCAGCGAGATGAGCTCATCCGTGCGCGACTTGCCCTCCAGACGGTGCAGCTCCACAGCGCCGGTCGAAATATCCGCCGCCGCAAATGCAATTTCCTCGCCACAGCCCCATACCGCGGCGAGGTAATTACAGCTTGATTCATCAAGCATCGAGGATTCGATCAGCGTGCCGGGCGTGACCACGCGGATGACACCGCGCTCCACGAGCCCCTTTGCAAGCGCCGGATCCTCCATCTGCTCGCAGATCGCGACGCGGTAGCCAAGATTCACGAGCCGCTTGAGATACTGCTCCACTGCATGATAGGGCACGCCGCACATCGGGGCGCGCTCAGGCAGTCCGCAGTCTCTGCCGGTGAGCGTCAGCTCCAGCAGCTTCGAGACAAGAATCGCGTCGTCAAAAAACATCTCGTAGAAATCGCCGAGCCGGAAGAACACGATCGCGTCACCGGACGCATCCTTCACGGCAAGATACTGCTGCATCATCGGCGAGAGCTTCGAGCGGTCGATCTCCATGCCCATCAGTGGCAGCCTGCACAGCCGGAGCAGTCGCCGGAGCAGCCTGCTGCAACGGTAATGTCAAAATTGTCGGGGTCCTGTCCCGCGGCGCTCATCGCGATGACGCGGTTGATGCCGTCCAGAAGCTGCTCGAAATCCGCACGCGCACCCTGATAGACCGCCATCGTCGGGTGACCCATGATCTCGCCGTAGAGCGCACGGACCTCCTCGCCGAGCGCACGGACTCTGTCCGCATCCTGCTCAGGCGCATCCTCTGCGTTGCCGAGGTCGAGCCGCTTCTGATTGAACGCTGCGATCAGCTCCTGAAGCTTCTCGTCCTTGTCGTTGTCCTCAGCCGCCTTGCGGAATGCAAGGTAGCGCTCGTCCTGCTGGAGCGCCTTGCCGAGTGCCTTTGCCATTTCCAGTAAATCTGCCATGATCCTGATTCTCCTTTATATTGATTGGATTGTATAAACTGAATTTGCGTGCCGCTCATTCCCGCACATCCAGCACCTCATTGGCGGCGAGCCATTTGAGGAACTCATAGCGTGCGCGGTCGCGGCATTCGGGCTTTGCCATGTAGTACATGTAATGCTCCGCAAGGTTCAGCGTATCGAAGGTGCGTCCCTCGAGCTTGAACTGCTCAAAGCCCATCGGGATGTATGTCTCCCAGATCTCATCCGGCGTGATGTGGTTTTTCAGCCCGGTGATGTCAAAGAGGCTGCGTTCCGCACAGGGACATTCCGAGAACTGCCGGATCTCCGGGTGCGCCTTCAGCAGCGCACTTTCATCAAAGGGCATGTTGCGGAAGCGCTTCACATGCTCTGCATAGGCGATCTGCTGCAGACCGATCGCTTCATAATGCGCCGAACGCCGCGGGCATCCGGGATTGCAGCAGGCATTGACCAGCAGCTCGCACTTTTTCTTGTCGGGAATCTTCCTGAGCGTCTCAAAGTCGTGATTCAGGTCGTAGTCGATGACAACGATGTGATAATCCTTTTCCACCTCGCTGACGAGCGTGTCCGCATCGGTGATGCGCTTGCAGGTGGAGCTGGTGATCTTGTAGCGCGGGTAATTTTTGCGGATATACTCCTCCAGCAGCGGCGAGAACACAATGACCTCATTGAGCCCGTTGTCGGCGAGGTGCATCACGGTATTGCAGAAATCGTCGCTGAGATGCTTCTTTTCGAGCATTGGGTTCGTGAAGGTGAACCGCAGCGGGATGCCCTTGTCGTTGAATGTGCGGATGACACCCTTGATAAAGCTCTTGTCGCAGACACCGCCCTGCGTTCTGCCGCCGTTCCAGAGAGAAGGCGGGAAGACGCCGTAGACGGACGCGATCTCAACGCCCTCGCGGAAATACTGCGGGCGCTTTTCCAGCAGCTCCGCAAAGACTGCGTTGAAGCGGAAATGCCCTGCAAAATCGGGCAAGTGGAACCTTGCTTTCATTCTCTGTTCTCTCTTTCTGCCGCAGACCGAAATTCTCTTCATGATACCGCACTGCGGCGAAAAACATCGGGAAATGCGGCGTTTATTTCTTCTTCGGCGCGGTGCGCTTCCCGGCTGCCGGCTTCCGTGCCGGCTGCTTCTTTGCGGGTGCCTTCGCGGGCTGCTCCGGCGCTGCATCCCCGGCCGCCGGCTGCGGCTCCTCCCCTGCAAATTCGCTCTCGGGAATATAGGTAAACCGGAACGAGATCTGCCCGACGGAGCCGCGCACGGTGCCCGTGTTGACGCACTGTGCCTTGATCATCGCGGCATTCGGGAGCTGAAGCCGCTCCATCCAGAGATCCTCCAGCACGCAGCAGAGCACCTTGCCCTCGTGCAGCGCATAGATCTCCATGCGCTTCGGGCAGCCAAGGTCAAGCGCCAGACGCATATATTTGCAGTAGAGGAGATAATCCTCATAGTCCGTGTGTGCATCGCCTGCCTGCGATCCCGTGCGCCTGCTGTAAAACACCTTGCCGGGCTCATGGGCAGACTCCGCGTACACATGCGAAGAGAAGAACGCCTTGTCCGCATCCTGCAAATCGTAGAAACGGTCCACATCCGATGCGGTGTAATACGCATAGCGGTACAGCACGCCGCGCACACCGCACGCACGCAGAAAGCTGAAAAACGCGGCTTTGTCCGCTGTGACAAAATCTGCGGCAGGCGCCTCATCGACCGGCACTGCCGTCACCTTCTGTGCCTGCATCTCCGCCGCGAAGCGCTCCGCCTGCGGAATGCGGTAATCAAGATCCATGATCTCGGAAATAATGTCATGAGATGTCACACTGTAATTCTTCGGGTCCTCAAACGTCATTAGAATCCCTCCTTTGTGTTACTGCTTTTCGCCCGAAAGCGCCCAGTTCTTCACGCCGGTAACGCGGACATCGAGCAGACTGCCGATGTCGCTCTCCCCGCCCGGCACCTCAATGACGAGCCCCTCGCGTGTTTTGCCGAGCAGGAGCCCTGTCTCCGGGCTGCGCTTCTCTGCGAGCATCCGCACGGTCTTTCCAAGGAAGCGTGCATTCCATTTCTCGCAGATCTCCTTCTGCCTTGCAAGCAGCCTTGCCATGCGTGCGGCGATCTGCTCCTCGGTCGAGACCTGCGGCATCTCCGCAGCGGGTGTCCCGTCACGGCGGCTGTAAATAAAGGTATAGAGATTGTCGTATTTCACATATTCGATGATGCGCATGGTCTCCTCGAAGTCCGCATCGGTCTCCGTCGGGAAGCCGACGATCAGGTCGCTCGAGAAGCCGAAATCCGGCGCCTTTGCGCGTGCGTAGTCGATCATCGTGAGATATTTTTCTGCGGTGTATCTGCGGTTCATCGCTTTCAGTACGGCATCGCTGCCCGACTGCACCGGGAGATGCAGGTGATGCTCAATATGTTCGGAGTCAAGCATCGTGTCGATGAGCTCCGGGGTGGCATCCTTCGGGTGCGAGCTCATGAAACGGATGATGTAATCGCCGGGAATGGCGTCCAGACGGCGCAGCAGCGCGGGGAAGTTCATTTCCGTTTCAAGCCCTCTGCCGTAGGAATTGACATTCTGCCCGAGCAGCAGGATCTCCCTGCATCCGTTCGCGATCAGCCCGCGCACCTCCGCTTCGATCGCCTCCGGGGTGCGGCTCCGCTCCCTGCCGCGCACATAGGGCACGATGCAGTAGGTGCAGAAATTGTTGCAGCCGTACATCACCGGCACGCTCGCCTGAAATGTGCTCTCGCGCACGGTCGGCAGCGTTTCGTCGGGAAGCCCGGCAAAGGCGAGTGCCTCCGCACGCTTCTGCCCGCGGTAGACCGCCATCAGGCTCTCCGGCAGACGCTCCATCGCGCCCGCGCCGAGCACCAGATTCACAAACGGATAGGATTTCTTCAGCAGGTCGCGCACCGCCTGCTCCTCTGCCATGCAGCCGCAGAGCCCGACAACCAGACGCGGGTTCTTCTCGCGGATGGCCTTCAGTGCACCGAGCCGCCCGATCACGCGGCTTTCCGCATGGGCCCGCACGGCACAGGCATTGAAGAGGATGACATCGGCTTCCTCCGGGGTATCCGTGAGCTCATAGCCGAGATCCTGCAAAATCCCCTTATATTTTTCGCCGTCGCAGAAATTGAGCTGACAGCCGAAGCTCTGCACATGCGCCTTCGGGCTGTGCGAAAATGTTTCGAGCACTGCGCGGATCTCCTCGCGGATCTGTTGATCTGCCATGCAGCAGTCCTCCTTTTCATTTCATGTGCGTCACGGCTTACAGCGCATTCACCACATGCTGCGGATTGCCGTTCAGCCAGCCGCGGAGGTTATCCTCGGTAATGTCGAGCAGGCGCTTCCGCGTCTCCGCGGGCGTCCAGCCGATATGCGGCGTGATGTGACAGTTCTTCGCCGTTTTGAGCGGCGTTTCCGGCGACATCGGCTCTTTGTCAAGCACATCGACATATGCCGCCGCGATCATATCGTGATTGAGTGCCTCGGCAAGATCCGGCTCGCAGACAGTGCCGCCGCGTGAGGTGTTGATCAGCACGGCTGTCTCCTTCATGCGGGCAAGCGTCTCCTTGCAGACCAGATGCCGCGTCTGCTCTGTCAGCGGGCAGTGCAGCGTCACCACATCCGCACGCGCAAAGACCTCCTCTGCCGTCATCAGCTCATAGGGGCAGTGCGCGGGCTGCGTGCGGGTCGCCGCGATGATGTGCATACCGAAGACATTGCCGATCTCCGCAACGCGCTTTCCGATTGCGCCGAGCCCGATGATGCCGAGCGTCTTGCCGCGGAGCTCTGCCGTCGGATACGGAAAATACGAGAAGGTCTGCGCGCTCTCCCATTTGCCGAGACGGGTCTCCATCGCGTAGAGCGACATGCGCTCATAGTGATCGAGGATATAGGAGAACACAAGCTGTGCGACGGCATCGGTCGAATAGGTGCCTGCATTGCAGACAGGGATGCCGTGCGCAGAAGCTGCTTCGAGATCGACATTGTTGTAGCCGGTCGCCAGAATGCCGATATACTTCACATTCGGGCAGGCTTCCAGCACCTCCTTCGTGATCAGCACCTTATTGCAGATCACGACATCCGCATCGCCGATATGGGAGACAGTCTCCCCGGGCGCAGTCAGCGGGAAAATATCGACATGCTCCGCGAGCGGCGCAAAATGCTTCGGAGAGAGCGTGCTCCCCTGCGGCGCCATCGTCGCCCAGTCGAGGAATACGATGCGCTTTGCCCGGCTCATTCGGCAGCCTCCGTCTTCTCTGCGGCTTCTGCGGTCTCAGCCGCAGCCTTTGCCGCCTCTTCCTCTGCCTTCTTTGCCTCAGCCGCAGCCTTCGCCGCTTTCTCCGCCTTGCTCTGCTTGTGCGACTGCACAATATTCAGCACGAGCGCCGTGCAGAGCAGCACCGCCTCCAGAATGCCGACGCCGTAGAACAGCGTCATGTTTTCGGTGTCGATGTAGATCAGCAGGGAGAGCGGGATCGCCGCTGCCATCACGAGCTGATACCACTGCTTCGTGCGCACGAATTGCAGCAGGAAGAACACCGCCGCAATGACCGCGAAGATGATGTGCTTCTCCATGCTGACCGGGAAAAGCGAGGTTTCCATTGTGGTTTCGACCATCTGATCCATAAGAACGATACTCCTTTAATTTGCTTCCGCATCATAGAAGACGCGGTATTTTTTCGTATTGTGCGTATATGCGCTGAGGGCGAGCCCGATGCAGAGATACATCGAAAGCATTGCCGTGCCGCCCGCACTGAAGAAGGGCAGCGGGATGCCGATGACGGGCATCACCTTGAGCACCATGCCGAGATTTGCCAGATCATGCGTGAACATGATCGCGAACACGCCGATGCAGAGCGTCCTGCCCATGATATCCTTTGCCGCACGGCTGTCTGCAAAGAGCCGGAGACAGATCACTGCCAGCACGCAGACCGTCGCGACTGTGCCGACAAAGCCGAACGCCTCTCCGATGAACGAGAAGATGAAGTCATTGTGCATCTCCGGAACTGTGATATAGGCGTCGTTTTCGAGCCCGAGCCCGAAGAGCCCGCCTGCGCGGATCGCCTTGAGCCCGAGATCCTGCTGATACTCAAGCCCCAGCGGATCGGTGCCCGGGTGCAGCAGGACGAGGATGCGTCCGCGGTGCACATCGCCGAACACATAGTTCCAGATAAAGTATCCTGCGGGGATCGCAGCAGCCACGCCCGCCAGAAGATACCAGAAGGAGAGCCCCGCCGCAAAGAGCATGAATACGGTCATCGCCGCAAAGACGATTGCCGTGCCGTAGTCGCCCTGCACGGCGACCAGTCCCATCGGGAGACCGGCATGAATGAGCAGCAGAATCAGGTGCAGCGGGCGGTTCAGCTTCTCCTTCACCTTTGAGATGTGCAGCGAAAAGGTCAGCAGAAAGACGAGCTTTAAGATCTCCGAGGGCTGGATCTGCACGAAGCCGAGGTCGATCCACGCGACGTCATCGGCGCCCTCACGCCCGTAGCCGAGACTTGTAAAGGTCAGCGCAAAGAGCCCGAGCGCCGCCGGTGCATATAAAAACCAGAGCTTTGCCAGCTTGTGATAGTCGATCGCCGCAATGACAAGACAGCCGAGCAGCCCTATTCCCATTGCGATGAGCTGCACGAGCCAGTCATTGGAATCGACCTCGTCCGTTATGCTCTGCACATACATCACATGCAGCATCAGCACACTGGTGCCTGCACAGAGCGTCACGAGCAGCAGAAGGAGCCAGTCTATGCGCCGGAATAATCCGCGTTCCTTCTCCTGCCCGCTCCTTTGTATTTTCACATCCGAACCGTCCTTTCGTCAGCCTCCGAAGATGAAGTCACCGTGATAGAAAATGCGGAACCAGTTGAGGAAGGAGATGACCTCGCTGCTGTCGCGGTATTCGCTCACATCGTCATAGCGCGCGATCAGCACGGGCTCGCCGCGCTTGTCGATCAGCCAGAGCTGCGTGTAGCCGTAGACATCCTTGCCGGTGTCCTGCTCTTTCATGACAGCCTTGCTGTAATCGCTGACATGCTCTGCCAGATAGCGCAGGGTCTCGCGCTCCGCATCGCCCATGATATTGACGGCAGGCGCGCCGCCGCTGTAATGTGCCCGGATCGGCGTCATGAAATCGCCGTCCGAATCCACTGCGTTCCAGTATCGGTAAACATTGCCGCTGCGGTCAAAATAATTGACCGCCTGCGTGTGCGAAACACTGTCGGCGCGGTCATAGATCATCACGAGAATGATATCCTGCACCGGCTCCTCCGCGACCGGGTCAAACGGGAACGGCGTATCCGTCTTGGCATTCGGATCCACTGAAACATTTGTCGCCATCGACTCAAACAGCTCCGCATTCGGATTATCCTCTGCCTTCGCCGTCTTCCGGACGCGCACCTCAGTGCCGTCTCCCTTATAGCAGCCTGTCAGACAGACCGCCCCGAGCAGCAGTGCCGTCAGCACGCCGCCCGCACGCCGCAGCCTCTTTTCTGCAATCATGCGTTTCTCCTTCTCTTTCATATGGTAAGTACGGATCCCCCGTTATCATTTTATCTGATCTGTTCAGTGTATCTGCATTTTGGGAAACCGGCGCAGCCCCAGAACTGATTGCCGATATGCTCGCCTTTTTTTGCGGTACGCAATACGAGCTTTGCGCCGCACCGCGGACAAATCTTCTCCGCCTGCATCCCCGGCACATCTGCCGCTGCCGGGATCACAGGATCCGTTACGACAGGCTCCGCCTCGGGTGCAGATGCCGTTTCTTCAGCCGCCTGCACATACCGCGCAGTATAATCAATCGGATTCTCAGTGTGCTTTGAAAGAAAGAACTCCGCCAGTTCGCGCATATCCTCTGACGAATACGCCGGATTATCGCTGTTCTTTGCAATTCCGCGCAGCTTTTCGACAAGCTGGTCAGCACGCAGCACCGCGTTTTTCAGCGCGGCAGGTGCATACCGTGTATTCAGACAGGTCTTCGGATTCGCCAGCACTACAAAGGTAAACACGCGGTTCTCAAAGCGATCCTCAAAAAATCTGCGTCCGAGAAATCCCTTCTGCCGCTGCAAAAGCAGGTCATGCAGCACACGCTTATGCCGTTCATTCTGCGTCACAGGGGAATAAATCCCCTCTCTGATCCGGCGTGCGCCGAGCATATAGCTCCGTGTGAAGGCGCCTCTGTTATCCACGGTCACATCGCCGATCAGATTTTTGCACTCGAGAATCACGATTGCCTTTTCCATCACGATCAGGTAGTCAAGCTGCGCTGTATAACCGCTGTCCGCATCGAGAAATAAGTCGTGAATCACATACATATCGAGTCCGCTGCTCCGCAGCTCATAGCTGAGCGCCTGCTCCCCCGCTTCGCCGTATCGGATCAGCTTGATCTGCTTCTCGATTTCCGGTGTCGGCGGCAGAGCGGAAAGCTGCGCAAGCTCTTCCGCCGCACGGCTCTCCTCTTTCAGAAACACGCAGCCGATCTGTTCTTTTTTCCGAAACAGTGCCATTTCTGTCTACTCCCCGTTCTATCTGCACGTATCACGCATCCGCTGTCTGCCAGTATTTCCTGTCCAGCGTGCGGTACTGCACAGCTTCTGCGATCTGCGCCTCGCCGATCACCTCAAGACCGCGCAGATCCGCGGAGGTGCGTGCGACCTTGAGCAAACGGTCATAGGCACGCGCAGAGAGCCCGAGCTTCTCGAACACTGCCTTGAGCAGATTCTTCGCGCTGTCGGTCATCGGGCAGAAATGCGCCAGCTTATCCGGCGTAATGCGCGCATTGCAGGTGATGCCGGTGCCTTTGAAGCGCTCCGTCTGGATCGCCCGCGCTGCGGCAACGCGCTTGCGGATCTCCGCAGAGGACTCCTCCTTCTTTGTCGAGGAGAGGTCATCGAAGGAGACCGGCGCCGCTTCGATATGGAGGTCAAAGCGGTCGAGCAGCGGACCCGAGACGCGGTTCAGATAATTCGCCGCGGCACGCTGCCCGCAGGTGCATTTGCGCGTCGGATGCCCGAGATAGCCGCAGGGGCAGGGATTCATCGCCGCGACCAGCATGATCGAGCACGGGTAGCGGATGGTGCCTGCCGCACGGGAGATCGTCACAGTTCTGTCCTCGAGCGGCTGCCGCAGGATCTCCAGCGTTCTGCGGTCGAATTCCGCAAGCTCGTCGAGAAACAGCAGACCGTTGTGGGCAAGCGAGATCTCGCCGGGATGCGGGATCGTGCCGCCGCCGGCAAGCCCCGCAGAAGAAATCGTGTGATGCGGCGAGCGGAACGGGCGCACCGTCACCAGCGGATGCTCTGCGTCGAGCAGCCCCGCGACGGAATGAATCTGCGTCGTTTCGATCGACTCCGCAAAGGTGAGCGCGGGCAGGATCCCCGGCACGCGCTTTGCAAGCATGCTCTTGCCGCTGCCGGGCGGTCCGATCAGCAGGGCGTTGTGTCCGCCTGCCGCCGCGAGCTCGAGCGCATATTTCGCTGCGCCCTGCCCGTGGACATCGGCGAAATCGGGCACCATCTCATGCGGGCTCTCTTCCAGCCCGATATGCCCGATCGGTGTCAGCAGCGCGTCGCCCTCAAGATGGCTGAGCAGCGCCTTTGTGTCCGGCACGCCGTAGACCGTCACACCGTCCACGACCGCCGCCTCGCGTGCATTCTCAATCGGCACGAACATCGTGCGGATGCCCTGCTCCTTCGCCTTGAGCACCATCGGGAGCACGCCGTTGACGCGGCGCACATCGCCGTTCAGGGATACCTCACCGATCACGGCAGCATCCGCCGGAACCTGCACTCTGCCGAGCGCCGCCAGAATCGCCGTGAAGATCGCGAGGTCATGCATGCTGCCGTTCTTGCGGAGATCGGCAGGCGCGAGATTGATCACGGCGCTGTTTGTCGGGAACACGATGCCGCAGGCATAGAGCGCCGCCTTGATGCGTTCGCGGCTCTCCTGCACGGCTGTGTCGGCAAGACCGACGATCTCAAAGCGCGGCAGCCCCTTGCTCACCGCGATTTCGACATCCACGGCAAAGGCGTTCAGTCCGAACAGCCCCATGCTGTTTACCTTTGCAAACAACGGTCTCACCTCCTGTAAAAATCAATTTGTATCTTTCCTGACCGCAAATGTAATGACTGCATCTGCTGCCGAATATATCAGCGCGGCAGCCAGATAGATCGGCACTGCGCCCTCAGCGATCTCAGGCCGCATGCTGCTGAACAGACCGATCGAGAAGATCATCACCGTCACCCAGACCGCCAGCGCCGCGACCCGGCTCACGAGCCAGAGCAGCACCCAGCCGACTGTCCAGCCGGGCTTAAAATGCAGGCATTCTTTCAGATCGCCTTTCAGCAGAAAATACCATGCACAGAGATATGCCGCGATCAGCAGCACTGTTCCGACCGGGAACAGCACCGGATGCGGCCTGTAAAGATCAATCGGCAGAAAACCGCTGCCGTCCGATTCGCCGGTCTCCGCTGAGAAGCAGAGCATTAGGAACATGCAGAGTGTTTCTGCAAGCAGCAGGATCAAATGATGCAGCGCCGTGCGCAGGAGACATTTCAGCGCAGGCGGAATGCGGGATGCAGTCTGTTCTGCCATGATGCCGTTCCTCTTTCCGTCACTTCTTCTGCGCCTGCTTCATCGCCGCGAAACGCGCACGCACCTCCTCGGGTGTCGGGAGCGCTGCCTCATCGGGCGCATACTGCTTTGCTCTCGCGGAGCCCTCCGCGGACATATCGTCAAGCAGCACCTCTGCGTGTGCTGCGGGCTTTGCCTCCGCTCTGCCGGAAGCTGCGGTCTCGCCCATTGTATCGAGCGCAACGCCCTCCGCCTTCGGAAGCGGTGCGCCCTGCGGGGCATGTGCCGTGCCGAGCGGGCTGTCAGTGATGCCGAGCGATTCCGCGGTCACATCGCCGCCGGTCGGACGGCTGCCGGAATAGCGTCTGCCGCTTTCCAGATCGCCGACGCGGTCCATTGCGTCCTCCTGCGGCTGCTTTCTGCTGACATGATACAGCGAATCATAATGCGCAGGCTCGCTCGCCTCCGAGAAGAGCGGGTAGCCCGGATACTGGCTGAGCGCCTCTATCCGCATGAACTGATACTGCTGCCAGCCCGTGAGCGCGAGACCGAGCGTGCCGGGAATGACATTGCCGATGCTCAGCGTCACAGGAACATGCGCGAATGACAGTATGATCAGCAGCCCGAAGAATGCAAGCAGGATCGTGCTTGCAACGCGGTTCTTGGCGCTGGCGATGATGCCCAGCACCAGCGTGATCACGGCGAAGACCATCTCAAGGATGCCGCTTTCCATGCTGTAATACCAGATCGCGGCGCCCTCATGCTTCTTCGTTTCTGTGACGCCTGTCAGAAATACCATGACCACAAACACAGCCGTCAGCACGACATGCCCCCAGAAGATCAGCCGGAACCGCCGGTCAATCGTCAGCATCTCGATTCTGTGCTCCTGCATTTCATTCTTCTCGCTCTCCGATATAAATGCTGCCATACCCATACCCTCCTGTATTCTCAGGAAATCTGTCTTTCTCTCTGCCCCAGATTATTTCTTGCGGCGTTTTTTCTTGCTGTTCCCGCCGTTTCCGCCCTGCTTTGGCTTCTGCTGTGCGGGCTGCGGAGCCTGTGCGGGCTCTGCCGGGGTCTCCGCGGACTCTGCGGACTTTGCGGCCGTCTCAGGCTCCGGCGCTGCGTCCGCAGCGGGCAGCGCTTCGGGTGCATCCGGTGCATCGGGTGCTGCTGTCTCGTCCGTCACAGAGGCATCCGTTTCCGCCGCGGGTGCATCTGTCTTTGCCTCCGTCGCATCCCCCTGCCGTCTTGCATCGGAGATATGCTTTTGCAGCTCCTCTGCCAGCGACTCCGCCCGATCATCGTGCTCCTGCTCGGTCGGTTCGAGCACCAGCTTCTTCTTGCGGCGGCGGAGAGAATAATCGGTCGTGAACAGTGTGGACTTCGTGCGGTGCTCGCCCTTATGCGCAAGCAGCGTCTGCACGATGATATCCGCCTGCGAGATATCGAATTTCTCCTGGAATTCCGGGTAGCCTTCCATCTCTGCCAGCGTGTTTTCCTGCTGCATCGCACGCAGCGAGAAGATATAGAACACGATGCCGACCGCGCCGATGATCGAGGAGAAGAAGTCCAGCCGGTATATGCCGATCGCGGTCACAAAGCCGTACCAGACCGTCAGAAAAATATTCAGCGTATGGAAATTCGCCCAGGCAAGATAGCCGCAGAGGATCACGACCATCGCGACGATGATCTGGAAGATGCCGACCGCAAGGATCATGCCCGGCTTATCCGAGACGGTAAAGGGCGTGCTCAGGATATCAAAGCCCGCAATCGTCTGCTGGAACATCGCAAGGAAACAGACAACGATGCAAAGCGCCATATTGCAGAAGAATGTGCGCTTGTGGATGCGGTTGATCTCATGCATCTGCATCCTGCATACCTCATAGTGCGATTCATCCTTTTCGAGGTGCACGATTTTCGGCTGCTCGTCTTCAAACGGATTCCGGATCTGCTCTGCCATAGGGATCGCCTTCCTTTCAAACAGTTATATAGGGCGCGGATCAAAGCTCTTCCATTTCAGCGGACTGCGGCGGTGCGCCGTCCTCCGCAAGTTCATCCATCTCCCCTGCGGTATATGCCGCCGGACGCTTCATGCCGCCGACTGCATTCTTCGAGCGGTCGTGCGTGCCGGTCAGATGCGGCGCCAGCACAGGTGCATCGAATCCGGCGTCAAGAATATCCCCCATCTCCGAGGTCTGCTCCGTCGCCGCAACACGGACGCCCGCCCGCATGGCACGGTTCCGCGACTGCTCCTCCTGAATCTGCATGCGCTTCTGCCGCTCCTCATAGGTGATGTCGAAATGCGGGAAGCCCTCTTCCTTCGTGAGCTTATTCCAGCGGAAGCTGTATACGAGGCAGACGATCAGGAAGATAAACGCAAAATTCAGAACAAGCCCCACACCCGAGCCCATTGCGCCGGAGGATGCGCCCGAAAGCAGTGCACCAACCACGCCGCAGGCAATAAAGCCGAGCATCATGAGCCCTGTGAATTTCGGCTCGCGCTTATAGAGCGCCGCAAACACACAAAAGACCTGCCCCGCATACGACAAAAACTTCACAATCTCCATCGGATCCAGAAAGATGCCGATGAGGAATGACGAGAGTCCTGCCGTGATCAGTCCCCCGCCCATTGTGAGCAAAGCGATCCAGCCGAGGATATTATAGATCTTCTCCAGACGGTTCTTTTCGGCGCGGAGCTTTGCGTAGCGCGCCTCACGCACGGAATCTGTATACAAGCTTGGCATTTTTCAAAGCCCCCTTTTTTCTGTCACGAGATGCGAGTGAATACAGATACTCCATATTATTATATCACAGTTTTTCTGAAATGTAAAGTAGGAAGTGGACTATCACCCCAAATTGCGTACGGCAGATCGGGAAAAGGCACCGCAGCAGATGTACCGCGGTGCCTTTCCTGATATAATTTATTCTTCCAGCAGTGCCTGCATCTCTGCGCGGAGCGGTGCCGTGACGCACATTGCTTCGCCGGTGTCCGGCTCCGTGAAGCGCATCTCGCCGCAGTGGAGCGCCTGCGCTGTCATGCGCGTGCAGTCGCCGCCGTAGAGCGCATCCCCGAGCAGCGGATACCCAAGATGCGCCATGTGCACGCGGATCTGGTGCGTTCTGCCGGTCTCGGGCGTGAGCTCGGCAAGTGCGCAGTATGCAGTCTCCCGCAGGACACGGTAATGCGTCACGGCGCGCCTGCCGCCGGGGTGTACGCAGCGCAGCATGATCGAATCCGGCTTCCGTGCGATCGGCGCATCGACTGTGCCGCTGCCGCGGAGCCCCGCCGGAACCAGCGCATAATATGTCTTCTGCACCGCCCCGACCGTATGCACGGCGACGGCATCCTTTGCCGCCATGCAGAGCCCGGAGGTGTCGCGGTCAAGGCGGTTTTTGAGGTGAAAGCCGCAGCCCGGATACTGCGCGGCAAACCAGTTCGCGAGGGTATCATCGCGGTGGAGCATCGAAGGGTGTACGGGCATCCCGACCGGCTTATTGACCACGAGCAGCCCTGACGATTCATACACGACCGGCACGGTGAGCGCGGGGTTCGGCGTGTGCGGGCATTCCTCCGGCAGATGCAGCAGAATGCGGTCGCCGGGCTGCACCCAATCGACCGTGCGGATATGCGCGCCGTCCCGCGTGATGCCGTCGGGGACAGCCTTCAGCCGCTTCACCATCTGCGCGGAAAGCCCCGCATGCTCCCGCAGAAAGCTGCGCAGAAGCATCGGGGCTTCTCCTGTGACAAGATATACTCTCCGCATCGCTTATGCTTCGAGCTCCGCGATCACTTCGACCTCGGCCAGCACGCCCTTCGGCAGTGCCTTCACCGCGACGCAGCTCCGTGCAGGAAGCGCCGGTGCGGTAAAATACTTCCCGTAGACCGCATTGAAGGCGGTAAAATCGCCCATATCGGCAAGAAAGCATGTGGTCTTGACGACATTTGCAAAGGATGCGCCCGCAGCTTCCAGCACAGCAGCGAGATTCTGCATGATCTGCTCGGTCTGCCCTGCGATATCCTGTGCATCGACGCTGCCGGTCGCGGGATTGATCGCGATCTGCCCGGAGGTATAGACCGTGCTGCCGGAAACGACTGCCTGCGAATAGGGGCCGACTGCGGCGGGGGCTTTGTCCGTGTGGATCAGTTTCATGTTATGCATCCTCCTCAGAATCTTCGGTAATATCCGTGATCAGCGTGCGGAGCGCCTCAACGCCCTCGCCGGTCACGGAAGAAAAGACAATCGTGGTGAGATCGGCAAACTGCGGGAGCTCATCGGGGAGCGCCGCAAGCCGCGCCGCACGCTCCGATTTGTTGAGCTTATCCGCCTTTGTCAGCACGATCACAAACGGCATTTCGGTGTCGATCAGGAAATTGACCATCTGGATGTCATTCTGTGTCGGCGGGTGGCGCAGGTCGATGAGCAGCAGCACGGCACGGAGGTCGCGCTCCTGCTGCAAATAGGCGTTGATCAGCTCCTGCCAGCGCCGGAGCTCCGTTTTCGCCGTTTTCGCGTAGCCGTAGCCCGGGAGATCGGCGAAGGTCACACCGGAGCAGCGGTAGAAATTGATCGTCGCGGTCTTGCCCGGCACTGAGCTCACACGCGCCAGATTCTTCCGCTGAAACAGCTTGTTGATCAGCGTTGATTTGCCGACATTCGATCTGCCCGCAAAGGCAATCTCCGGCGTTGTGCTCTCCGGGAGCTGCGCCGCGAGACCGTAAGCGGAGAGAAATTCTGCGGTATTCCAGTTCATAAGCATTCCCCCTTCTTCTCTGTTCTGGTTTTGATACATGCAAGAAGCATCAGCAGCGGAAAGACTGCCGCTGCGAAAATGCCGGTTTTCAGGGAGGTACAGTCAGCGACCAGCCCGGCGAGCGTCGGACCGCTCATGCAGCCGATGTCACCTGCGAGCGCCAGCAGTGAAAACATCATGGTTCCGCCGCGCCGCAGCCCGCGTGCTGCCTTGCTGAATGTCCCCGGCCACATGATCCCGACAGAAAGCCCGCAGACAGCACAGCCTGCAAGATTCACCGCCGGATGCGGAACGAGCGACACCGTCAGATAGGCGCCAAGACAGAGTGCCGCGCTCAGGCGCATAAAGCGGTCGAGATCCAGCCTGTCGCCGCACTTTCCGTAAAACAGCCTCGCGCTGCCCATCAGCACGGCAAAGAGCATCGGCCCCGCAAGGTCGCCGGCAGTCTTGCTGATTTGCAGCCCCTGCTCCGCAAAGAATGATGCCCACTGACTGACAGTCAGCTCGGAGGCACCGGCGCAGACCATCATCAGCACCGTGCGCGGAAAGAGACTGCTCCGCAGCAGTTCCCTGAGCGTCATCCCGCTGTCTCCCGTCTCCTCCGGCGATACAATCGGCACGCACAGGAAATTCAGCGCATTGGCCGCGGGCAGCAGTGCCCAGAAGACACAGAGAATCCTCCAGTGCGCTGTCCCGAACACGGTGAAAAACAGCGTGGACAGCATCACAACGCCGACCTGTCCCCAGCAATAGAAGGAATGCAGCAGGCTCATCGCCTTTGCTTTATGCGGCGTCGGGCAGCTTTCGGCAATCGGGCTGACCATGACCTCCAGCAGCCCGCCGCCCACCGCATAGAGCACGACCGCGGTCAGAATGCCGGCGAACGGCGGCATCCGCTCCGGCAGAACCGGCAGCAGCAGGAATCCCGCCGCCGAAAGCACATGCGCCGTGACCATCACCGCCCGTGCGCCAAGCTTCTCCGCAAACACAGCCGCCAGCAGATCGACCGTAAGCTGCACACCGAAATTGACGGTGATCAGCAGCGTGATCTGCCGGAGCGGCACGCCGTATTCCCGCTGAAGCGTCAGAAACAGCAGCGGCAGAAAATTGTTGACAACAGCCTGCACGACATATCCTGCAAAGCAGGCATACATCGTGCGGTCATAGCTCTGCTTCATGAGTGGTCAGGTCGCAGGCTTATGCTTGCTGTGCTTTTCCCGCTTCCAGCGCGGCGCGTCATGCACGGGCGGGAACATCAGCTTTTGCAGCTCGTCCTCATGCAGCGGCTCAAGCGTCGTGTCATATTTCGGCGGGATCAGCGCGGTATCGAGCACTGTCTCCACCGTCTCGCACGGGATGAACCGGATCGCCTCGCGCACGGTCTCATCAAGCTCTGCAAGATCGGGGAGATTCCCCTCCGGGATCAGCACGGTGCGGATGCCGTTCTTATAGGCTGCCATCGACTTCTCGACAAGCCCGCCGATCGGCAGCACCCTGCCGTGCAGCGTGATCTCGCCGGTCATGGCAATGTCATGCCGCACAGGGATGCCCGAGAGCGCCGAGATGAGCGCGGTGAGCATCGTGACGCCGGCGCTCGGGCCGTCCTTCGGGACAGCGCCCTCCGGCGCATGGATATGCAGATCCTTCGTCTTGAACATTTCGGTGTTGATGCTGTATTTCTTCGCGGCAAAGCGTGCATAGGAGATTGCGAGCTTTGCGCTCTCCTTCATCACATCGCCGAGCGAGCCGGTCACCTGAATATCGCCCTTGCCCGGCAGCACCAGCACCTCCAGCGGCATCAGCACGCCGCCGACGCTCGTCCAGGCAAGCCCGTTGACGATGCCGACCGTGTCCTCCGTCGCGTAATAATCGCGCAGATACTTGTGCGGACCGAGCGCTGCTTCCAGCGTCTCGGGAGTATAGGTCACGCGCTTTGCATCCGAGGTGAGCAGCGTCTTTGCGCATTTTCTGCACAGCGATGCGATGCGGCGCTCCAGCGTGCGGACGCCCGCTTCCTTCGTGTAGTAGTCGATGAGGTCATAGATCGCGGCATCGGTGATGCGGATCTGTGCCGCCTTCAGACCGTTCGCCTTGATCTGCTTGCGGATCAGATGCTCCTTTGCGATATGGAACTTCTCCTCGCGGGTATACGAATTCAGCTCGATGATGTCCATGCGGTCATAGAGCGGCGCAGGGATCGTTGAGGGGTCGTTCGCGGTTGTGAGGAAGAGCACGCGGCTGAGGTCAAAGGGCACCTCAAGATAGTGGTCGCGGAAATGCGCATTCTGCTCGCTGTCGAGCACCTCAAGAAGCGCCGCGGCGGGATCGCCCTTGAAATCGCCGGAGAGCTTGTCGATCTCATCCAGCAGAATGAGCGGATTCATGCTCTTTGCCTGCCGCATCGCTTCGATGATTCTGCCCGCCATCGCGCCGACATAGGTCTTGCGGTGACCGCGGATCTCCGCTTCGTCGCGCACGCCGCCGAGCGAAATGCGGACATAGTTTCTGCCGAGTGCTTTTGCGATCGACCGCGCAATCGAGGTCTTGCCGACGCCGGGAGGGCCGACCAGGCAGATGATCTGCCCCGTGAGCTCCGGCTGCATCACATGCACGCTCATGCTCTCGAGCACGCGCTCCTTGACGCGCTTTAAGCCGTAATGCTCCTTGTCGAGCAGCGCCTCCGCCTTTGCAATATCGAGCTTCTCCTGCGTATATTCGCCCCACGGCAGCGCCAGCACCGTGTCGAGATAATTGCTGATGACATATGCTTCCTGCGAGCCGGAGGGCATTTTCGTGAGCTGGTTCGCCTCCTTGCGGAGCTTCGCCTTGACCTCCTCGGACGCGGGGAGCGCTTCGATCTTATCCAGATATTGCTGCGGCTCGGAGACATCCTCTGCCGGAAAGCCGCCCTCACCGAGCTCCTCACGGATGGCATTGAGCTGCTCGCGCAGGAAGATCTCCTTCTGCCCCTGCTCAATGCGCTGCTGCACATCGCTCTGGATCTGTGCCTCGACCCGCAGAATCTCATTCTCGCGTCTGAGCACAGCAAAGAGCATCGTCAGGCGCAGGAAGAGCGCGCCCTGTTCCAGCATCATCTGCCGGTCGTGATAATTCATATCGACATTCGACCAGATGCCCTCAAAGAGCTGGGTCGGATCCTCCTCGGAGAGCAGCATCTCGATCAGCTCACGCGGAAGGCCGTTATTCATGCGCGCACGGTCGGAGAGCTCGCTCTTCACGGAGTTGACGATTGCCTGCATCTCGACATCGGTTGCGCGGTTCTTGGTATAATTCGCGATCGGCTTGCATTCGCAGCGCCAGTAGGCTGCCTGCTCGGGCGGGAGCAGATGCGTCACGCGGATGCGGCGCAGTCCCTCGACGATCACACGGGTGCCGAGCCCGCCGCGCACGACCTGCCGGATCTCGCAGAGCACGCCGATGCGGTGCAGGTCAGCCTCCTTCGGCTCCTTGACGCCCTGATCGCGCTGCGTCAGCAGAACGATTTTGCGGTCAGCGCCGAGTGCGGCGTCCACAGCCTTCTTCGACGCTGCTCTGCCGACCTCGAAATCCAGCACCATATGCGGATATGCGACGATGCCGCGAAGCGGGACAACCGGGAGATAGCCGTCCGGGGTCTGCTTCTGCGCGGAATCGTTTCGTTCTGTGTCTTCAAAAAAAATATCCATGTCTTTTTCCAATCTGCCCTGCGCGGCGGAACAGCCTGCCCGCGGCCGTGCGCAGCCGGAATGCGGGCGAGAATCTGCGGATTGTTTTCTCCATTATACAGGATTCTGCATGAAAAATCAAGTGGAAAAAAATTGACACCACTTGGTAAGAAATGGCGTCAATTTCCGTATCGTTCTCAATCGTCCGTGCAGGGGCTGCGTGCCGTCAGGCGACGACCGGGACCGGCTCGCCGTCCGCGTTCACAAGCGTCGGGGCAGTGCCGTTCTCAACGCAGTCCTCCGTGACAACGACCTTCCGCACATTTTTGTCGGACGGTGCGTCGAACATGGTCTGCATCAGAATATCCTCGAGGATGGAGCGCAGGCCGCGTGCGCCTGTCTTCTGCTCGATGGCGCGTCTTGCGATTGCCTTGAGTGCGCCCTCTTCGATCTCCATCTCGATGTGGTCATATTTGAACAGCTTTGCATACTGCCGGAGCAGTGCATTCTTCGGCTCGGTAAGGATGCGCACGAGCGAATCCTCGTCCATCTCGTCAAGCGTCGTGATGATGGGCAGTCTGCCGATCAGCTCGGGGACGATGCCGTATTTCACGAGATCCTGCGGGATGACCTTGCGGTAGATGTTCTCCTCCTTCTCGGCGGCGGAGTGCACATCGGCGCCGAAGCCGAGGGAAGAAGACTGCGTGCGGTTCTGGATGATCTGCGAAAGGCCGTCGAAGGCGCCGCCGCAGATGAAGAGGATATTCTTCGTATTGATGTGGATAAACTCCTGATTCGGGTGCTTTCTGCCGCCCTGCGGGGGAACATTGGAGACAGTGCCCTCAATGATCTTCAGCAGAGCCTGCTGCACGCCCTCGCCGCTGACGTCGCGGGTGAGGGAGCGGTTTTCGGATTTGCGCGCAATCTTGTCAATCTCGTCGATATAGATGATGCCGCGCTCGGCTGCGGCGACGTCGAAGTTTGCCGCCTGAATGAGACGCAGCAGCACATTTTCCACATCATCGCCGACATAGCCTGCCTCGGTGATCGTGGTCGCATCCGCGATGGCAAAGGGCACATCGAGGATCTTGGCGAGTGTCTGCGCAAGATAGGTCTTGCCGACGCCGGTCGGACCGAGGAGGATGACATTGCTCTTCTGGAGCTCGACATCATCGCCGTCGTCGCGGGAAAGAATGCGCTTGTAGTGATTATAGACCGAGACGGAGAGCGCGACCTTTGCGCGATCCTGCCCGATGACATACTCATCAAGCACCTTCTTGATCTCGGCGGGCTTCAGGAGATTGATCTGGCGCTGCTTCTGCTCTGCGCTGGAGGAGCCGCCGCTGCTCTTGCCCTGCGGCTTGCCCTGCTCGCCGTAGAGGAGCTCATAGCAGTAGCAGACGCATTCGTCACAGATATTGGAGGTGCCGGCAGAAAACATGCTGCCGACCTTGTTTTCGGGTTTGCCGCAGAAATTACAGATTCTGAATCCTTTATTCTCTGCCATGTTGTTTCCTTTCGCGGTTTATATATGGTTTCAGAGCTCAGCGATGTGTAACAACCTTGTCGATCAGGCCGTATTCGAGTGCTTCCTGCGCCGTCATGAAGTTGTCGCGCTCGGTATCCTGACAAAGCTGCTCATAAGGCTTGCCGGTGTTCTGCGCAAGGATCGTATTGAGGCGCTCCTTGGTGCGCAGGAGGTTGTCGGTATGGATCTTGATGTCGGTCGCCTGGCCGGAGATGCCGTGGCCGCCGATCAGCGGCTGGTGAATCATGATCTCGCTGTTCGGCAGGGCAAGGCGCTTGCCCTTGGTGCCGGAGGAGAGCAGGAATGCGCCCATCGAAGCGGCAAGGCCGAAACAGATGGTCGAGACATCGCACTTGATATACTGCATGGTGTCATAGATGGCAAGGCCGTCGGTGACGGATCCGCCCGGAGAGTTGATGTAGAAGTAGATATCCTTCTCGGGATCCTGGCTCTCGAGGAAGAGCATCTGCGCGACGATGATGCTTGCGGTGAGGTTGTTGACATCCTCATGCAGCATGATGATGCGGTCTTTCAGCAGGCGGGAATAGAGGTCATAGCTGCGCTCGCCGTGGCTGTCCTGTTCAATAACGTAAGGGATGGAAGGCATAGTAAAAACTCCTTTCATTCATCGGGATTAGAAAAGCAAGATTCCGGCTCCTGTCCCGCAGCATACAGGAATCCCCCTGCTGCGGGACAAAAACCGGTTTTTGACAATGTGAATTACTCAGCGTCAGCCTTTGCTTCGTCGGCTGCCTCGCTTGCTGCTGCCTCAGCCTCTGCCTCTGCGTTCTCATCAGAAGCGGGAGCTGCATCGTTGTCAACAACAGCATTCGACTTGACGAATTCAAGCGCCTTTGTGACGATCAGGTCAGTGCGGTATTCCTCAACCGGAATGCGCGCCTTGACGAGCTCGACCGGAGCTTCCATCTGGGCTGCGAAGTCAACGAGCGCTTCCTCAAGCTCCTCATCGGAAACGGTGATGCCCTCGGACTCTGCGACCTTCTCAAGTGCGAGTCTCAGCATGACTTCCTTCTTTGCGCGCTCCTCGTACTCATCGCGGAGCTGCTCCATGGTCATGCCGGTGAGCTGGAGGTAGTCATTCAGCGAAAGATCGCCGTACTGGTGATGGAGCTGATGCTCGAACTCGTGGATGTGCTGATCAATTCTGCGGTCATACATGACCTGCGGGATGATGCCTTCGGTATTTGCGGCGAGCACATCGCAGACAGCGTTCTCAAACGCGGTCTTTGCCTGCTGCTCAGCCTGCTCGGTGAGGTGCTTCTTGATATCCTCGCGCATTTCCGCGAGCGTATCGAACTCGGAGACATCCTTCGCAAACTCGTCATCGACCTCCGGCAGCTCCTGCATGGTGAGGCTCAGCAGCTCGACCTTGAAGACCGCAGCCTTGCCTGCGAAGCGCTCATCGCCGTAGTTCTCCGGGAAGGTGACATTCACATCGAACTGCTCGCCGATATTGTGACCGACGACGCCCTCCTCAAAGCCCGGGATGAACTGACCGGAGCCGAGGCGCAGCGGATAAGCCTCGCCCTTGCCGCCTTCAAACGCTTCATCGTCGATGAAGCCCTCGAAGTTGATCGTTGCCTCATCGCCCATCTCAGCGGCTCTGCCCTCGACATCGACGACACGCGCCTGACGCTGACGGAGCATCTCGATCTGACGGTCCACATCCTCGTCGGTGACCTCATGCACGATCATCGGTGCATGGATGCCCTTGTACTCGGAAACGGTGACCTCCGGCTTGGTGAAGAGCACAGCCTTGCAGACAGCGCCCTCAGCCTTGGTGCAGGAGACCAGCTCCACAGACGGGCGGTCGATGATGGTCAGGCCGAGATCGGAGATGATGGTATCGAGCTCGCCGGGGATCAGGGAGTTCACGGCGTCCTCAAAGAAGACCTCCTCGCCGTAGAGTCTCTCGACGATCTTGCGCGGGACCTTGCCCTTGCGGAAGCCCTTGACGGCGATATCCTTCTTCTGGCGGTTATAGACGCGCTCGCAGGCTCTCTCGAGATCCTCTGCGGAGATCGAGAAGGTGACCTCCCGCATATTTACATCTGTTTTGGTTTCAGAGATCAGGCTCATATACAGTTCCTCCAAATTTGAAATTTCTTTGTGCTGTGACAGATACAATCATTATAGCACAATCGGGGTTATTTTTCCAGCGGTTTTCCCGCTTTCTTTCTTTTTCACATTTTATAGCACGATTTGTGGAATAAACCGTACATAATCACCTGCAATCAGGTGATATGTGACACCGTCGCGCTCGCCGTTGATCGCGTGGCTCTGCGCCCTGCCGTGGACATGCCCGTACCAGCAGTCGGTGATGTGATGCCGCCAGAGCACCTCAAGCATCTCCCAGTTGCAGCTCGCGCCGTAAAGCGGCGGATAGTGCAGAAAGGCAATCGGTTTCAGCCCTGCCCGCTCCGCAGACTGAATGGAAACCTCCAGCCGCTGCGCCTCGCGCGCGATGACCTTTGCGTTTGCCGGCTCATCCTGCTCCATATTGACCCAGCCGCGTGTGCCGCAGATGCCGTAATTCTCATAAGCATAATGGTCATTGTGCAGGATATTGAGCGTTGTGAGCCCGTGCTCCGCGAAAAAAGCATCCATCTTTTTGCGCGTGACCCACCAGTAGTCGTGGTTGCCCTTTATAATTATCTTCCGCTCTCCGGGGAGTGCGTCCAGCCACTGAAAATCCGGCAGCGCCTCCTCCATCGTCATACCCCACGAAATATCTCCCGCGAGCACGACTGTATCCTCCGGCTGTATCCGTTCGCACCACGCCTGCTTCAAAAGCTCCGCGTGGTTCTCCCAGCCGGCGAAAATATCCATCGGCTTTTCCGTGCCGAAGGAAAGATGCGTGTCGCCGATCACATATAAGCTCATGCATCCTCCTTTGCCGCGCAGACCGCTTCCCACCGGCAGCCGCCGCAGACCGTATGCAGCAGATGCTTCTCAAGGATCTGCGCACAGACCGTTTCGCGGAACACCGACCAGCGGAGCGCAGAGCCGGCGTGCAGCCCGCAGAGCGAGAGCACGCCGTTGTCATAATCAGAAACCTTGTCCGCGCTCGTGCAGACGCCGCCGTGATTGTGCGGGCAGGCTGCGCAGAGCGCATCGCAGTGCGTCACCAGCGTGATCTCGGGATCCTCCGCTTCAAGCACCGCGATCACTTCTGTCATGTGCCGGACAAATTCCGCGCTGTATCCCCTGCCCTCAAAGAATCCGATGCAGAGACCGTGGTGCGGGCGGAGCAGGATGCGCTCAGATGCCGAGCTGCTGCTTGACATATGCGGGCATCTCATCCTGTGCGACGGAATCCGTGAAGCGCACGGTCTTGGTCTTCAGCTCGGCAAGCGCCTTCGGAATCTGCATGCCGGACTTCTCCTGAAGCCGGTCGAGCACGGTGTATTCATCCGCATCGGAGACACTGCCGCCGATCGCTTCGAGCACCGCTGCGCCGAACTTGTAGGGATTTGCCGTCGAGGCAATCAGCATCGGATTCTTCTCGGATGCCGTTTCCTGATAGGCGCGTGCCGCACAGATGCCGACTGCGGTGTGGGTATCGCTGAGATAGCCGTTCTCGGCGAAGACCTTGCCGATCATTGCCTTGGTTGCAGCGTCATCGTAGAATGCGCCGGAGAACTCCGCCTGGATGCGGTGCAGGAGCTCTGTCGGGATCTCATATCTGCCCTCGGTTTTCAGCGCGCCGAACCACTCGCGGATCTGCGCATCGTCGCCGTGCGTCATGTGATAGAGCAGGCGCTCCAGATTGCTCGAGATGAGAATATCCATCGACGGGGAGACCGTTGCGTGGAAATCGCGGTTGCGGTCATAGACGCCGGTCGCGATGAAGTCGCTCAGCACCTTGTTGATGTTGGAGGCGCAGACAAGATGACCGATCGGCACGCCCATCTGCTTTGCATACCATGCCGCGAGGATGTTGCCGAAGTTGCCGGTCGGAACGGTGAGCGAGAAGCGCTGTCCGTTCTCAAGGATGCCCTGCTCCATCATCGTCACATAGGCGGAGACATAGTACACGATCTGCGGCACGAGTCTGCCCCAGTTGATCGAATTTGCAGAGGAGAACTGCATGCCGTTTTGGGCAAGCGCCTTCTGCATTTCGGGATCGGTGAAGATCGCCTTGACGCCGTTCTGGCAGTCGTCGAAATTGCCCTTGACCGCGCAGACACGGACATTCTTGCCCTCCTGCGTCTGCATCTGGCGCTTCTGCATCGAGCTCACGCCGTCCTCGGGATAGAAGACCATGATGCGTGTGCCCGGGACATCCCGAAAGCCTGCGAGCGCTGCCTTGCCGGTGTCGCCGGAGGTTGCCGTGAGGATCACGACCTCGCGGTCAATGCCTGCCTTCCTGACAGAGCGGGTCAGGAAATGCGGCAGGATCTGGAGCGCCATATCCTTGAAGGCGCAGGTCGGGCCGTGCCAGAGCTCCAGAAGCATGGAGCCGTCTGCGAGCTTCGCAATCTCCTGCACATTCGGTGTCTCGAAATTGCCGGATTCATAGGCATTCTTCGTGCATTCGCGCAGCTCCTCATCGGAGAAATCGGTGAGATAGAGCTTAAAGAGGCGCGCAGCGCGCTCGGCATAGGAAAGCCCCTTCAGCGAATCAAAATCCGCGGGAGAGAGCTCCGGGATGGATGCCGGCACGAACAGACCGCCGTCTGCCGCGATGCCCTGTGCGATCGCCTCTGCGCTGCTGACGCAGAGTGCGCTGTTTCGTGTGCTGTGGTATACCATGTTATTTTCCTCCTTGCGGTATTGTTTCCTTTATGATCATTCGCAATTTGCACTCAATGCGCTTCCGTCATATACGCATTATACTGCTCGCTGCCCATCCTGATCAGCGTGTCATAGAGCTCCCGCACCGCGGGATTCTCGGAGCACCGCAGAAAGCCGCAGCTTCGGATGCGCTCGATGAGTGCCTGCTTCCGCTGATAATTCTCAATCGGTCCGGAACGGATGACCGCGAGCTTTTTCCGATACGCTTGAAGCTGCTGCATGAATTTGCCGTCTGCCTCGCACGCTCTGCACCGTGCCTTTGCCTGCTCGAGCACCGGGATGATTTCGTCCGCACTCTGCACCTCTGCGCAGTAGAACGACTTTGCCTCGTCGTAGGTATATTCCGTATGCCTGATCAGCAGGTGGAAATGGCTGTATTCCACCGCCACGGTCTCATTCAGAAAGTCGATAATCCGGCGGTTCAGCTCTGTATTGCGGATGCTTGTCACAGAGAGCCAGCGAATAAAATTATTGTCTGCAAAGCCCTCAATGATGATTTCATCGCTGTTCGCATAATAGACCCGGATGCGGTAGTCCCGCGTTCGCGGGCAATAGCTCGGAATGACGGCATCCTCCGGCGCCAGCAGATTGTACTGCATCAGGTCAAAATAGGGGCTCTCCGGCGCATGGATCTGCCGGCTCCGCCCGATTTTCTGCTGAAAGGGGAGAATCTCGTCCGCAGAGGTCAGCATGGCGGAATAACAGTGCATCATCCCGTCATAGCCGTATTTCGACAGACCGACTGCCTGCCCGCGGTGCAGGTAATACTTCCGCTCCATCTGCGCGATATGTGCAAAAATCCGGCGGTTTGTTTCCGGATCATCAGCCCGCGTTTCGGAAATCCAGAAGACATAAGACCTCGATGTGATGCCGAAAATCACGATTTCTTCGCCGCCGGGGAAGAACACTTCAATCCGGCGGTCGTCCTCCCGGGGTACAGACAGCATCCGTTCGGCGTGCTTTTCGTTCATCAGATTCAGTTCGGAAATGTCCATTGTGCCGCCCCGTTTCAGTATCCGCTTGCGTCAAACGCAAAGGGGATATATTCGATATGCCGCACGAAGCTGCCGGAATATTCCACCTCGGCAACATCGAACCGCGGCTGCAAATCCGCGGGATTGCGCAGAAGATACTGCTCTGCCGCGTGAATGAGATGCTGCCGCTTTGCCGCCGTCACCGCTGCCGCGCCGGAGACCATTGCGCCCGGGCGCCGCGTCTTGACCTCGACAAAGAGGAGGAATTCCCCCTGCCGCGCAACAATGTCGATCTCGCCGCCGCGCACCGTGAAATTCCGGCAGAGGATCTCTGCGCCCTGCTGCACAAGATACGCACAGACAGCCGCCTCGCCGAGATTCCCGGCAATGCGCTTATTTCCCGCCTTTGGCATAGTATTTTTTCAGGAACGACGGGCGGTGTGCCGGACAGAGCCCGTATTTTCCGATTGCTTCATAGTGCGCCTTTGTGCCGTAGCCCTTGTGCGCCGCAAAGCCGTACTGCGGATATGCCGCATCGAGCTCTCTGAGCGACGCATCACGCGCGGTCTTTGCCAGCAGCGACGCCGCCGCAATGCTCGCAGAACGCGCATCGCCGTGCACGAGCGTCCCGACCGGCATCGGCAGAACAGGCGGCTGATTGCCGTCTACCAGCGCAAATTCCGGCATCACGGAAAGCCCCTCAACGGCGCGGTGCATCGCAAGGAGCGCCGCCTGCAGAATGTTGAGCTGCTCGATCTCGGCAACGGTCGCCGAAGCAACGCTCCAGCTGAGTGCCTGTTCCTTCACGACCGGTGCCAGCTCCTCGCGGCGCTGCTCGCTGAGCTTCTTGCTGTCATTGAGCCCCGGGATGCGCACATCGGGCGGCAGAATCACCGCCGCTGCGTAGACATCGCCTGCAAGCGGCCCTCTGCCCGCTTCATCGACGCCGCAGAACAGCGCAAACCGCTCCCGCACCTGTGCGTCATATTCATAGAGCGCCTCGTATATTTTCAGTGCTCTTGCCATATGGCTCACCTCTGCTTCAGAATACTGTCCAGATCAATATAGTACCGATCCGGGTCGTCATTGTCAATATAAACCGGGATATGCGCATCGCGCAGCCGCTCCGCAGGAACACGCTTCATCGGTGCGCTGTGCACCTCGCGCAGCCAGCCGGATTCGTCCACATAGGTCAGCACCGCGATTTTGAGATATGTTCTTTTCGCAATCCTGAACCGCGTATCATCCGTGCGGTCATACAGCGCATAGACGCATCTGCCGGTTTCATAGGCACGCTTCTGCCCCAGCACCGTGCGAATCTCTTTCACGATCTGCAAGCCGCCGATCCAGAGAAACAGTCCGGCGAAAGCAAGCAGTGCACAAATGCCGGCGGATGCTTCAGGCAAGCCCGCGGGACCTTCTTTGCGCAGCGTGCCGCAGAACAGCCATACGGCAATCCCTGCCAGCGCAGCGCCGGTCAGCGCAATCACGGTGCAGGGAACGGTGTCCGGAGAGAGCCGCACTCTGAATCTGCCGCGCATCGCCGTGCCTCCTCTCAGGAACCGATCTCCAGATCAACATAATAATTTTCCGCATTTTCCGGATCCACATAGACTGCGATCATCCGGCCTTCCAGCGCGGGTGTCGGATCCCGCATCACATCACGGCTGTAAAAGACATGCACCTCGCCGTAGGGGTCTGTGTAATGCAGCTTGGCACGGTAAGGGTGCCTGCCGTTGACCGTCACATTCATGTTTTCGACCGTGCCGGCAAACTCCGCATACACGCAGTTGTCGGAGGAAAATGCCCGCTTCTGCGCGCGGATCTCCCGGATCGCCGTGACGAGCGCTGCGCCGCCGAACAGCAGGAACAGCAGTCCCATGCCAAAGAACACCCATTTGAACACATTGGGATCACCCTGAATGTTCGCGGTGTGATTGCGGATCTTAGTGGCTGAAACCAGCCCGATGACCGTAAAGGTCACCCCGATCGGGGTAAAGATCAGCCCGAAGAGCCCGGTGATCGGGAGATGCGGACGAAATTTTCTGTCCATGATCTGCCTCCTGTCATGGCTTCTCAAGGGAGATGCGTCCGAGCTTTGCAGCGCGGAATTCATCCAGCAGCGTAATCGCCGCACGCTCCGTGTTCGGGACACCGCCCGGGAGCAGCATGCCGCGGTTCTTCGCCATCATCTCCAGAAGTGCAAAGCCTTCCGCCTCTGCGTCCGGCGCAATCTTGTACCGCGTCTCGAGCGCCTGCGGATATGCGGTGTGCAGCAGCGCAAGCAGGCGTGCCGCAAGTGCTTCCTTATCCAGAATGTCATCGCGGATCGCACCGGTCATCGCCAGCCGCACCGCGACCTCCTGATCGTCGAGCTTCGGCCAGAGCACGCCGGGTGTATCCAGCAGCTCCACGCCGTCAGCCGTTTTAATCCACTGCTGTGTGCGCGTGACGCCCGCTCTGTCCTCCGCCTTGGCACGCTTTCCGCCCGCCAGACGGTTGATGAGCGACGATTTGCCGACATTCGGAATGCCGAGGATCATCACGCGGATGGGTCTCCCCTTCATGCCCTTCTCGGCGTATTTCGCGAGCTGGTCGCTGAGCAGCTCGCGCAGCGCCGGCGCAAAGCCCTTGATGCCCTTGCCGTTCTTGGAATCCGCCGTGATGACGGCGCAGCCCTGTCTGCGGAAATACTGCACCCACTGCCCCGTCACATCGGGGTCTGCCATATCCGCCTTGTTGAGGATCACAAGCCGCGGCTTGCGCCTGGTGAGTGCGCCGAGCTCAGGATTGCGGCTGCTCAGCGGCAGTCTTGCATCCAGCAGCTCCGCGGCAGCATCGACAAGCGGCAGGCTCTTTGCGATCTGCCGGCGGGTCTTCGCCATATGTCCGGGGAACCACTGTATATCCTTCATATCATCCATTGTGCCGTTCCCCCTTCTGTGTTCAGTTCACCTTGCCGAAATTCGCAAACGGCGTCAGGCGGATCACGACCGAGCCGATGATGTCCTCCGTCGGGACAAGCCCCACATCGGGGTGACGGCTGTCGCGGGAAATATTGCGGTTGTCGCCGAGCACGAAGACATAGCCCTCCGGCACGGTGAACGGATAATTGAACGCGCCGTTGTCGCGGTTCGTCAGCGTGTTGACATACGGCTCATCGAGCGCCTGCCCGTTGACATAGACAATGCCCTCTGCGAAGTCGATGTTGACCTCCTCGCCCGCCTTTGCGATCAGGCGCTTGACAATGCGCTTGCCAAGCCCCTTGCTCTCATGGAATTCGCCGGTCTCCTTATTCATGATATACGCAGTCTTGCTGTTGAGAATCAGAATGTCGCCGCGGTCGTAATTGTGAAACAGGCGGTTGACCATCAGGCGGTCGCCGCTCGCAAGGGTCGGCACCATCGACTCGCCCTCAACGGTCGCGACGCAGAACACAAACGTGAAGAGCATCATCACGACAAAGACCGACGCCATGACGGACTCGATCAGATCGAGCGCATCCTCCAGGAGCTGCTTCGCGGTATAGGCTTCTTCCTTCTGCGGTGCCTCCTTCGGCGCTTCCGCATCCGCAGAGACCGCGCCCGCAGGCTGCTCTGCCGCTTCCTGCGCCGTGTTCTTCAGATAAAATGCCTCGTCTGTCTCCTCGCCGTGCTCTGCCGCTTTTGCGATCGTATGCGCATTGACGCAGAGTGACGCCTTCTCGCCGAATGCCGCAAGCTGCTCCGCCGTGACGGCAGGTGCGCCGTTCAGCTCTGCCGCATCCTGTGTCAGGCGCAGGACATCGCCGGCATGCAATTCAACGGGAATCTCCCCCGTCTCCGTGCCGACAGCGACAATGTTCAGTGTAAAATCGTCCGTGATCAGGAAATATACCGGCAGCTTCGGCGCTTCCGCCTGCTCTGCCGCCGATGCCTCCGCATTCTGCTCCGGCTCAGCCGCAGCCGCAGGGATCTGCTTTTCTTCCTCGCTCATAGACCGTACCTCCGATCATACGCGCCTCTGCGCGCATATTGCTTATCGTGCCGCCCGTCAGGTGAGCAGCCAGTCGAAATTGTCAAGCCAGCTTGTGCGCAGGTCGGCATTCCGCTCCACGCGCACGACGGCAACGCCGAGCACCTGCTTCACCGGCACCAGCGCAACGCCCGGGTTGCGGCTGTCCGTGCTGTGCAGTCTGTTGTCGCCCATCACGAAAATGTAGCCCTCCGGCACGGTAAACGGATATGTAAACGCGCCGTCATCGCGGGTTGTCGGGTCGGCGATATAGGGCTCATCGCGCAGCTCGCCGTTGACATAGACGCTGCCGGTCTCCGTGTCGATGCGGATCTCCTCTCCGGCAGTCGCGATCACGCGCTTCACCAGCACCATATCCAGCCCGCTCGTCTCATAGACCGATGTATAGGAGCTGTCGAGAAAATGCCCTGCGCGTTCATCGTCGATAATGACGATCCGCCCGTCCTTCGGCTGCAAAAACAGCTTCTCCATCACCAGGCGGTCGGTGTCGTAAAGCGTCGGCACCATCGAGGTACCGTCCACATTCACAGGCTGCAGTGCATATGCATACATCAGCACAAACACAAAGATCGCCGTAATGCCTGCCTGCAATACATCCAGCAGGTCAAAAAAGAGCGCCGCGCCGGGATTTTCCGGCCGCTCCTCCTCCGGCTGCTCCGTTTCGGGATGCAGGGTTTCTTCCATGCCGGGCACCTCACTTTACTTCAGAAAGTAAAAACAAAAGGGGACTGCGCCAGTCCCCTTTCGCTTGTTTGCAATCAACGAACCAGGCCCTTGACCTTTGCCGCCTTACCGACTCTGTCACGCAGATAGTAGAGCTTTGCTCTGCGCACAACGCCTCTGCGGATGATCTCGACCTTGTCAACTGCCGGAGAATGCACCGGGAACACACGCTCGATGCCGACACCGTGTGCAACTCTGCGAACGGTGAAGGTCTCGCTGATGCCGCCGTGCTTCTTCGCGATGACAGTGCCCTCGAAGTTCTGGAGACGGTACTTGCCGTCAGCCTCCGGGATGCGGACAGCGACCTTGACGGTATCGCCGACATTGATCTCCGGGACATTTTCCTTCAGGCTCTTGCTGCTGATCTGTTCCAATGCGTTCATGGGATATTCCTCCTTGATTGTTTACGGATGTTCATACAAACGACCGCATTTTTGCGGTGTGCTCCCGTGAACGAAGGGGAGAACATGCAGCGGACCATCCAGTTTCAGTAATGTATTGCCGGTGTGAATTACACGCATCCGCGTGCATTCCGCATCGTGCAGTGCATCTTGACCTCGCCGGAAGGCACCGGCGGATATTCAAATGCTGTATTATTATAGCACATTCGCTCCCAAAATGCAAGTGTTTTTCGCATTTTTTCGCGATCCATGCAAATTTCCGTCTCTGTGCGCCGCGCCGCTGTGCAGAATGCACCGTTCTCAGATCGAAGTATACGCCGGGTCTGTATTGGCAGCCCGCAGTCTGCTGTCGATCTCCGCGTAGTCGGGCGCTTCCCCGATCACGATGAGCACCGCCTGCTGATCCGCAGCGGGCTCGAGCGTGAGCTTCTCCTTTGTCATGTTGACGCGGAGCCAGCCGCCCGCGCCGTCGGGCAGGGAGCCCTTGAGCCGCGTGATCTCTCCGCAGGCGCCGCCGTGCATGATCTCATGCAGAAGCGGCTCCAGCGCTGCACGCGGAATCGCAACATGCAGGAAATAGTGAACGCCCGCCGCGTATTCATCCGGCTGAAACTGCTTCACATAGGAAGATGCGCGGTAGCTCGATTCCGAAAGCGCGTCAAGCTCCTCCGGCGTGAGGGCATCCCACTCCTTCGCGAGCACCTGTGCCGCGGTAAAGCGCCGGTCGCACTGCACCGCTTCCAGCGCACGGTTCAGGTGCGCGAGCACACGCGCTGCCGCCTGCTCCGGCGTTTCCGTGATGCGCGAGAGCTTGCTGAGCACGAGCTTCCCCGCGCACGCCGCCTCCGACGCAAACAGATAATCGAGCTGCGGCGGGAGATTGTCCGCCGCCTCCGCATCGACGATTGTGAGGATGCTGCCGATCTCAAACCAGCGGTCGAGCGGGCTGTCGTGCAGCGTGTCGAAGAATTCGTCCATATCGAAGATGCCCGAGGGCTCCAGCAGCACGCGGTCGAAGTGCTGCATGCCGAGATTGATGAGCTGCGTCTTGAAGCGGCGGCGATGACAGAAGGGGTCATTGCACGCGGCGACCATCGCGAGCTCACAGTTTTCGCAGGCGAGATCTTTCAGCAGCAGCATATCGACATTCACGGCGCCGAAATCGTTGACAAGGATGGCGATGCGCTGCCCCTTGCCGATAAAGTGCTGCGCATAGCGGTGCAGGAAGGTCGTTTTCCCCGCGCCGAGCATGCCTGTAATAAGATCAATTTTCGTCATATGACCGCCGCCTTTCCGCTTCTATTTTAGCACATGCTAACGGATTTGTCAAATGGGGAGGAAGAGGTATCGCCTGACGGCGATGATATATAATGATGGCGCTGCCCTCAAACTCCTGCCGGGGACAGCGATCCCCGAACCCCCTTATAAAAAAGAGCGCAGAAGAAAAATCCTCTGCGCATCTTCCTGTATTACATTCTGGAAAGAATCTCTGCCTTTTTCGCGTCATATTCCGCCTGCGTGAGCACGCCGTCATCGAGCAGCGATTTCAGCTTGGCGAGCTTGTCGGTGTCATCGCCCGAGGACGCCGCTGCCGCACTCGGCTGACTTTTTACCTTTTCCTTGAATGCCCGGAGCTCTGCAAGCGTCCGCTCTGTGAATTCCTGCGCATTCTGCACGCCGAGGAACCGGATAAAGCCCGTTGCGCTGGCAATGGCAACCGTTCTGCCGCCGACCAGCTTGTCCGCGATGCCGTCCTTGACGCCGATGCTCGTGATATTCTCAAACGGCAGCTCGACAGATTTACTCCCGAGCAGTGTTTTCTTCACGCCGGAGATGCCGTTTTCGGTCAGTGTCAGGGTACACTGTTTCGGCGATTTCACCAATACCAGATACATCACCGCGCACAACACGACCAATGCTGCAAGTACAATCAGTCCGATGATGCCTTCATCAGTCAGCATGAGACCATGATACCGATCCGCGCTCAAAATGCAGAAGTCGGCAATGCTGCGATAACGTTCGTAAGAGTCCCCTACGATATGCCGCAAAGGCATAAACAGCACAATCCACGCAGCAAGCAGTACGGCTGCCGCGATAACAAACGGTTTCTGCATTTTCGGCGCTATCTCCGCACGATAGGATTCCTTGCTCATATTTTTCTGCTCCTTTTGCTTTTATGATTAACGGTATACCGTCAACAATACTATTATATCACTTTACATGTGAAAAGTCAACGGTTTACCGTTAATCATTTCTCACAAAAAATGCTATCATGATTTGTAGAATATCGCAGAAAGGGGCGCTGTTTATGCGTATTTCCGATGCTGTCGCGGAGCGGATCCTGGAGCTCTGCATGGCGCAGAATATCACCGTCAACAAGCTGGCGACTGTCTCCGGCGTCACGCAGTCCACCGTCAACGACATTGTAAACCGCAAAGCAAAGAACATCGGCATTATCACGATCAAGAAGCTCTGCGACGGTCTGGACATCACGATCACGGATTTCTTCGACACGGAGCGCTTCCGCAGTCTTGAGCAGGAGCTCTACTGAACACGAATGCCCCCGATACGCCTGGGTATCGGGGGCATTGTGAACACCGTATGCTGTTTTGCTGCGGTCAGCCCGCGAGCTCTGCGCCGAGCGCCTTGAGCTTTGCGAGGTCGTCATCAGAAGGCGCCTCATTCACGATATAGCCCTCATCGCCGACAAGCGATGCACCCGCTGCCTTCGTGCGCTCTGCCCAGTCGCGCATCCACGCGCCGTCGCCCCAGCCGTAAGAGCCGAAGAGCAGCACCTTCTTGCCGGAGAGTGCGCTCTCCGCAGATGCGAAGAACGGCTCAAAGGTATCCTCCTCGAGCACCTCATCGCCCATTGCCGGGCAGCCGAATGCGACTGCATCGTAATCTGCGACACTGCCGCTGAAATCATCAACGGCGAACAGTTCTGCACCTGCGCCCTCTGCAACGGCGTTCGCCATTGCCTCCGTGTTGCCGGTGCCGCTCCAATAAATAACTGCTGTTTTCATTCCTGTAATTCCTCCATTGATATATTCAGGCAAGCGCTCAGTGCTCGAAGGTCTCAAGCAGCTTCTTCAATGCACTGACACTTGCGCTGTGTACATGCTTCACGGGAATCCCGTGCTTTTCCGAGCGGTTTTTGACACCCGCCAGCATCTTGTGGGAACATGTGCTTGTGAACACCACCATCAGATCCGGATATCCGATCTTGTTCTCGAAATCGGCAGGCATCTGTGTAAACACCTTCGATTTCCATTTGAACTGCTTGCAGATATCCTGATACCGTGTGGCCATGCGGTCATTGCCGCCGACGATCACGACACTCATAACATCCTCCTGCATTCTGTGCGGTTATATTCTTTGCATCGGGCGCGTGCGATATGCACGGCCTATGCTTCGACAGTTACCTACCGCTAACTGCAAAAAGTATACCATGAATCTGCGGCTTTGTCAAGAAAAAGAACGCCCTTTTTCTGATTTTTCGGCGCATTCGCCAAACGGTTACTCTGCGCTAACTCTGTATGTTGCTGTTTTGCATAAATCTGCGGGAATGCCGGAATTTGCCTTGACAAAATCCGCGCAGAATGGTATAATGTCTTACAGTTAGCAAATGATAACCGCAAAGGAGGGATCGTATGTCCGAGGATGCCATCATCCGGAACTGTGCCCCGACACTCGCCGGGATCAAGACCGGCAATCTGTTCCGATACAGCTACGCCTGCGCGGATGACATGCGCGAGGCAGTCCGCCGCTGGAACCGTGCGCTGCGGGAGAAGGGCGTGCGGATCCTGCCGCTGCGCTTCTGCAAAAATCATGCGCTGATCTATGTCTACCGCCCGTCGAAGCTCACCAGCGATCTGCAAAACGCAGATGCCCGCCGGATCCTGCGGCACTGCGGCTACTGCACGAATTCCGCCGACATCTGCATCGTGGAGCTCATCCGGCGCCTGCGTGCATCGGGCGATGCCTTTCCGCACGAGATCGGGCTCTTTCTCGGCTATCCGCCCGAGGATGTTTCAGGCTTCATCGAGCAGAAGGCATGCGGCTATAAATGTGTCGGCTGCTGGAAGGTCTACGGCGACGAGCAGAAATGCCGTCAGCTATTCGCAAAATATAAAAAATGCACGCGGGTCTATGAAGAACAGCTCAGAAAGGGCGTCTCCGTGCAGAAGATGACAGTCTCATGCAAAAAAGCATGTTAAATACCCCCTCCGATCGGAAACGCGGCACCGTGCAGGAATGTACGGTGCCGCGCCAGTTTGTTTTTCATCTGCAGCGGGACAGGATCGCTCCTGCCCCGTGTTTCATTTATTCCGCATCGCCGCGCCGGAATGTGATATTGACCGCATTGCCGTCGTCATCCTCATCCGTCAGCAGCTCGATCTGCTGAAAATCGCTGTCTGCCGTGAATGCCAGATAACCGCGGATGCCGTGACCGGGCGTCATCGTCTCATAGCTGAGCGCATCCCTGCCCTCGGGATTGTCCGAAACGCCGTAGAGGTAATCTGCCTGATACCCGTCTACCCAGAACTCGTACTGATAGCGGCTGAACTCCACATCCTCCCCGCTGTTGTTCATGCAGTCGATGAGCGCCAGCACCGTGACCTTCCCCTCGGGCGAGCCGTAACCGATATATTCGAGATCCTCCTCCTCTGCCGGGCGCACAAGCAGCTTCTCAAGCGTGACCGTGCAGCCGTCATATTCCCGCTGCTCGCCGATCTCATAGGTCTCATACTGCTTTTTGCCGAGTCCGGAGACTTCCTCCTCCGTGAGCCGGTCGAGATAGCCGACCAGCAGGCGCGGCACTGTCACCTCTTTGTCGGAAACCGTCGTGTAGGTATACAGCCCGAGGCTCTGCCCCCAGACGGTCACATAGTCATCTTCGAGCAGACGCTCCGCACCGACCGGCAGGATATAGTCAAGATAAATCACATCACTGTAGCCGTCGCCGACGCCCAGACGGTAATGCCCTTCCATCTCCTGCAAAATCTTGCCGGTGAAGGTATAATACTGCCGGATAAGGGAATTGCCGCCGCGGTTCAGCGTTTCATAGCTCACCGACTGACACTGCGACTCATAGAGTGCGCGGGCTGCGGGATCCTCCTCGCTGCTCTGCGCCGTTTCCGGCGTCTCCAGCCCCTCGAAGGGATCGGGCGCCGATTCCGTCACTTCCTCGGGGGGATATTTCATCTCCGCAACATCCTTTCCGAGATAATCCACCTCACTGATGAGAAAGCGCATATACAGAAGCAAATACACATTGCACGCGAGCGAACCGACTGTCAGCACGCAGAGCACGATGAGCAGAATACGCTGTGCCTTTGTTTTCTGTTCTGCTGTCACGATCAAAACGCCTCCTTTGCGTCACAAATTCTGTATCTGCATTATAGCACAGATCCGCGAAAATAGCAATACCTATAACAAACGCGCCCCTGTTTTGCAGGAGCGCGTCTCATACTATTTTATTATGCAGTGAAGAACCGCTGATTCGCTTCAAAGACGCCGTGCGGCTTGAGCTCGCGGTAGCCGGTGACCTCGGGCGGGAGGCTGAGATTCGGCGCGTCGATCATCGCGGTCATGGGCTCGGGGCAGAAGTAACCGTTGAAGCCCTTGTCATTCCAGACAATCCAGAACTTGTATTCCTCGCTGACCTCGTAGCAGATCTTCTTGCCGCTCGCGACATCCTCGCAGATGACGCCGTAGAACTTCTGACCGTCCAGCGTACCGTAATCTGCCTGATACATGTCATTGTCGAGATTCTGGAGCACCGGGCACTTGGTGCCGTTCTTGTATTCCAGATCGGAGAGCTTCGGCTCCAGCAGGCGCTCTGTCGGCAGGCAGCGCTCATTGAGCTCGCAGCGCTTGCCGATCGGCACCATCAGGCGCATGTCCTCAGCCTTTGCGCCGTCCAGAAACGGTGCCTGAATGGTCGTGTGAGTTGCCAGCGAAACAGGCAGTGCCTTGTCCGAAAGATTGATCATCGCAAATTTATGCTCCAGACCGTACTCGCTCAGCGTGAAGGTCAGCTCCACGCGGAAGCGCAGGGGGAGATACGCAAAGAACGGGTCGTTCTCGTCGTAGTCGTAGGCGGTCTTCACAACAGCACAGTTCTCGTCGGCATGCTGCGAGAGCACCTTGTAGGCACGCTTATGCAGAAAGCCGTGGATGTGGTTGTTGTAGGGTGCTGCTTCGTTGACGGGCAGGTGATACACCGCATCGGAGGTTTTCAGCACACCGTCTGCAAACCGGTTCGGCAGATACAGCGTCGGGAGCCCCCACACTTCAGCCGACTGCCGCAGAGTCTCTGCGGTGTTCTCCGGGTTGAAGCGGAAGACGTCGATGCCGTTTTTGACATCCCGCAGGCGAATGACATTGGAGCCGAGCTCATAGGCAATGTACGCCTCATAGCCGCCGGCCGCAAGCATGATGCAGGGGGTGCCGTTCAGGACCGTTGTCTGGGTCATATTCATGATGATAGTGCCTCCTTTGCACTGGGACTTTCGGCTCTTCACACGGCTGTCCGCCGCGGCAATACCGATTCACTTTAGTATAGCATATTTTTCGGAAAAACGCAAGTCCCGCTCTTTATTTTGGCAATCTGTACGAATATCGACCTTGAATTTGGTCACTTTGCGCGTGCGTGCAAAAAGCGCCCCGTCTCACGGGAAATGAGACGGGGCGCGGGGTCAGCGGAATCTGTAATCTCAGCTCAGGCGCTGCACCAGGAGACGGAAGTCTCTGAGGTCCAGGCAGCCGTCTGCATTCATGTCGGCGTTCTGTGTGAGAACATTTGCTGTGTTGTCCTCTCCGAGGAGCTTTGCGGAAAGCACGGCATCGCGCAGACCGAGATCGCCGCTGCCGTCAAGGTCGCCGCGGAAGAGAATGCTCTCATGCTCGGCTGTGCTGATAATATAATCCGGGTCGCCGTCTTCGTCGTGTACCATGGCGATATATGCCTCTTCCACACCCTCTCCGCTGCGGATCGCTTCGAGATTACTCAGATAGAGCTGATACACCATTTCATCTGTGTAAGAATCATTCTCCTCCCTCAGCTTTGCAACGGATTCCAGATAAACATAATATCCGCCGTTCGACGAACGCACGGTACACGGAACGGAGAAGGATGCTTCCGTCAGCGGCTGCTCAGACCAGACCCCATAGAAAGGGGAATAACCGTAGTCCAGCAAGTATTCATAGCAGTTTTCGACGCAGATCACATCCGGGTCGGAAAGGAACGCCTGAACAGTCTCATCATAGGAGCCTTTCCAATCCTGCGTGAATTCCGTTGTGCCGTCGGCATAGGTCACAGAGAGCCCGGATATAACACGGTTGTAACAATAACCCGTGTCTGTTGTATAGACACAGCCGAAGAAACCGCTTCTCGGATCCTTTCTCGGGTGCTGATAGATTTCGACAACTTCTTTCCCGAGCACCGCGCTGAGCGATTCCGCATCAAAGCGCTCCGCCGGGATCACCGCATCCGGCGCATATGCCGCCGCTGAGACCGCCGCCTGCATCAGGAGCACCGCGCCCATGCCGCAGGCAAACAGCTTTGCAAATGTTTTTTTCATAGCGATTCTCCTTTCTGTAAGGTCAAACGCATCAAATGGAGTATACACTCCCCTTGATACTATTATATCATTTTTCGGGGGGGTGTCAAGTGATTTTCCTTATTTTCTCAATGTAATTGTTCACGAATTTTGCGATGGATATTTGTGCAGTTTCACGGGGAAAAGCAACGCCGCACCGAAAGCAATCGGCGCGGCGCACAGTCTGTCGATAAAGTCCAAAAATCGCGAATCGCAGAGCGATTCGCCTAGGGGCGCCCTCTATCGCAGGGCTCCCCTCTCTCAAAAACCATCCACTGGATGCTTTTTGAGATTCACCCTTGCGGAGCTCCTAAAGTCAGGGAATTCCGCCCGTTGCGACGGGCGGCGGGGGCGCTGCCCCTCGACCCTGCAAGCCTTTGAAA
>JAEEXH010000151.1 GCA_016291435.1 Oscillospiraceae bacterium
CAGCCCCGCCCTCGCCCTGAACGACCGGGCGCTTAGCGAGCTCCTCCTGTGCGGCACGGAGCTGATTCTTGGTGGTGCCGAGTTCACCGCGGAGGCGCGAGAGCTCAGACTCGTACTCATCGACCTTCGCCTGATCCATACCGCCGCCGGATTCCGCGCGTTTTCTCAGGTTATCGTTTTCTTCCTGCAGGGCATAGATCTGGGAGTTCAGCTCGTCAACATATGCGAGCACGTCCTCCTTCACAAATCCGTTGCCAATCTTCGTTGTTCTCAATACCGTCGGCTGATCACTCATAGTTTCGCTCCAATCCTCCGCAATCAAAATTGAAATAGCTGATCACTCTGGGGCTGCGAAACGGCTTGCGCCGCCGCATGCTTCCCGGTTTGCCTGCCTTCGCGGAACGGGCAGGCACAGGATCGCACACCGTGCAGAAGTCCCCACAGTGCTTATTTATAATATACCACAAAATGTTCTGATTTGCAAGGCTTTGCAATGTAGAATTATCGCTGCGTTTTTCGTGCAATTTCACCATAGACTGTCCGCAAAAACAGGATGAATCGCCGAAAACCGCACAAGTTTTCTCAGATTGTTGTTTCCGCTTTGTATAATATGTGTGCGTTATTACACACGAATGCTGTGAAATTGCAGCAAAATCATACAAATTGTAATATCTCACCAGTCAAACGGAATGCCCCGCAGCATTTGTGTGCCGCGGGGCTGACAGATTTATTCCGGCTTGAGGATCTGCTCAAGCTCGCTCAGGAGGAGCGTCTGCTCGCGTCTTGTGCCCGCGCAGATGCGCAGCCCGTTCGGGAAGCAGCGGATCGCAATGCCGCGCTGCGCAAGCTGCTCAAAAAGCTCCTTCGCATATGCGGTTTTCACGAAGACAAAGTTCGTGCGCGGCGCATACACATTCTCAATGAGGTCGGGATAAAGGTGCTGAAGATTGCAGAGACCGGCATAAAGGCGCTGCGTCTGGAGAATGATCTCATCGCAGCAGTGGCGCAGGATGGAGGTCTCGCGGAGCACGGTTGCGCAGATCGACTGCGTGACCGCATCGCAGTTATAGGGCGATTTCGCCGCACGCAGGAGACCCGTCTTATAGGTATCCATCACGGCGAATCCCATTCTGCACGCAGCAAGCCCGATCGCCTTCGAGCAGGTGCGCAGCACAATCAGATTCTCATATTTCGTCACAAGATCCATGACGCTCTCATCCCAGAAGTCCATATAGGCTTCATCGACGATAATCAGGCAGTCCGGCGCGTTCTCAATCAGGCGGATGACCGCTTCCCGCGGCTCGCCGAGCGAGGTCGGGTTGCAGGGATTCGAGAAAACGACCGCCTGTGCATTCTGTGCCGCTGCGATCAGCGCATCCATGTCGATCTGGAGGTTCTCCTGCTTTTGCAGCGTCACGACTTCGATCTCACTGAGCGCGGCATAGACGCCGTACATCGAGAAATCCGGCGCGACCGTCACGAGCTTTGCGCCCTTCTCAAGAAAGGTGCCGAGCAGCAGCGTGATAATCTCATCAGAGCCGTTTCCGGCGGTGACGCAGTCCGGGGAGACGCCGTAATATGCGGCAAATGCCTCCACGACCTCTGTCGCGACCGGATCGGGATAGCGGTTCATCGGAATCTGCTCGATGCGGTCGGCGATCTTCGCCTTGAGCACCTGCGGCAGATCGAAAAAGGATTCATTCGCATCGAGCCGCACGGCATAGCTGCCGGTGATCGGATCGTAGGCTTTGAGCTTTGTGAGTTTTTCGGGCAGTTTCATGTGTTACTCCTCCCCCTCAAAGCGAACGGCGATGGCGTTTGCGTGTGCGGTGAGCCCCTCCTTCTTCGCGACAAGGATGATGTCATCCTTTGCCTGGCGGAGCGCCTCCTCCGTGTAGTAGATGTAGCTGGAGCGCTTCACGAAGCTGTAAACCGAGAGCGGCGAGAAGAAGCGTGCAGTGCCGGAGGTCGGGAGAACGTGGTTCGGACCGGCGTAGTAGTCGCCGAGCGGCTCGGAGGCATAGGTGCCGAGGAACACAGAGCCCGCGTTGTCGAGCTTGCCGATGTATTCCAGCGGATTCTCCATCAGCACTTCGAGGTGCTCCGGCGCAACCTCATTCGCGATCGCAACCGCCTGCGCGGGCGTTTCGCAGATCAGAACGGCACCGTAATTGTCGAGCGACGCCTTGATGATCTCGCGGCGCTCGAGATATGCCATCTGGCGCTCAAACTCCGCCAGCGTCTCGTTTGCCACACGCTCGGAGGTGGTGACAAGAATCGCGGAGGCGAGCTTATCGTGCTCCGCCTGCGACATGAGATCGGCGGCGACATACTTCGGATCGGCAGTGTCGTCTGCCATGACCAGCACCTCACTGGGTCCCGCGACCATGTCAATATCGACCACGCCGTAGAGCAGGCGCTTTGCCGTTGCGACATAGATATTGCCGGGGCCGACGATCTTGTCCACCTTGGGAACGGTCTCGGTGCCGTAAGCCAGCGCGGCAACGGCCTGGGCGCCGCCCACCTTGAAGATCTGA
>JAEEXH010000080.1 GCA_016291435.1 Oscillospiraceae bacterium
GCAGCAGCCTTCTCCCTATTACCGAAAGACACGGCACTGCTCGTGCCTTTCTCTTGATTACCTTCACCCACGATAGAAGAACACACGCAGGGAGAACGGCATGTCCAATAGCTGCGAACAGCAGCGTCAACGGTCTGTCATTGGGCGTCTTCGGTCGGGCTCCCGGAGGAAAATGCCAGCGCGGGCTCCGCGCCGGGGAGGTGAAACGGAAAATGGAATACATCCGCGATGAGATCTCCGAGCAGATTATCGGGACAGCCGCGGCGCTTGCACGCGAGGAGGGCGCCCATCAGGTCAATGTGCGGAAGATCATCGGTCGGTTAGGTGTCACAAACCGCGTATTCTATAACCGCTTCAAGAACTGCGATGAGGTGCTGCGGATCGTCTATGCGCGTGCAGTCGAGAATATGCACCAGATCACGGCGCCGGAATATCACGACCGCGAGAGCTTCATCGAGGCATGTCTTACCTCGGGCTGCGAGGTGCTGCTGCAAACCTACGATGTGAAGATGCAGTTTTCGCGCTATGTCTTTGAACATGATTCGCTGACAGAGCAGAACCGGCGCTGGTGGGCAGAGAGCATGAAGCAGCTTTACCGCGAGGCGAAGGCGCGGGGCTATGTAAAGGAAATTGACGTAGATGCGCTCTGCCTTGCAATCTGGTGCATGAGCCGCGGCTTTTATGCGGACGCGGCGGCGCGGGGGCTGACAAAGGAGGAGACACTCGCGAATTTCCGCGAGGGCTTCCGCTTCCTCATAGAGAGCGTGGCAATTTAATAATTCGCAATTTGCAATTCGCAATTCGCAATTTGCAATGCTGATAAAGGAGAAGAACAATGGGCTTCAAAGTCTTGGGCACCGGCGCCTATGTGCCGGAACGGATCGTGACAAATGACGAGCTCTCGCAGATGGTCGAGACCTCAGACGAATGGATCGTGCAGCGCGTCGGCGTGAAGGAGCGCCATGTCTCCGTCGATGAGACCAATGCCGATATGGGCATCAAAGCAGCAGAGCGCGCCCTTGAAGCCGCCGGTATCAGGGCGGAGGAGCTCGGGCTCATCGTCACCGCGACCTGCACCCCCGACACCCTCTGCCCTTCGACCGCAGCGCTCATCCAGCGCGGCATCGGCGCTTCCTGCCCCGCCTTTGATGTAAACTCCGCATGCAGCGGCTTCCTCTTTGCGCTGGAGACCGCGGCAGCCTTTATGGAGAAGAATCATTACAAATATGTCCTCGTGCTCGGCGCAGAGCATCTCTCCCGCACGGTCGACTGGACAGACCGCTCCACCTGCGTCATCTTCGGCGACGGTGCAGGCGCTGCCGTGCTCGGCGAGGGTCAGAGCAATCTTGCCTCCCGCCTCTTTACGCAGGGCGGCGATGAGGTGCTGTATATCCCCGCTGGCAGGGGCAATTCACCCTTCTACACCCGCGAGGAGCCGCAGCACAGGATCTATATGAACGGGCAGGAGACCTTCAAATTCGCGGTGCGGCGCATGGCGGAGGACTTGCAGCTTCTCTGTGCCGATGCCGGGCTCACGACAGACGACCTCAGCTTTATTGTGCCACATCAGGCGAACACGCGCATCATCGACCTCACGGCAAGGCGCCTCAAAATCCCGATGGAGAAATTTGTGCTCAATATCGAAAAATACGGCAACACATCCTCTGCCAGCGTGCCGATCTCCTTTGATGAGCTCGTGCGCTCGGGCAAGCTGAAAAAAGGCGATAAGATTGCGATGTGTGCCTTCGGCGGCGGGCTTTCCTCTGCCGGCGTGATTCTCGAATGGTAACCGCAATCGCGGTATCAGATAAATCTATTTTAACTTTACGGAGGAACTAATCATGAACAAGGACAAGATCATTGAAGTGCTCGCAAACCACCTGGAGATGGATCCGTCGGAGATCACCGAGGAGACCACCTTTGCAGATCTCGGCGTCGATTCCCTTGAGGCTGTTGAGATCATGATGGAGATGGAGGATGAGCTCGGCGTGGAGATCAATCCGCAGGAGGCAGGCAAGTCTGTCGCAGAGCTGATCGCTTATGTGGACGGCAAGCAGTAATATGAAGAAAACAGATGTTCTCTGCAATCTGATCGGGACAAAATACCCGATCATGCAGGGCGGCATGGCACATATCTCGGATGCAAAGCTCGCCGCGGCGGTTTCCAATGCCGGCGGGCTCGGCATCATTTCTGCGGCAAGCGGAGATGTGCAGAAAATCGCAGCCGAGATCGACCTCTGCCGCACACTCACAGATAAGCCCTTCGGCGTGAATATCATGCTGATGGGAGCAAATATTGACGCGATCGCAGAGCTGGTCGCGGAGAAGAAGGTCGCCGTTGTGACGACCGGCGCGGGCAATCCCGCAAAATATATTCCGATGTGGCACGAAGCGGGCATCAAGGTGATTCCTGTGATTTCCACGGCAGCTATGGCGGCTCTGATGGAGCAGTCCGGCGCAGACGCAGTGGTCGCAGAGGGCACGGAGTCCGGCGGGCATGTCGGTGAAATGACAACGATGGCGCTTGTCCCGCAGGTGTGCGACGCCGTGCAGATCCCCGTGATCGCAGCGGGCGGCATCGCAGACGGCAGAGGTCTTGCAGCAGCCGTGATGCTCGGTGCATGCGGCGTGCAGATCGGTACCCGTTTCCTTGCGGCGGCAGAGTGCAGCATTCACCCGGAATACAAGGCGCGTCTCCTGAAGGCAAAGGACACCTCGACGGTCGTGACAGGCAAGCGGCTGGGGCATCCGGTGCGCTCGCTGAAATCGCCGTTCTCCCGTGCTTACGCAAAGGCGGAGTATACGGATATTTCGGATGCGGACTTAGAGCAGATGGCAGTCGGCACGCTCCGTGCGGCAGTGCTGGAGGGCGATGCAAAGCGCGGCTGCTTCCTCGCAGGACAGGTCGCGGGCATGGTGAACACCGAGCAGCCCGCTGCTGAGATGATCGCGGAGATCATGCAGAAGGCGGAGGAACTGCTGTCGTAAAGTCGGCGCGGAGCCCGCGCTGACTTCATTTCCGAAGGAATTTCATGCGCAGCATTTCATCCGTCAGGATTTCATCCCGCAGGGATTTCATTTCGTTTCTTCTTTTCTGTTCATAGGGAACCGAAAGCATGAGAATGAAATTGCTTCGCAATGAAATAGCTTCGCAATGAAATCCTGACGGATGAGATTCGCACGCTGTGCGAAAGATCGGAGGACTGGAAAACACATGAAGAAAATCGCATTTTTATTTGCCGGACAGGGCGCACAGTATCCCGGCATGGGCAAAACGCTCTATGCGGAGAGCCCCGCTGCAAAGGCACTCTATGACGCGGCGGAGACCGTCCGCCCGGGCACAATGGCGCAGTCCTTCGAGGGCACGCCCGAGGAGCTCAAACGCACCGAGAACACCCAGCCCTGCCTCTATCTTGTCGATCTCGCAGCGGCACTCGCGCTCGAGGAGGCAGGCATTCACGCAGACGCCGCAGCAGGCTTCTCGCTCGGTGAGATCGCGGCGCTTGCCTTCGCAGAGGTCTATTCCCCCGTGGACGGCTTCCGCATTGTCTCGACCCGCGGAAAACTCATGCAGGAGGCGGCAGAAGCGGCAGATACCGCGATGTGTGCGGTCGTGAAGCTCGATGCGGAGACCGTCGCAAAGACCGCAGCGGAGTTCAGAGAGCTCTATGCCGTCAACTTCAACTGCCCCGGTCAGACCGTTGTGTCGGGTCTCTCGGAGAGCATGCCCGCCTTCACCGCGAAGATCAAGGAGCTCGGCGGCAGATGTATCCCGCTCGCTGTGAGCGCGGCGTTCCATTCGCCCTTCATGGCAGAGGCGGCAGCGGAGTTCGGGCGTTACCTTTCGGCGCAGTCGTTCAACGCGCCCCGCGTCCCGGTCTATGCAAATCTCACGGCACTGCCCTATGAAAGCGATGTCGCGGAGACACTCGGGAAGCAGATGTGCAATCCCGTGCGCTGGCAGGAGACGATCGAACACATGATCGCAGACGGCTTCACCGACTTCATCGAGGTCGGCGCGGGCAAGACCCTCAGCGGACTTGTGAAGAAAATTTCCGCGGATGTGCGGATCTATAATGTGGACAGCGCAGAGACGCTGGCAGAAACAGTAAAGGCGGTAACAGAATCATGCTGAACGGAAAGACGGCTGTCATCACAGGCGGCGGCAGAGGCATCGGCGCAGCGATCAGCGACAAGCTCGCATCGCTCGGCGCAGACATCGCAATCCTCGATCTCACCTGCTCGGAGACTGCGCTTGCACACGCAAAGCAGCTCAGCGAGACCTACGGCGTCAAAGCGAAGGTCTATGCCTGCAATGTCGGCGACACGGAAAACTGCAAGGCGGTCGTGAAGGAGATCCTCAGCGATCTTGGCAATATCACGATCCTTGTGAACAATGCGGGCATCACCCGCGATGCGCTGATTCTCGGCATGAAGCCGGAGGATTTCGATGCGGTCATCAATACGAATCTCAAGGGCACATTCAATATGATTCAGGCGTGTTACCGCACATTCATAAAGCAGCGCTACGGCAAGATTGTCAATCTGGCGTCTGTGTCGGGTATGCTCGGCACGGCAGGTCAGGCGAATTATGCGGCATCGAAGGCGGGCGTCATGGCGCTCACGAAGGTCACAGCACGCGAGCTTGCGTCCCGCGGCGTTACCTGCAATGCAATCGCACCGGGCTTCATCGCGACCGATATGACGGCGGCGATCAGCGATAAGGCAAGAGAGGATTATCTCGCCTCGATTCCGATGGGCAGAGCGGGCACCCCGGAGGATGTTGCGAATCTCGCAGCGTTCCTTTCGTCCCCGGAGTCGGATTATATCACCGGCACCGTCATCCGCATCGACGGAGGACTGGCGATTTCATAAATTGCGCATTGCAAATTGAGTAACGGAGGATACTATGAGCAACAGAAGAGTCGTCGTGACCGGCATGGGTGCAGTCACCCCGCTGGGCAACGATGTTCCGGCATACTGGAACGGTCTGAAAGCCGGCAAGAACGGCATTGATTTCATCACGCGGTTTGATACCGCCGACCTCAAAGCAAAGCTCGCCGCAGAGGTAAAGGACTTCGACCCGAAGGTTTACATGGACGCGAAAATGGTGCGCCAGACAGACCTCTATCAGCGCTATGCACTCGCAGCAGCCGCACAGGCAGTGCAGGATGCGGGCATCGAGGGTGCGATTGACCCGATGCGCCTCGGCGTCTATTTCGGCTCCGGCATCGGCGGCTTCGAGACCTTCTGCAATGAGCACAACACTTTGCTGACCCGCGGCGCTTCCCGCGTTTCGCCCTTCTTCATCACCAAGATGATCTCCAACATGGGCGCGGGCAATATCGCCATCCGCGTCAAGGCGATGGGTCCCTGCATGGACATCACCACAGCCTGCGCAACCGGCACCAACGCAATCGGTGAGGCAATGCGTGCGATCCGTCACGGCTACGCAGACGCGATCATCGCAGGCGGCGTGGACGCTGTGCTCCATCCGCTCTCAATGGCGGGATTCATCAACTGCCAGGCGCTCACCGACAGCACCGATCCCGACACTGCGTCGATCCCCTTCGACAAGCGCAGAAACGGCTTTGTCATGGGCGAGGGCTCCGGTGCGCTCGTGCTTGAGGAATATGAGCACGCAAAGGCACGCGGCGCAAAGATCTACGCGGAGGTCGCAGGCTACGGCAGCACATGCGACGCCTATCATGTGACCGCCCCGGACAGCGAAGCAAAGGCTTCCGGCAAGGCAATCGCAGACGCAGTCGCGGAGACAGGCTTCAAGGGCGATCCCGGCGAAATCTATATCAACGCACACGGCACCAGCACCCCGCTCAACGACAAGACCGAGACAAAGGCAATCAAGAATGCCTTTGGCGATGACGCTTACAAGCTGCACATCAGCTCCACCAAGTCGATGACAGGGCATCTGCTCGGCGCGGCAGGCGCAATCGAAGCGATTGCTGCGATCCTTGCACTCAGGGAGGGCATCATCCCGCCGACCATCGGCTACAAGGAAGCAGACCCCGAGTGCGACCTCAATTACACCCCGAACACTGCGCTCGAAACGGAGCTTTCCCTCGCGCTCTCGACCTCGCTCGGCTTCGGCGGACACAATGCCTGCCTTGCATTTACAAAGGTGTAAGAAACATCAGCCACACTGAAAATACAATTCGGAGGAGAATGCAATGCGCCTGAATGATGACATGATGCGTGTTCTGCAATGTATGATGGTGCCCTGCCGTGACAACGGCAGCGTGTTCACTGTCACAGACCGGCTCGATGCCATTGCCGCGCTGCTGAAGGATTCGGAGTATATCCGCGTTGAGACAGATGCCCTCTGCCATCTCTATGCGAGAAAGCCGCTGGAGGAGCTCCCGGAGACGCTTGTGGTCTTCTCTGCTCATGTTGACTGCGAATCCCATCTGACGCGCTTTTTTGCCGAGGAAGCAGACGGTGACGGCGAGATGCTGCGCGGTACCTTTGACAATGCCGCGACCGATGCTGCACTTGTGTATCATATGATGCAGTTCGGATTTGCGGAGCATATCGTGTTTGCATTCACCGGGGATGAAGAGGAAAACGGCAGGGGCGCGGTGACGCTTGCAAGATTTCTGAAGAAAAAAGGAAAGCGCATTCAGCTTGCGATTGTGACCGATGTGACGGAGGAAGCCTTTGACGATGCCTATGTGACGCTGGAAAATAACTTCTGGGAAGAAAACGACGGCAAAAAGCTGGTCAGCATCATAGAGCGCATTGTACGGAAGTGGAAATTTGTGCCGGAGGATCCGTGCGATATTCCGTGGTATATCCCGCAGCACGCGGTCATTCCACAGGAATCTGCCGAGGACGAGTCATGGGATTATGACGAAGAGGAAGTTCCTGCATGCAGCATCTGCGTGCCTGTCCGCGGCGATATGCACAGTGATGCGGGTGTTCTGATGAAGGCGGAGAGCTTTGAATATTACATAAACTATCTCGGCAAGATTCTGGTCACGCTTAAGTTCTGGGACGGTTGGAGCCCGTATCCCGAGTCTGACCGCAGAGAATAAACTGGAGGAACCCATATGAACAAACAGGAAATCATGGAGCTGCTGCCGCACAGAGACAGCATGCTGCTGCTGGATGAAGCAGAACTGATCGACGGCAAGGCACACGGCAAAAAGCATATCACAGGCAAGGAGTGGTTCCTGGACGGACACTTCCCGGGGCATCCGGTCGTGCCGGGGGTCATCCTCTGCGAGATCATGGCACAGTCGGTCTGTGTTTGCCTCGACCGCCAGCCGGACGGCTCCCAGCCGCTGACGCTCTTTGCGGGGCTTGACAAGGTGCGCTTCAAGCATCCCGTGGAGCCCGGCGATACCTTTGAGACCGTCTGCGAGATCACCAAGGCAAGACCGCCCTTCTATTTTGCAAAGGGCGAGGGCTTTGTGGACGGCAAAAAATGCGTGAGCGCAGAGTTTTCGTTTGTCGTGCAGCCGAAATCGGAGGAATAACGGATAATGGGTATTTTAGATAACATTCTGGGCGGCTTCTCAAAGAGCCCTGCGGATATGCCGCCGCGTGTCTGCAAGGCATGCGGCATGGAGATCCCCTATGACGAGTATCTGAAAAATGACTGCATCTGCCCGGGCTGCGGTGTTTACCTCAGAATGCGCGCCTATGAGCGCCTTTCGATGATCGCCGACGAGGGCAGCTTTACAGAGATTGACAAGAAGCTGAAAACAAAGGATCCGATCAAATTCCCCGACTACGCACAGAAGATCGACAAGGCGGAGAAATCGAGCGGACTGACCGAAGCCGTCATCACGGGCACTGCGAAGATCGAGGGGCACAGCTGCGGTCTCTTTATCATGGACAGCGCCTTTATGATGGGCAGCATGGGCACTGTGGTCGGCGAAAAGATCACACGCATCTTCGAGAAAGCGACCGCACAGGGGCTCCCGGTCATCGGCTTTATCACCTCGGGCGGCGCAAGAATGCAGGAGGGCATCTTCTCCCTCATGCAGATGGCAAAGGTCTCCGGCGCGGTGCAGCGCCACAGCGAGGCAGGGCTGCTGTATATCGCTGTGCTCACCGACCCGACCACGGGCGGCATCACGGCGAGCTTTGCGATGCTCGGCGACATCATCATCGCGGAGCCGAAGGCACTGATCGGCTTTGCGGGTCAGCGCGTCATTGAGCAGACCACCGGCGAGAAGCTCCCCGCGGGCTTCCAGCGTGCGGAATTCCAGCTCGAGCACGGCTTTGTCGATATGATCGAGGAGCGCGGCAGAATGCGCTATACGCTCGGCAAGCTGCTCTCGCTGCACAACACGGACGCGGCAGCAGCCGCCGGAAAGGAGCGTTGAACGATGGCAGCAAATGACACCATGACCGCCTATCAGCGCGTGCAGGCGGCAAGAAACAGCAAGCGCCCGATGGGCATGTTCTATATCGACCATATGATCGACGACTTCATCGAGCTGCACGGAGACCGCAGATTCGGCGATGATGCAGCGATTGTTTCCGGCATCGGCTTCTTAAACGGCATTCCCGTCACGGTGATTGCGATGGAGCGCGGCGACACGATCGAGGACCGCATGAAGCGGCATTTCGGCTGCCCGGAGCCCGAGGGCTACCGCAAGGCGCTCCGCATGATGCAGGAGGCGGAGAAATTCCACCGCCCTGTGATCTGCTTCATCGGCAGCTCGGGCGCTTACTGCGGCATTGACGCGGAGAAGCGCGGGCAGGGTCTTGCGATTGCGGAGAATCTCTTTGCGATGATGGGGCTCAGAACACCGATCATCTCTGTGGTTGTCGGCGAGGGCGGCAGCGGCGGTGCGCTTGCACTGGGCGTCTGCGACACGGCTGTGATGCTTGAAAACGCCGTGTATTCGGTCATTTCGCCGGAGGGCTGTGCGTCGATTCTCTGGAAGGATGCTTCCAAGGCGGCGGATGCGGCAGAGCATCTGCGGCTCACATCCTATGATCTGAAATCGTTTGATGTGATTGAGAAGATCATTCCCGAGCAGGGGAAGACCGAGCGTGAGATCTGCTCGGCGCTGAAGAAATATCTGCTCAGCGAGATCACGAGACTTCAGGCGATGCCTGTTTCTGAGATGCTGGACGCACGCTACGGGAAGTTCCGCAAGATCGGCGCATACCAGAAATAAGCCCGGAGCCCGGGCTGGCAATGTGCCTCCGGGAGGCGCAGCAGAGAGTGCTCAACAATTAGGTATGACGCTGCTGTTCGCAGCTTTTGATTGCACCGGCTTCGCTGATAGAATACCTACTGAAACAGGCGCGAGCAGCGCCGTCGCCGGTGCGCAGGCTGGCGCGGGATAGTCAGTTGACTTGAGAAAAATGCCAGCGGGGGCTCCCCGCCGGCGAGGAGAATGAGCCCCTGCTCGATGCAGTGCTTGACAGCATCACTGTCGAATCATAACAACATTCAGGAGGATAAACCCATGACACAAACGAAAATTCAGACAAAAGACATGGTTGCGGCAGCGCTCTGCGCGGCGATCATCGCAGTGTGCTCGCAGATTCAGTTCCCGATGCCCGGCGGCGTGCCTGTCACGCTCCAGACCTTTGCAGTCGCGCTCTGCGGCTTCCTGCTTGCACCGAAGTTTGCGGCGGCAGCGATTGCTGTTTATCTGCTGCTCGGCGCAGTCGGCGTCCCGGTCTTTGCGGGGCTCTCGGGCGGCTTTCAGGTGCTGATCGGCATGACGGGCGGTTTTCTCTTCGGCTTTATCGCACTGGCGGTGCTCGGTGCGCTCAGCAAGAAGACGGTGCCCTCGCTGCTGCTCTCGCTGCTCGGTCTGGTTGTCTGCCACGCGGCGGGTATTTTCCAGTTCATGCTGGTGACGCACATGGGCTTCGGCGAGACTGTGATGGCAGTTTCCGCGCCGTTCATCCTGAAGGATATCCTGAGCGTGGTGGTCGCGCTGCTGATTGCGATGCGTGTGCGCCCGCTGCTGCGGCTTTCTGAGAAATAAAATGTTTCTTCCCGGAGTTGTGCTGCTGAGATAAATCGGAATATAACCCCTCAGTCAGCTTCGCTGACAGCTCCCCTTTCAGGGGAGCCAAGAACGAAGAATTCCCAGCCTTTGAGGAGCGCTTTACCTTGCCTCCCCTGAAAGGGGAGGGGGACCGCCGCCGGTGGCGGCGGTGGCGGGGTTACTCCGCTAAATGCTGGTTTATCGCTGGAACGCTTTTCTGAAAAGGGAGAATAAAAAAGACAGACAGAGCCCCCGGTACAGATGTGCCGGGGGCTTGCCCTTATCAATCCCTATCCCTTTTTCATGCCTCTCGCGTATTTGCGTAGGCTTTCTGACAAATATTGTGCCTGCGGGCACGGCAGCAGCCTTCTCCCTGTCACAGCGAGACACGGCACTGTTCGTGCCTTTCTCTTGATTACCTTCACCCACGAAGAAGAATACACGCAGGGCGAACGGTATTTCCAATAGCTGCGAACAGCAGCGGCACGGAGCCCGTGCTGGCGTTTTGCCTGCGGGCACGGCAGCAGCCTTCTCCCTGTCACAGCGAGACACGGCACTGTTCGTGCCTTTTGCGTGCTTGACTTCGCCCGCGATAGAAGAATACATGCAGGGCGAACGGTATGTCCAATAGCTGCGAACAGCAGCGTCAATGGTCTGTTATTGGGCGTCTTCGGCTGATGCCCCCGGAGGGAAACGCCAGCCCGGGCTCCGGGCTTAGTGGAATTCGACGTTGGGGTTCAGGGCGGCAGGGGACTTCCAGCGGATGCCGTAATCGCTGCGCAGGATCATGCGCTTTGCCATCCAGTATTCCTTGCAGTAGTCGTAATACCCGCGCTCATGCTCCAGCGCGTCGTCAATCTTCTCCTCCAGCTCATAGCGGATCGCCAGATACTCCGGCGTCAGCTCCACCGGGTCATTGATCACATTGTCTGCACGCGCCTCCTCAATCTCCTGTGCCACAGCGGTCATGCCCTCTGTGCCGAGATCCTGCAAAAGCTGCTCTGTGAGCTTGTCGCTGATGCCCTCCGCCGTGTTCTGCGCATAGCTGCAAATCGTATAGGCGCTGTCGCGCAGATCCAGCAGCTCGCCGTTTTCCAGCACGGTCACGCCCTGCTTCAGAAGCTGCCGCACACATTCATGCGCACGCTTTGCATAGGCGACCGCCTCCGGCCACCAGCGTGCCTCTGCGTAGGAGCCTGCGGTCTGCTGACAGTAGCGCAGGCAGTCCGACCATCTGCTGTCTGTTTCCAGCATCGTGAGTGCATTCTGTGTCCGCATGATCGCGGGATGTGCCCGCCAGAGATCACAGTTCATGCTGTGAAACTGCTGCACGAGCATACAGGCATAGAGCTGATCGACCGCGACATCGGCAGTCGGATGGGCTTCCATTGCGTTTGCGACACGCTCCAGCAGACGTTCGCTGAAATCCACGCCGATATCGGCAGCGCGTTCTGTATAGAGCAGGTTCAGGTAGTCGATCATCTTCTCCTGCTTCTCCTGCTCGGAATGTTCCGTGCTCTGGAGCAGAACCTCAAGATCGTCGCCGAGCGCTCTGAGCTCCTGATATTTTGCTTCATCGTTCATATCTCTTGCATGCAGCATGATGTCTGCCTCCTTTGCTCTATTTCGTTTATCATACCATATTTTTTTGCATGTGTCAAGTTATTTTTCAGAAAAATGCACGGAAACGGAAACCGTTTTCTTTTGGCTGATTGCACAGGACATGCGCATTTACACGAAAAATGCGTGTTCTCCCTGAGACTTTGTGCAAAAAAGAGAAAATCGCCGCGGCCTGCGGTTTTGCTTGCAATCCGCCTGTGATTGTGTTATACTAAAATAAGTGTACTGTATCATCTGATTGACAATCGGGAGGTGCCTTATGGCTTCAAAAATGAATGATGTTCAGGAAAACGCGCATTACTTAAATGTGACGCTGTCCAATGAGGAAAAGCAGGATCAGGAGGCAATCACGCTTTCGCTGAGTGAGATCCTCCGGCAGTTCAAGCGCTTCCTGCTTCCGTGGTTTCTGGTCTCCGTCATCGCCGGCGGTCTGATTGCGGGTATCTATGTGCTGCTGGATGCATCGCCTGCAAAGCCGGTCACGGCGCTCGTCGGATTTACCTATTCCGGCATTGAGAACGGCAAGAACCCCGACGGCTCGGAATTCCAGCCGGACAAGCTCAAGGCGCCGGAGGTCATCAGTGCAGCGCTGAAGGAATGCGGCCTTGAGGCGCAGCTCCTGGAGAGTGTCCGCCACGGCGTTGTGATCAGCCCGATTGTCCCCAGCGATGCGATGGACCGCATCACAACCTATTCCTATCTCTATGAGAACGCGCAGAGCGGTTCGCTGAATGCGGCAGAAAAGATGCTGGATGTCTCCTGGTTCTCCACGCAGTATCAGCTCAAGTTCGATTACAGCGAAACCGGGCTTTCCCGCGATGTTGCGGCACAGCTCCTCAACGAAATGACCGAAGCCTACCGCGATTATTTCATCCGTGAGTTCGGCTACAATGATGCACTCGGCAACTCGCTCAAGGTCATCAATTATACCGATTATGATTATGCAGAAGCCGTGGACATCATGAGCGACAACCTCTCCAAGCTCCGCTCTTATGTCAATTCGCTCTCGAAGGATGATACCATCCGCTTCCGCTCGAATGTGACCGGCTTCACCTTCGCAGACCTGCGCACCACCATTGATACGATCCGTGAGAATGACCTCGACCTCATCTCGTCCTATATCACCCAGAACAATGTCACGAAGGACAAGGACCGTCTCCAGGCGTTCTATGAATACCGCATCGAGGATCTTTCCAGACAGAAGATTGTCTACGAGGAGCGTCTGGCTTCCACGAAGGAGTCCATCGAGAGCTATCAGAAGGACAGCGTCTATGTCTTTGCGAACGACACCAATATGGAGACCACAACCGCTTCCGAGCAGTATGACAACATGATCGCACAGAAGCTCTCCATCCAGACAAATCTCTCGGAGACCGCGCAGCGCATTGAGTATTACAATCAGCGCCTTGCCGTGCTCCGCAAGTCCACCGTCGGCTCGACCGACAAGGTGAAGAAGGTCGAGACGGATCTGGATAATGTCAGCGGGAAGGTTGAGAATCTCATCGAGCTCGTTGAGAAGACCGCGGATGACTACTATCAGAACTACTCGCTGACCGATTCCTACAACATCCTCGTGCCGGCAAGCTACTCTGCACGCGAGGTCATTGTGGACGGCATCAAGGACGCGATCAAGCTGACATTTGCCATTGAGCTGATTCTGCTGGCAGTTTACTTCATCACTGTGTTTATTTCGGCGCTCGTCGTCTCCAACAGAAAGAAGAAGGCACAGCTTGCAGCATCCGCAGCACCCGCAGAGGAAACAGCATCCGCAGAGGCAGAGAAGCCCGCTGAGGAAAGCGCGGACAGCTCTGCGAAGAACGGCAAGGGCAAGAAATAAGCCGCTGACTGACGAAACGGATATTGTGAGCGCCCCCGATATATGAGATGCTGATATAGAAGATTTATGCCATAGTATTTCTGATTTGTCGTCAGAAGTACTATGGCATTTCTATTGACAGTGCGGTAATATCGTGTTATAGTAGATACTAACATAAATCAGAATTTAACCCCTCAGTCAGCTTCGCTGACAGCTCCCCTTTCAGGGGAGCCAAGAACGAAGAATTCCCAGCCTT
>JAEEXH010000152.1 GCA_016291435.1 Oscillospiraceae bacterium
GTTGCGGAAACCTATCTGCCGAATAAGGAGGGCATCGAGGATCCGGTCGCCGTGCAGTTTGTCCGCCGCTATGATTTCTACCTCGCATCGCCGAAGCGCGAGCTGGCAATCGTATTCGTCAAGCTCCTCCCGACCGAGCACATGATGCGTGCGCTGAACGTGATCGCGATAGAGGGCGATCAGCTGCAGCGCCAGCGGGAGATCGAGGAAGCCAAAAGGCTTCAGGAGGAGCTGCGTGCGTGGGGAGATGGGCTCAGGGAGGACGGCGACCCCGACGGCGTGCTGTGGCGCGAGCGCATATTTCTGGTGGACACCGTGGAGAATATCAGTGATGGGCAGGCATTCACACAGGACGCACGCGATGAGGTGCACTGGGCGCCGCAGTGTATGCTCGGTATTCTGCTGCTGATCTCGGCACTCGGCATCGCTGCCTTCCGGAAAAAAGACCTGATCTGACAGAACATATGGCAATTCAGCCGCCTGTTTGTCCGCAAGCAGGCGGCTTTTCAGCAAAAGGGGGCAGTGTTCTTTCACATTCCGCACGGTCTGCACATATTCGCCGCATTTCGGCTCACCGGAATTTAACGGTCTTTTTCCGGGATTATCATACGGTTTTCACACAGAAGGGTATAATAAAGGCATAGAGCAAAGGAACCACGGCAGCGGCTACGCAGAGAGCCGGATGCCTTCAAAAACCAGAAAGAGGTGCACAGTTATGTTTGATCAGAACGGTTATAATCCGGGCAGCGAGCCGGCACAGACCCCCGATTCCCTGTTTGAGCAGAGCACGCCGCAGGAGCCGGAATCCGGAAGCTATTATTCCCCCAGAAGCGGCGGTGCATCCGGCGGATATATCCCCCCGACCGGCGGCAGCACGCCTCCGACGGGTGATGAGCCCCCGAAAAAGCGCTCCCACAAGGGGCTGCGTGCACTGGCAGTCTTCGCAAGCATCGCGTTCCTCTCCTATGCGTCGATCCAGTGCTATCAGTTCGCAACGCAGAATGAGAACATCCGCAAGTTCTTCGGCAAGGATTCGACGGCTGAGGAAACGCTCGATCTCCAGAGCAGCACCAAATCGGAGGAATCCGCAGGAAGCGCAGGCGTGAAGGCAGTCGCAAATACCGACGGCAGCTCAAGCGGTCCGTACACCGCGGAGAACTGGATCCAGGCGGCAGCCCGCACCGATTCGCTCTCCATCCCCGATATCGTCGAGAAGGTCACGCCCGCGACCGTCGGTGTCGCCTCGACCTTCACCTATACACAGCCGGGCTATTCGCTCTGGGGCTGGGGTCAGACCGAGAGCACCGAGGAAGAGGTGAACGCGACCGGCACCGGCATCATCATGGATGCGAGCGGCTATATCATCACCAATGCACATGTCATCTACGACAACGAGTCGCAGTACAAGATGGGTGTTGCCAAGAAGGTGCAGGTCGTGCTCAACGGCGACTACTACGACGGCGAGACGCAGCTTGAGGCAACGATCGTCGGCTATGACACCGCAGAGGATATCGCGGTGCTCAAGGTCAACACCGATCAGAAGCTGACCGTTGCGGAATTCGGCGACAGTGACGATCTCCGCGTCGGCGAGCTGGTCGTCGCGATCGGCAACCCGCTGGGCTTCGATCTCTTCGGCTCGGTCACCACGGGCATTGTCTCCGCCCTGAACCGTGAGGTCACAATCAACGATTCCAACATGCAGCTGATCCAGCACGATGCCTCGATCAACTCCGGCAACTCCGGCGGTCCGCTGATCAACAGCTACGGTCAGGTCATCGGCATCAATTCCTCGAAGATGAGCTCCAACTACTACAACGGCGCTTCGATCGAGGGACTGAGCTTCGCGATCCCGATGTCTCACGCAAAGGGCGTCATCAACGACCTCATCAACAAGGGCTATGTCACCGGCAAGCCGCTCATCGGCATCTCGACGATCAACGTCACCGAGGAGCAGTCGCAGGTCTACGGCATTCCGGTCGGTGTCTGCATCGCAGAGATCACCCCGGGCGGTGCAGCGGATCTCGTAGGGCTCAAGAAGAGCGATATCATCATCGCGGTGAACGGTGAGACCGTGACGACCGGCACTGAGCTCAACGCGATCAAGGACAAGTTCAAGGCGGGCGACACGATCACGATCACGGCGGTCCGCAGCGGACAGGACATGACCTTTGAGCTGACGCTGCAGGAAAAGGTCCCCGGCAGCAACTGATTGCAATATCCCCCTTTTCACCATTCCCTCTCAATATCCCCTCTCTTTATGATAACACATCCTTTCTCGCTCCGGCACCCAAGCCGGAGCGCTTCTTTTTGGCTTCGCTCAGGGAAGAATCATGATGAATCACGGCATTTCCGCTTCGCAGAGGATGCCGGAGAACGGAACAGCTCTTCCCTGCTCCCTTTATGCCGCATGCACCTGACCGGGCTCGGGCGGCTTGACAAAAACGCGGCGATAGGGTATAATGACTCCGGAAAAGAGAATGATTCTCATGTTTA
>JAEEXH010000081.1 GCA_016291435.1 Oscillospiraceae bacterium
GCATCAGATAATCGAAATTCGGGCCGCCTTCCGCGGTATTCGATTGCAGCATGATCGTGTTGATGCCCTCATTCAGCGGGAGCACGATGCCGCGCTCCTCCCATGTCGTCCAGGCCCCGGTTGTCAGGAAATTCTGCTTCCATTTGTCGTTTCCGCCGTTGACCGAGATCATCATATTGCGGTCGTTTGCCGATCCGTTTGCAATGTTGAATGTGCAAAGATAGTTTCCGCTCCATGGAACATTGACCTTGAACGCGACAGCGCTTTCTGCTGTATTGTCTAGGTTCAGATAGTCGCGGTATGTGAAGCCGGCATTCTTTTCCTCACGAATGCCGTTTATAATTTTCTGTTCTGCTGCGGCGTATTTTGTGTCAGCGAATTCAACGTATTTTCCAACAAGATAATCGCGAAACAGGCTGATATCTGCAGTGGAAAGTTTCATGTCGCCGTCCAGATCGGCCGCCTGCTGATACTGATATGCGGCACCGTTCAGTGCGGCACGCTTTGCGAGCGTCAGGTCAATTGCGTTGATTCTGCCGTCGCCGTTCAAGTCCCCCTGCATCAGTGGATCCCCGGTTGGTTCTGTAATGACCGGTTCGGTGATAACAGGATCAGTTACGACAGGATCCTGCGTCGGTGTCAGCGGCTGCATTGCCTGATACATAAGCTCGGCAAGCCGTGTCGCTCCGGCACGGTTCGGGTGAAGACCGTCTGACATATACAGGCTGCTGACCTCATTTGCACTCTTTTTCAGACAGTCGTTCTGCCAGAGATTGAACAGGTCAACAACCTCAATATTAAGCTTTTTTCCTACACGATCGAGCGCGCCGCCGTACCATCTGCCGGTCAGCAGCGGATTGCGCTGGCAGTCACCGTTTCTGCCCTGCTGCTTGACAAGAATCACACGCATTCCCTTTTTCATTGCCCGCTGCGCCATATCGGTGATGATTTCCTCATACTGCGCCTCGGTTGTGTTGTTCTTGGAATTGGTGTCGTTGATGCCGATAGAAATGACGTAAATATCGCCTTTTTGTCCGTTTTTCTCAATGACGTTAAACTGTCCGCCCTGCATAAAGCCGCGGGCATACTGTCCGCCGGTTGCCATATTCATGATCTGCCACTGACTGCTGTCAACATACTTGCCCAGCATCTGTGCCCAGCCTGCCTGCTGCGAGCTGTCCAGCGGATAGTAATTGCACACGGTGGAATCGCCGCAGACCCAGATGGTCGCATTGGTGTGCGTCTGTGCCGAGATCTGCTTGATTTCGAGCGCGGACATTGTATATGCGTTGTTTTCTTTTCCCGCGCAGGCGCAGATATTGAGCTGCCCGTCCGTGACCGGAACCTGCAAGGTGTGGTAGGCGTTATTGCCGGTGAGGTTCATGATCTGGTACATTCCCTCAATCGCGACGCTGGTTCTGCCGGTATTTCCGAGCCAGACAGAGACCTGATAGAGCCCGTTCGGTACGTCGGCGCAGAAGGTGTAATTCCCGTTTGATGAGGAATTCTTGAACTGCACCGCATCGCTGAGCGCATCTCTGCCTGCCGCGCTGACATTCGAGACATTTGTGCCGGATGAAAAGCCGTAGCCGCGGCCTGCATTGTAACCGTCCGATGCGCTGACACCGGTATAGCCCGATGCGGTTCCGCCGCCGCCGAAATCAAATTTCCAGTAGGTATTTGCTGCTGATGCGTTTGTTTTCGGGAAACTCACCGCAGCAGAAGCAAGCATCATAAGAGATGCGGATGCAGAAAGAAACTTGCGAACAAAAGATTTCATATTAACCCCCAATTCTATCCCTCTGATATACAAATGCAGCCCTTTTGCCTATGCCGAAGGGGAGACACAGAAAGAAGATGACAGCAGGCACGGGAGGGGAGCCGTGTACTGTCATCTTCTCATGATCAGCAGTGATCAGCCGCCTCTGTGATCTTATTATAAATCAATCCGGGCAGATTCTGCAATGGAATATTCTCTCATTTTTATGCACTTTTCTTGCACATTTTATTTGAACCGGTCTGATCAGCAATACAACCTTAATTTGCGGTAATTGTATTTATGCGAAATTCGGTTTTACAGTGCTTTTATGTCATTCGTTAATCGTCGGATACTGCAAACCGTCCCTGCACAGATTACAGAGACGGTTTACAGAAAGGAGAGGAAACTTTCTTGTTTTATTTCAAAAGAATGCGTTTCAGCAGCGTGAGATCAACGGCATTCAGTTTACCGTCAGCATTTATATCAGCAATCACGCCCTGCTCCGGTGTGAGTGTTCCGGTTGTCAGCAGATAATCGCGCATCATGACGAGATCGGTCTTGTCACAGATGCCGTCTGCGTTGATGTCGCCGGTCACAGTCAATACCTGCTTTTCTGTGACTGCAACTGCGTAGTTGACACAGCCCGACTGATTGATCTCGCCGAGCGTGACGGTCTGACCTGCGGTGAAATCCTTTTTCCAGAGCTGGTAGGTCACCTGTGGATCGCCGTCGTCGGTGAGGGTATCCGCAGTTTTTGTCCAATCTCCGAGCCATGCCGGAACGGTGACACGGGTATCCAGCGCGACAAATGCGGAGATATCCGCGCCTGCTTTGAATGTCGCTTCATTACCTGCAAACTTTTTGGAATCGCAGGCGGTCTGGATCCATTCTGCGCCGTCCAGTGTCTTCGGCATCGAGGTGAACTTGAATGCTCTGTCGCCGAACACTTCGCTGCCCTGCTGCTTCGGCTCGGTCACAACAGACCAGCTTGCGGCATTGGCTGTATCACTGACGCTGAGGCCGGTGATATACTTGCCGTCGGTGTACTTGACCGGCTCCGGCGGCTGGACGGGCTGACCGTTCCCGATCAGCGTGAAATCATCGACCTTGAGCCATGCGCCGCCGCTGCCTGCTGCCTCAAATCCGACTGTGCATTTGCCGTTTGTTACCTGAATATCGGAGATCGTGATTTCCTTCCAGTTATCCGTTTTCGCCTTGACATCGACACTTTTCTCATTTCCGCCGTAGCCGGAAATATAGATCTTTCCGCTGTTCATGCCGCTGGTTTTATAGTAGGCTTTCAGCGTATATGTGCCGTTCGGGAGTGTGATCGCCTGCGACTGACTGCCGCTGAAATTGCTGCCGCTGTAAAGCTGACCGCACCATCTGCCGGTGCGTGCGCCGTTTGCATTGCCGCAGCCGGAGCCGGATGCCTTCCAGCCTGCGAGCGTGGACTGCGACACGCGGTCTGCTTCAAAGCTCGGGTTCAGCACATAGTTGTTGCCCGCGCCGACTGACCATTCGCCGGTCTGTGCATCCAGATTCCACTCGCTCAGCGAATTGAATTTCACATTATTGCCGTTGACTGTCAGCGGAACCCACTGATTATAGCCAAGACCGTTTCCGGCGAAATCGCTCCAGCGGTCGCCGCAGAAAATGACAGTCTCCTGCTTGCTGCCCTTGACCGTATAGAAAAATCCCGTCTGCGTGACATGCGAGAAATCCATATCGGTGCCTTCCATGACCTTCCAGTCGGAATACGGACCGTTGATGTTGTCAGCGACCATGTAATAGCTGTGCGAAGCATTCCAGCCGTGCAGATCGGAAGCGCAGAAATAATACTTGTTCTTGTATTTGAACATGCAGTTGCCTTCTCTGCCGCTGCCTTTTTTCACCTCGACCGCCTTTTCTGCGGCGAGAAAATCGTTCGGTCTGAGACGGCAGACATACTGATGCGCTCTTCCGCCCTTATTGGATGCAATGAGATACGCCTGCCCGTCGTCATCGACAAAAACGGTCTGATCGCCGGTGCCCTGTTTCTGCACACCCTCGATCTGATCCTGCACATTCTTCACCTCGAAATTGCCGGTCGGTGTATCGCACTGTGCAAACAGAACGCTGTCATTGTACTGTGTGACAAGCACATATTTCTTCGACTTCGGGCAGTATGCCACGCCCATTCTGCCGAGCCAGTAGGCAAATCCGAAGCCCTTGGATTTCGGTGTCAGGACATCATTTTCAAATTTCCAGTTCACAAGATCCTTCGACGAATAGCAGGTGATCGACTTAAATCCAGTGTCGCTGTTCTTGCCGGTCGGATTCTTTGCGTAAGTTTCCGCGCCGGAATAATGCACGCCGTACCAGTAATACGTATCGCCGAATTTGAAGATGCCTCCGCCCTGCGAATAAATGAATTTGCCCGAGGTATCCTTCCAGAAGCAGTCATTTGTAATCGTCTGCGATGCGGCACTTGCCTGCATCGTCTGCTGCGGAACGGTCAGACCCGCTGTGAGCAGCAGCCCAGCGGCAGAAAGCACTGCCGCTGCTTTTTTCAATAAGTATTTCATAATTTCCCCCATAGTCTGTTTTTTTTGCAGATCGTGCAGGAAGCGTGCAGTGCAGGAAGGGGTCTGCTCTGTCCGGATCCGGCAGAAATGCAGTCGGATTTTGGCTTTCAGATCGAAAGCTCCTGATTTTATTCTAACGCTTTCTTCATGAAAAGGCAATCACATATTCTCTCATGCGCATGACTTTTTCTTCCTGAAACAACAGCAGCGATACACGAATCCCGTGTATCGCTGCCTGAGAGGGGGGGGTTAAGATTTTTCGCTGATCCTGAAGGTGCAGGCTGCCGCATCGCTGCCGTCGGTCAGCGTCAGTGCGCCGTTTGCCGCAGCAGTGAGATACCTGCCGGGATGCGACACGCTCTCAAAGGAAACCTGCGAGCGGTCAGAAAGCCCGGTGATCGTGCGGAAGGTCGCACGCTTCAGATCATTCTCCTGCACGGAGGTCTGCTGCGCGAGCACCGCGCCGCTGCCGTTTGCGCTGACCGTCACATAGAGTCCCGTCTTGTTCTCAGACTCGATCGAGACATAAGTTTTGTTCTCCACATCCGAAAGACCCGGAACGATAACCCATTCCGCATCATGTGCGGTCAGGTTCTGCATGCCGAATCCGAGCGCGACATTTGTGTACGGATACGCATTGTCATTGATCGAATTGGTGAACGCCGCATGACCGAGCTGCGCGCCGTTCTGATTGCTGATTGTGGAGACAATGCCGCCGATGCCTGCTGTCGTTTCTTCCATCTTCATGATCTTGCCGTTGGCGTCAAAATGCACCTCACAGATATTCGGGCATCTGCGGTAGCCGTTGCCGCCCGGCAGTGCGCCGTTGTGATAGATCATGTAGGTCTTGCCCATGAAATCGAAGATGCCGCTGTGATTTGTATTCGAGGTCGCGTTGCACTCAAAGATCACATCGCCGAATTTCCAGTCTCCCTTGAGGAGATCGGTGCAGGTGGAATATGCCATCTGCTCACGCCAGCGGTAAGCATAGATGAGATAGTAGTCGCCGTAATAGGTGCCGTCTGCGTTCTGACGGCGGTAGAGCCACGGTGCCTCGGTATACATGTTCATGCCTCTGCCGCGGTAGAAAACATCACCGTTGCTGCCTTCGCCGCCGAAGGTGATTCTGCCGTCGCCGTTCAGATCGCGGACACTGGTCATATCGTCATTGAGCTCGCAGACATAATATCTGCTGTTGCCCCAGGCGAGATAACGATGCTCCTGCCCGTCTTTGCCTCTCTCGACCCACACAGTCGGGTCAATGTCGTCCCAGTTGCTCGACTGATCGTTTGTCAGTGTGCCGGCGACAACCGGATGCCCGATGTCGCGGAAGGGTCCCTTCGGGGAATCTGCAACGGCAACGCCGATCGACTGCTTGCCCTGCGCGGTTCTGTCCCACGAGCAAAAGTAAAGATAATACTTGTTGTTGTGCTTGACAACCTGACTTGCCCATGCACTTTTCGCATCGCCCCATGACACATCGCGCATATTCATCACGACGCCTTCGTAGTTCCAGTGGATGAGATCCTTTGTGGAATAGCAGAGATACTCAGGGATATTGTAGATTGCCTGACCGACCTCCGCATCCGTGGAGATGTCATGTCCGGTGTAAGCATAGACCGTATCGCCGTCTACGAAAGCTGCGGGGTCGCCGCCGTAGTTATACCGATCGTTTTTTTTTACAATGCCGCCCGCAAAGGGATTGTTGTACTGACTGACGCGCAGCTCGATCGGACGGGGCTCCGCGGGCACGGTCAGCAGCAGGCGCTTCAGCAGCGTCAGATCCTTTGCGCTGATCTTTCCGTCACGGTTCATGTCAGCGGCCTTGCCCTGTGCGAGTGTGAGGTCGCCGGATTTCAGGAGATACTTGTGCATCATCACAAGGTCCGCGATGTCGCAGACGCCGCTTGCGTTGATGTCGCCGAGCATCGGCTCATCTTCCTTCTGCGCAGTCACTGCAACCGTATAGTTGACGCAGCCGGTCTGATTGACCTCGCCGAGCGTGACAGTCTGTCCCGCTGCAAAATCCTTCTTCCAGAGCTGATAGGTCACCTGCGGGTCGCCGTCATCCGTAACAGACTCAGCGGTCTTCTTCCAGCCGGAGAGCCACGCGGGCACATTCGTGATGCGGCTGTCCAGCAGGACGAATGCGGAAATATCCGCACCTGCCGTGAAGGCAGCCTGATCGCCTGCATACTTCTTGGAATCGCACGTAGTCTGAATCCATTCAGCGCCGTCCAGGGTCTTCGTCATGCTTGTGAACTTGAACTCTCTGTCGCTGAACACAGTGCTGCCAGCCTGCTTGCCGGTTGTCTGGACAGACCAGTTTCTCGCATTGGTCTTGTCGTTGACGGTCAGCGACTTGATATATTTGCCGTCTGCATAGGTGATCGGCTTGACGCTGCGCTCATTGCCTGACCACTCTCTGGTCTGTGCGCCCCAGACCGTCTGGTTGTTGTTGCCGACCGCCGTGAACACCATGACGCGCTTGCCGGTGCTCTCGTCATATTCTGCGGCAAAATAGCCCTGATAGGTCACATTGTTGATATTGAGCGTTGCAGCGGAGGATTCATCCGCCTGCTTCCATGTGCCGCTGACTGCGCCGGAGATCGTGCCGTTTGCATTCAGCGTGATGTTCTGATAATTGATGATCCTGCCGTCTGTTCCGCTGCCGTGATTGATGAATTCGTAATTGCCGACAATGTCATTTGTCTCATAGCCGGATTCCGACCACGGATTGAGGCAATACTCAAACGGAATGACGACCGGCCAGCCCGCCTCGTTGTACTTCATCGAGTGGACGCGGACCTCGTGACCCTCGCCGCCGTCATCGAATCTAGCGTGATACAGCAGATACCATTCGCCGTCATCGTCGCGCAGCACGGAATTGTGTCCGCATGCCATATATGCGCGATTGATCGTGCTGAACTTGTAGTTGCCCATGACCTTGAGGCCAACGCTGTCGAGGTTCGTATTGGCATTCAGCACCATGTTTCTGCCCGCGGGATCGACAAACGGTCCGAGCGGAGACTTGGATCTGCCGACGCGCATATTGTAGCCGCCGGTCGAGGTCAGACCGCCGTAGGTCACCCAGAGATAATAGTAGCCGGTGTCCTTGTTGTATTCAATAAACGGACCCTCGCCGGATTTTCCCCAGCCGCCGGAGATCTTCGTGCCGAAATAGCTGTCAACCATTCTGCCGTCAGAGGTGGTGCCGGTTTTCGGATGGATGCATCTGCCCGTCTTTTTGTCGATTTCCAGTGTAAAGATGCCGCCCGACCAGGAACCGTAGCACATATACATTCTGCCGTCGGTATCGGTGTAAATCGTCGGGTCAATGGCGTTCGGATACTGCTGGTTGTTGAAGTCGCCGTTGCCGCTGAACCACGCATTGTTGTGTGTGACCTGACCGCTCTTTTCAAGGTCAGGGATATTGGTCGAGGTGTATTTGCGGTTGACGCGCTTGGTGTTGCTCGTTGCCCAGGAATCATTGTTTGTAAAGCCGGAGTAAATCAGCGTGTCCACAAAGGTATAGGGTCCTGTGATCTTCTTCGACGCGGCAAAGGCAATGACGGAGCGCTTGTAGGTCGATGAGGTGCAGAAGTACATCAGATAGGCACCCTTTGTGCCGTCCGAATTGACGAAATCCGCATCCCAGAACACATCCGGCGCCCAGACGGCGAAGCCGCCCTTGCAGTCCTCAAGATCCTCGCCCGCCCAGGCAAATGCCTTTGCGAGATTCTGCGAGAGATTGCCGAAGAGTGCATTGTTTGTCCGCGCATAGCCGTTGGAGAAGCGCCGCCAGTCGCGGAGATTGTTCGAGCTTGCAGCCTCAATATGCGAGCCGAACACATAGTAGGTATTGCCGTCCTTCACAACGGAAGGATCATGCACAGAAACACGCGTACCTGCTGCCGCAGAGGCTTCTCTTGCGGGCAGATTTGCGTGCAGCCCTGTCAGCGCGAGCACACCCGCCAGCAGGAATGAAAACAGCTTTTTCTTTTTCATTTCAAATTCCCCCGTACATCTTATTTTCCGTAAATCGCGCCGCACATGCTGCCGGCTGCTGAAGGGGATGCAGCCGCAGATATACGGGTGCAATTTACCTCATGGTTTCATTATAACTGCGGGCTTCTGCATTTTCAATCACATATTCTCTCATTTGAATGACATTTTCTGCCTGTTTGACAAATGCAAAAAGATGTGTTATACTAAAGCAAAAAAACAGAAATAAGAAAAAAATATAAGGGGAAAAGGGTATATGAACAGTATCGGAAAGATCGGTGTACTGCTGCCGGAGATCATAGATCCGCTGGACTATGAACTGCTGCGCGGCATCCATACGGAAGCCGCAGCACTCGGATATGATGTGATCGTATATTGCAGCGTCTATAATTCACAGGTGGAGCTCCAGCAGGATGCCTATACACGCGGGCTGGAAAACATCTTCACGCTGCTGAAGCAGCACCGTCTGGACGGCGTGATCTTTGCCGCGGACCGCTTTCACAATCAGGAGCTGAACGCGGAGATTCAGAAGATGCTCACCGCACGCGGGGTCCCGTGCCTTGTGCTCGGCGAGGAGCGTCCGCCGCTGCAAACGATCTTTCCGCAGCAGCAGGATGCGATGTACCGTATGACAAAGCACCTGATCTGCGTACACGGCTGCAAAAAAATCTACTGCATCACCGGCTTTCCTGATCACCGCCCTTCCGCCGAGCGCACCGCCGGATACCGTCAGGCGATGCAGGAAGCCGGGCTGCCGTATTCTGAGCAGGAGATTTTCTACGGACATTTCTGGCGCGATGTGCCGCAGCAGATCGGCAGACAGATCGCAGAAGGGTCGCTCCCGATGCCGGACGGCATTGTCTGCGCAAGCGACAGCATGGCAGCGGCGCTCTGTGAAGCTCTGATCGAAAACGGCATCGCTGTGCCGGAGCAGATTGCCGTCACCGGCTTTGACGGCAGTGCCGATGCCTGGATGCACAGACCGAAGATCACAACCGTGACCGGGCGCGATTTGCAGCTCGGCGCAGATGCTGTCCGCACACTCTGCGGCATCATCACCGGGCAGGAGCTTCCCGCTTCCGAGATCGCGCAGGAGATCCGCTGCGGAGAAAGCTGCGGATGTCAGCCGGAGCAGATCGGCGCCGATACAATCGACGCCTATGTGCTGGAGCATTATTTCCGGCATCACATCCGCCACACCATCTGGCACAAGCAGTTTTATGCCTCTGATCTCATCAATAGGATGCGGAATCAGAACGGACTCTACAAGTGGATCGAAGCCGCCGATCAGGTCGGGCATGTGCTGCCGGACTGGGAATGGCTGGACATCTGTCTCTGCGAGGACTGGTGCTTTGATCTGGAGCACCCGGAGAATTTCCGCAAAAAAGGCTATCCCGACAGAATGCTGCACGTGCTCTCCAAGCGTCACGGCACCAATGCAAATGAGCGGTACCTTTTCCCGACCGCAGACATCCTTCCGGCGATGCAGGAGCCGCACGAGCCAAAGCTGCTGCTGCTCACCTCGCTGCACAACCGCGGGCAGATCTTCGGTTTTCTCGCAACGGCATACGACGCCCCCGAAAAAATCTGCGCCGACGACTTTTATCTGGGCTGGTGCGAAGCAGCCGTCAACGGTCTTGACAATTTACAGCATGTCATGCACCGCGAATATATCAAAACGCAGATGGAACTGCTCACTGTGCACGACCCCGAGACCGGTCTGTATAACCGCCGCGGCTTCGCAGAGCGCCTTCCCGATGCGCTGACGGATATGCGCAGAGAAGCACAGGTGCCCGCGATTCTTCTCATCTCATGGCAGACAGGCGGCGCACTGCTGCCCTTCGACCCGCTGCTTGTGCTCTCCAACGCGCTGCGGCAGGCCGCGGAGGATCACGCGCTGACTATGCGGATGGATGAATCCGTGCTCGCGATACTCTACGCAGAAAATATCATCAGCACAGAGCAGCTCAGCAACCGGATCAATCGTGCGATGAAATCACTGCTGGGGAAGCTGCACAGCACAATCCAGCTTGTGACAAAAAGTGTCAGTATCACGGACTGCTCACTCCGTGAAGCCGAAAAAGCCGCAACACTCGCAGCCGTCGGTCTGAAGAAGCAGGCAGAGGTCTCCGGCATAGATCTCATTTCCGAGATCCGGCAGCTGCGGCAGGATATTACAGAAAACCCGCAGGATGACTGGAACATCACCGACATCGCTTCGCGCCTCAGCATCAGCAAAAGCCACCTGCACCGGCTGTATAAGCAACTGTTCGATGTCAATCTGATGGATGATGTGATCGAAAAGCGTATCGCAAAGGCCAAGCAGCTTCTGGAATTCTCCGATCTGCGGATACAGGAGATCGCGCTCCAGTGCGGCTATCGCAATGAATCCCATTTCATGCGGCAGTTCAAGCTGAAGGTCGGCATGACAGCGCTCCGGTTCCGGCAGTCCAGATAAATACAATGCCCGTCTGTGAATGAAACAGGCGGGCATTTTTCATGCGGCCAAGCCGAAAAAAAGACCCGCCTGCAATCAGACGGGTACACGAAGGGGAAGGAGAAGTTCGTTCGCAAATATATTGCGAATCAGCACCTCTGTGGTCTCATCATATCCCATAGAGAGAAGAATTACAATGACAAACTTTCATCCTCATGCACAATTCTTGCTGAAAATATCAGATCCGGAAAACAGGCAGAAAAAGTCATGAGAATGAGAGAATATGTAATTGCAGTGTGAAAGTGAAACATCTATAATAAAAACAGGAGTATCATGAAGCTCCGTATACATGGATGAATAGGGGGATTATTATGAAAGCAAGCACAAAGAAAGCCGCTGCATGGATTGCTGCGGTCTCGGTCTGCGTCTCAGCAGCAGCACCGATGTCTGCGTCGGCTGCATACGGCGTCGGCGGAAACGGCACTGCGATCATGGAATATCTTGACCGCGGTATCTATGCGGTCAAATCCGGGAACGGCATGTTCGTGAGCTGGCGCTGGAACGCCAACGACGCGGACAGCGCAGAATTCCGGCTCTACCGCGACGGAAATCTGATCTACACGAGCAAGGCAGGCACCGGCGCCACCAGCTATCAGGACAAAGGCGGCAATGCGGGCTCGAAATACCGTGTGGATACCGTTGTGAACGGTGCGGTCGTCAGCTCGGAGGAATGCAGATTCAATTCCGGCTCCAACTACTTCGACATCACGCTGAACAGTCCCGGTTCGCAGTATTCGCCGAATGACTGCTGTGTCGGCGATGTGGACGGCGACGGACAGTATGAGATCTTCCTCAAATGGGATCCGAACAATTCGCAGGATAATTCCAAGACCGGAAAAACCGACAAGGTCTATATTGACTGCTACACACTGACAGGCAAGCAGCTCTGGCGCGTCGATCTCGGCATCAATATCCGTGCGGGTCAGCATTACACACAGATGTGCGTCGCTGATTTTGACTGCGACGGCAAGGCTGAGCTCATCACAAAAACTGCCGACGGCACGAAGGACGGCAAGGGCAAGGTCATCGGCGACGGCTCGAAGGATTATCGAAACGGAGACGGCAGAGTGCTCTCCGGACCCGAATACATGACGCTCTTTGACGGTCAGACCGGCGCAGCGCTCGATACGATCAATTTCCCGGTTCCCCGCGGCAATGTCAATTCATGGGGCGATAATTACGGCAACCGTGTTGACCGCTTCAACGGCGGAATTGCGTACCTCGACGGGGTACACCCCTCCGCGATCTATAACCGCGGATACTATACGAGAATGACGATCTCCGCGGTCGATGTTGTGAACCGCAAGCTCTCTGTCCGCTGGATCTTTGATTCCAACAACAACGGCAGCGGCGCAGCGTTTTCTCAGGGCAACCACAATCTCATGGCAGCCGATGTGGACAACGACGGCAAGCAGGAGATCAGCATGGGCGACTGTGTGATCGATGACAACGGCAAGCTGCTCTGGGCTTCCGGCAAGGGTCACGGCGATGCGCAGCATCTCGGCGATTTTGTCCCCGACCGCCCCGGTCTGGAGCTCTGGGAATGCCACGAGAGCGGCAAATTCGGCGTCACGCTGTTCGATGCCGCAAACGGCAAAGTTATCTTCCACAAGGACGGCGACAAGGACACCGGCAGATGCTGTGCCGACAATATCTGGGCAGGCAACAAGGGTGCCGAGTTCTGGGGCGCAAGACCCGCAAACACGGTCATGAACAGCAGCGGCAATGCGATCGGCAACAAGCAGCCTTCGCAGAACTTCCTGATCTACTGGGACGGCGATCTGGAGCGCGAGCTTCTGGACGGCACATGGATCACCAAAATGACCGGGCAGAATCAGATCTCCACAATCTTCACCGCAGACGGCTGCGGCTCCAACAACAGCACAAAGTCTGTGCCGTGCATGACCTGCGACCTCTTCGGCGACTGGCGCGAGGAACTCATCATGCGCACAAATGACAACAAGCATATCCGCATCTGGTGCAGCACTGCGCCGACCAATGTCCGCCTGACCACACTGATGCACGATATGCAGTACCGCGCACAGAACTGCTGTCAGCAGGCGTCCTACAACCAGCCGCCGCACACGAGTTATTATCTCAGCTCCGATGCTCCCCTCCCGGCACGCCCAAATGTTGTCTTCAACGGTGAACCGGCAAATCCGCCGGAGCCGATCAAGTATACCGACGGCAAGTTCATCACAGGGCTCACCGTCAGCGATACCGCAAATGCTGCGAACTGGTCCGTTGTCACCGAACCGAAGCAGCAGGGCAGCGAAGTCTTCGGCGACAGAGCATTCAAGTTCACTTCCATGCCGAAGACCCTTGACGGCGCAGAATGGATCCAGACTGCATGCGATTCCAAGAAGTTTGCGGGCGATGAGGCAGCCTTCAAGGCGGGCGCGGATATTTCCGCATATGTGGTGCTGGATACCCGCATCACGCTCCCTGCATGGCTCAGCACCTGGGAGAAGACCTCTGATACGCTGACCGACGACGGCGATCCGCAGGTCACCTATCAGCTCTACAAGAAGGATTTTGCAGCGGGTCAGACTGTCACGCTCGGCGAAGTCAATCAGTCCTCCTGCGTGAATTACGCGGTCGCTGTCACGGCAAAGCAGGCAGCGCCCGTAATCGGCGACATCAACGCAGACGGCACATGCGACCTCGCAGACCTTGTGATGATGCACAAGTATCTCCTCAGATCCGGCGACCTCACACCCGCACAGGGCAAGGCCGCTGACATGAACCGTGACGGAAAGATCAGCGCAAAGGATCTGACGCT
>JAEEXH010000082.1 GCA_016291435.1 Oscillospiraceae bacterium
GAGGTCGAAACGCTGACGCAGCTCGGCGCGGAGGTCTCCGGCGTGGTGGTCGGTCTTGTGACAGAGTGCGAGCCGATCCCGGAAACGCATCTCCATGTCTGCAAGGTCGATTGCGGCGAACACGGCACGTTCCAGATCTGCTGCGGCGCCGATAACGTCAAGGCCGGCGGCAAATATCCCGCAGCGCTTGTCGGCGCAACCGTCTATGAGACCGAGCGCGACCATGTCACCGTCACCGGCACCATGAAGATCAAAAAGGGCAAGCTCAAGGGCTTTGAATCCCACGGTATGCTCTGCTCCGGCATTGAAATCGGTCTGAATGAGGATCTCTATCCCGGTGCGGATTACTGCGGTCTGCTCGTGCTGCCGGAGGATGCCGAGATCGGCGCGGATGTGAAGCCGATCGTCGGGCTGGATGACTGGCTCTTCGATATTTCCATCACCGCGAACAGACCCGACTGCCAGTCGGTGCTCGGCATCGCACGCGAGGTTGCGGCAAGCCTCGGCAAGCCGCTCAAGATGCCCGCGACCGATTACAGGACCGACGGCACGACCCGTGACAGCATCGGCGTCACCGTCGAAGCGCCGGATCTCTGCCCGCGCTATTCCGCACACTATGTCCGCAATGTGAAGATCGGGCAGTCTCCCGCATGGATGCGCCGCCGTCTGGCGCTGGTCGGCATCCGCTCGATCTCCAATATCGTCGATATCACAAACTATGTCCTGAAGGAGATCGGTCAGCCGATGCACGCCTTCGACCTGCGCGATCTTGCCGGTGAGCAGATCGTCGTCCGCAGAGCGAAGCAGGATGAGACCATCGTGACGCTCGACGAAAAGGAATTCAAGCTGAACGAAAACAATCTCGTCATCTGCGACGGGGAAAAGCCGGTCGCGCTCGCAGGCATCATGGGCGGGCTCAATTCCGGCATCAAGGACGACACCTCGGATGTGGTCTTTGAGTCTGCAAAGTTTCTGCGCGACAATGTCCGCAAGACCTCCCGTGCGCTCGGTCAGCACTCCGACAGCTCCCAGCGCTTTGAGAAGGGCGTCGATGAATATGCGACACAGCTCGGTCTTAAGCGTGCGCTGCACCTGATCGACGAGCTGCAGTGCGGCTCTGTCACCGAGACCGGCATTGTCCGTGCGGTGAACGATGACCCGACTGCCCGCCGCACGCTGACGGTTTCCGTCCATGCGGTGAATGCGCTGCTCGGCATCACGGTGCCGGATGACGAAATCATCCGCATCCTCACAAATCTCGACTTCCAGCCCTCGCGCAGCGGCGATGCACTGACTGTGCATGTCCCGGCTTACCGCGAGGATATTGAGAATGCCCCCGACATCGCGGAGGAGCTTATCCGCATGTACGGCTATGACCACATCACACCGACCTTCCTCGCTGCGGCATCCGTCACGAACGGCGGCAGAAATGCTGAGCAGACAGCGACCGCGAAGCTCAAGAATGTGCTCTGCGGGCAGGGGCTCTATGAGACCATTCACTATTCCTTCTATTCGCCGAAGGATCTCGACCTGCTGCGCATCCCCGCAGACGCAAAGGAGCGTCAGGCGATCCGCCTGCTGAATCCGATCACCGAGGATCTCTCGATCATGCGCACAATCCTTGCGCCGTCGATGCTCAATGCAGTGATCCGCAATGTCCGCCGCGGCAATCACGCCGGCAGACTCTTTGAGATCGCAAAGACCTATCACAGCGCGGAGGAGCACCCGACCGCAGAGCCGGAGGAGCGCGAGGCGCTTTCCATCGGGCTCTTTGACGGCGGCAAGCTCGGCTTCTTCGACGGCAAGGCAGTGATCGAATCCATTGCGGATGCCTTCCGCCTCAGCTTCACCTACAAAAAGCCTGAGGATGCTGCGGAATATCCCTTCCTGCACCCCGGCATGAGCGCTGTGGTTTCGCTCGCAGACGGCACGAAGATCGGCTGGCTCGGCATGCTGGCACATGACCTTGCCGATGCGGAGACCCCCGAGCACAATGTGTTCCTGGCAGAGCTCGACATGACCGCGCTGCGTCCGCATCTGCATGAGACGCTGCACTTCCAGCCGCTCCCGAAGTTCCCGGTTGAGCAGAGAGACATCGCGCTGCTCGTCAGCGAGAAGGTCATCTGCGCCGATCTTGAGGCAGCGATGAAGGCAGCGTGCAAGTCGCTCGACCGCGTGCAGCTCTTCGATGTTTACAAGGGCAAGCAGATCGAGGCGGGCAAGCAGTCGCTCGCATTCTCGCTCTGGTTCCGCGCAGAGGATCACGCCTTCACCGATGCAGAGGTGGATCAGTTCGTCGCAAAGATCTTAAAGCAGCTCGGCAAGCAGTTTGAGGCAACACAGAGATAATACAGAGGCGCCCCGGTACTTACAGTATCGGGGCGTTCAGTTTATTTATAGGGTATCGCCGGCGCGATGATTTGTAATCGGGGCGCTGTGCTTATAATGTCTCGCCGAGCTCCTGCGCAAGATATGCGGGCACGGTCATGCCGGAGGCGTCGCAGTCTGCGAGAATGTGCTGCCGCGTTGCCGCATTCGACTGGTTTGCCTTGTGAAACAGCAGCCAGATGAAATATTCCACAACGCAGAGGATCACCGCAAAGATAATCGTATCCATGACACCGCTCTCCCGCGCAGTGCCCAGCACCGCCGCCGCGATAAACACGATTATGAACACATCGAGCGCCTTGTCAGAGATGCGGTTGATCTTATCCATCCGCACAATCTCATTGCGGAAGGTCTCCTCGGTCGTTTTGCCGCGCTTTGCGAGCTTGCGGTAACGGCGCAGCCAGCCCTTCATGATGATGCGGCGGATGTCCTTGTCCTCGAGATTTTTATAGTAGCTGTCCTTGTAGGGATTGGCTTCCTTTTTGCGGATGAGGCGGCCGGTTCTGCGGAAACGGAAGTACGCCTGCGCAGCAAGATAGCACAGCATATAAACGCCTGCGCAGATCAGCACCGGGCACCCCGGCACCGAAAGCTCCATGCCCTCCAGCAGCACCGTGCAGACGAAGATCGTCAGCACGAAGACCGCAAGATAGATCAGCGACCAGCCGCCTGCACTGATTTTCTTGGTCTTCATCACGAGCGGCTGAATCAGCCGGAAGAGCGCGGTCAGCACAAAGCCGCTCCCGAGCCCGACCAGCACGGGGGATGCGTTCAGCCGGAACTGCGTCAGCGGAAGCCGCTCCTCTGCGCCGAGCCAGTCAAACAGCGAGATGATCACCAGCACGCATGAAACGGCAAAGAGATTGCCGAGAACGCTCTGGAATCTGCGCTCCGGCACATAATCGGAGAAAAACTCCTTGCAGAATGCCGTAATGTCCCCTCCGACGATTTTTTCAGCGGGTCTGCCCTCGGTCTGTGCCGTGAGCAGAAGATCATAGAGCTCCGCCATCTTGTCATCGGAATATGCCGCGGGAAAGCTCTGCGTCAGAATGTATTTATAGGCGCCGTCGAATGCCTCGCGGTATGCGCCTGTGAACTGCGATTTCATCGTTTCAAGATTCATGATGTTCCTCCAATATCTTCTTCGCGCTCGCGGAAAGTGCTGCATAACGCGCACGGAACTCCGCGAGCTCCTGCTGCCCCTTCTCCGTGACGGAGTAATACTTGCGGATCGGTCCGAGCGGCGATTTTGCGCGCCTGCATGCGATCAGACCGTTTTTATCAAGCCTTGTCAGCACCGGATAGAGCGTCCCCTCGCCGAGCGCTTCAAAGCCCGCATTCTCGAGCACGCTGAGAATCTCGTAGCCGTAGGTTTCGCCGCGTGCCACGATGCTCAGTACCAGCCCCTCAAGGATGCCCTTCATAAGCTGTGCGTTATCCATCCGATCACCTCCTGCATCTTCACCGTCTGCAAACGAGCTACTTTGCATTGCCGAGTAGCTTGCATATAATATACCACAGCTACTTTGCATTGTCAAGTAGCTGTAACGCGATTTGTCACAAATCCCAATTCGCCCCGCACAGGATCTTGCTCCATTGTGCAAGTCGCTCTGCCGTCCTTTGCGAATTCGCGGTAGAGCCCGGATTCTACGGGCATATCCCGCGATTCTACAAACAGTAGAATCTGCGTATATGCGTATATTTTGCGCTTCGCCCCGCTCTCCTGCCCGTTCCCGCGAAGTAGGTTGCATTTCGCCCGGAATGGGGGTATACTGATAACAGGAAGCAAAGGATAACCGCACACCAACAGAAAGGGGCAATACTTATGACAGCAACCAAACGCACACCGCTCAGAGAGCGCATTCTGCCGGATTACTCCCGCGGCGAGGAGCTGCTCAATATGATCACGCATATCGTCGGCGGCGCAGTCGGGCTGCTCATTCTGATCGGCAGCATCCTGATCGGCGCAGAGCACCGCGACCCGTGGGCGATCGTCAGCGGCAGCATCTACGGCTTTTTCACCTGCACACTCTTTGCCGTCTCCAGCGTCTATCACGGGCTCCCCGACGGCATGGGCAAGCGCGTCATGCAGGTGATCGACCACTGCACGATCTATTTCATGATCGCGGGGACATATCTCCCGATTTTGCTGGTCGGCATCCGCCCGCTCTCGCCCGCCGCCGCATGGACCGTCTTCGGCGTGGAATTCGGCTGCGCCTTTCTTGCGGGCACACTCACTGCGATCGACCTCAAAAAATACAAGCGGCTGAGCATGATCTGCTATCTTGCGATGGGCTGGGCGGTCGTTGCCGTGCTGAAGCTGACCGTGCAGGCGATGACATGGCACGGATTCCTCTGGCTGCTGGCGGGCGGCATCTGCTACACAGTCGGGGCGGTCATGTACGGGCTCGGGAAGAAGAAGCGCTATTTCCACGGCGTCTTTCATATCTTCGTGAATCTCGGCAGCCTTTTGCAGGCTATCGCAATTCTGTTCTATGTACTGTGACGCACGGGCTCCCTTGACAAAGCCGCACGGAGATGCTATAATGACAGCAAAGATCATTGCAGATTTCGCATTCATTTCCGGCACATCCTATGCAGCAGCTCTCTGAACCTGTGACGGACGGCATGCCCGGCGGGGATCCGCCTGCCCCGGGCGTGCCGTCCTGTTTTATGCGATCCGAAGCGAGGTGAAAAGATGGCAAAGCAGCTCCCCGTGACAGCGCTCACACTTCCGCAGGCGGTCTTTCACGATGCGGAATATCAAGCAGCGGCAGTCAATCTCTTCTGCGGAAGAAACGGCACCGGCAAGACGACAATCGCCCGCTGTCTCCGCGGCGGCAGATATGTGACCGCCGTGCAGAAAGACAGCATGCCGCAGATCACGGTTTTCGATGCGGAGTATGTGTCGCAGAATCTCCGGCAGCGGCACGGTCTCCCGGGGATCTGGACGCTCAGCCGCGCCGATGCCGCGCTGGAGGCCGCCCTCGCAGAACAGAACCGGCTGCGCATTCTTGCCGAAGCGGAGCTCCGCGCTGCCGCTGAGCAGATCACGCCGCTGAAGGAGACGGAAGCTGCGGTCTTTGCAGCATTTGCCGAGACCGTCTGGGCAGGCACGGAGACCTTGCGTGCGCGCTATCCGCTGGCACTGCGCGGCGGGAAGGATCCGGCGGCATTTGCAAAGGCGCTGCGCTACACGAGCCCGCATGCCTTTGACCCGGCGCGGCTCGACCGCATGTATCGCATGGCGTTCGGAGCGGAGATGCCGCTTCTGCCGCTGCTCCCGCAAATTGCCGACACCTGCACGCTGGACATGCTCGCGGAGGATCCTGTGCTCGACGAGGTCTTCACACTGAGCGGCGATGCGCAGTTTCAGCAGTTTCTTGCGGCGCTCGGGCACGCAGACTGGCTGCATGCGGGATATGAACAGTTTTCGGAGAAAGCAGGCGGCCTCTGCCCCTACTGCGGACAGCCGCTCCCCGCAGAACTTTCCGCACGGCTCGCGGCGGCGTTCGACAGCGCATATCAGCAGGGCATCCGCCGCATCACGGCGCTCGAGGCTGCATACCGAAAGGCGGCAAATGCCGTCTGCATCCCGCTGATGCGCATGCTCCGGCAGCGCATTCCCGGGCTGGATTATCACCGCTTTGAAGCAGATCTCCGGCTGCTGCGGTCGCTCCTGCGCGAAAATCTTGCGGCAATCCGTGAAAAGCGGGCGCACCCTGCGGAGCCCGCCGTGCTGACGGCTGTCACGGAGGTGCTGCGCGACCTGAATGCCGACATTGACACGCTCAATGCTACGATCCTGCGCCGTAACCGCTATGTCACCGAGCGGGATGCCATGCAGGAGAAATGCCGAAGCTGCGTCATGTCCTGCCTCGCCGACCGGATGCGGGATGCACGCGAGACACTCGATGCCGAGCTCATGCGGCTGACGGCAGAGCTGCCGGGACTCGAACGGCGTTCCGCGGAGCTGCGCGAGAAGCTCCGGCGCTGTGAGGCAGAGACCGCACGGCTTTCCGCCACTGTATCCGAATCGCAGACTGCCGCTGCCGAGATCAATGCGCTGCTGCGGGATGCGGGCTTCACAGGCTTCTCGCTCCGGCAGAGCGCAAAGCACCCGCGTGCCTATGAGACCGTGCGGCAAAACGGCATGGCCGCGGATCATCTGAGCGAGGGCGAGCAGCGCTTTCTCGCATTTCTCTATTTCTATGTCACGGCACAGAGACCCGCTCAGCATGGCAGGATCCTTGTGCTTGACGATCCCTTCACGGCGCTGGACAGCGAAACGGCGGCGGTCGTGCTGCGGCTGACAAAGGCGCTCTGTGCGCAGTGTCTCCGCGGGGAAAAGCGCGGCATCCGGCAGATCTTCGTGATGACCTTCCGCGGAAGCTGTTACCGCGAGCTGCTGCATGATCTCACGGGAGAGGGCGCGGCGGCTGTGATCCTGCGCAAACGCGGCGACCGCACAGTGCTCTGCGCGGAACGGCTGGATTGAGCCGCACGGGAGTTGTCCGCGTATCGCGTACAACTGCATTTACAAAAACTACAAAAACGGCGGGCGAAACTTTGTGAAGCCCGCCTATTGATTTTTTCGGCGAAATCAACTATAATATGTAAATGGAAACGAAAACGAAGAAAGGACGGTATTTCCCTATGCCGGAGATCCAGATGAACAGCAAAACAGTCAAATTCGGCGGCAGCTCCCTTGCCGACGCCGATCAGTTCCGCAAGGTCAAGGCGATCATCGAAGCGGACCCTGCGCGGCGCTATGTCGTGCCCTCTGCACCGGGCAAGCGCTATTCCGGTGATACAAAAATCACAGATATGCTCTATACCTGCCAGCAGCTCGCAGCAGCAGGCGCAGATTTCTCCGATGTGCTCGGCAAGATCCGCGACCGCTATCTCGAGATTGCAAAGGCGCTTGAACTGAGCTTCGATCCGACCGATGAGCTCGACCGCATCGCCTTCCGCCTCAAGGAGGGTGCAACCAAAGACTTCGCTGCCAGCCGCGGCGAATATCTGAACGGTCTGCTGCTGAGCAATTATCTCGGCTTCCCGTTCGTCGATGCGGCAGATGTGGTCCGCTTCAATGAGAACGGCACGCTGCTCATGTCCGAGACCATGCTCGCGATGCGCGAGGTGCTCGGCAAGCTCGAAAATGCCGTCATCCCGGGCTTCTACGGCGCAGGCCCCTCCGGCGAGATCATCACCTTCTCACGCGGCGGCTCCGATATCACCGGCTCGCTCGTCGCCCGTGCGGTGCGTGCGGAGATCTATGAGAACTGGACGGATGTCTCCGGCGTACTGGTCGCTGACCCGCGCATCGTGCCGGATGCCGCTGTCATCAATACCATCACCTATGAGGAGCTCAGAGAGCTCTCCTATATGGGCGCAACCGTGCTCCACGAGGATGCGATCTTTCCTGTGCGTGCAGCAGGCATCCCGATCAATATCCGCAACACAAACGAGCCCTCTGCGCCCGGCACGCTGATCGTCGCCGATGACAGCGCAGATTCCGATGTGCAGACCGGCTACACGATCACCGGCATCGCGGGCAAAAAGGGCTTCTGCGCCATCAACATCCAGAAGGCGATGATGAACGCCGAGCTCGGCTTCTGCCGCAAGGTGCTCGCCGTGCTGGAGGAGATGGGCATTTCCTTCGAGCACATGCCCTCCGGCATCGACACCATGTCGATCATTCTCGCGGAGGAGGCGATCAAGGGCAAGGAGAAGACGGTGCTTTCCAAAATCAGGAAGGCGGTCTCGCCGGATTCCTGTGAGATCGAGCACGGCATCTCGCTGCTGGCAGTCGTCGGCAGAGGCATGCGCCGCACACGCGGTACCGCAGCGCGCATCTTTGCGGCGCTCGCACATGCACGCATCAATGTCAAGATGATCGACCAGGGCTCCAGCGAGCTGAACATCATCATCGGACTGCTCGAAGGCGACTTCGAGGAGGCTGTCCGCCGGATCTACGATATGTTCGTCAAGAGCACAATCGGCGAGGATGCGGACTGATCAAGGGCAAAATCACCGCCGCACGGGGCTGACACCTGTGCGGCGGTTTCTGTTTTCTGCAAAAGCGACAACTCCCGCCGCGGTTTCCGGCAGCGGTTTGATCAGTTGATAGAAATACGCGGAACGCGAAAAAAGGGGCTTGCAAAAGCCGGCGATCTGCTGTATACTAAAAGGAAAGTGCCCCGACCGGAATCGGAGCACTGTTCAGATGCTGCTGACCGGACTTGAACCGGTACGGTGTATCCACCGAGAGATTTTAAGTCTCTTGCGTCTGCCAATTTCGCCACAGCAGCATGTAGTAGTATTATATCACATTCCGGCGGCACTTGTCAAGCGCCGGAAGAAAAGAGGGGTATCCTATGCGGACATTTCACGGCTATATGCACGGCATCGACCTCGGCGGCTGGCTCTCGCAGTGCCGCCACACGGAGGCGCATTACGACAGCTTTATTGCAGAAGCGGATATTGCGCGGATCGCATCCTGGGGACTCGATCATGTACGGCTCCCGTTTGACTACGATCTGATCGAGACTGCCGACGGCACCCGCATGGATGCAGGCTATGTGCGGCTGCACCGTGTCGCGGACTGGTGTGCAAAGCACGGGCTCAACATCATCCTTGACCTGCACAAGACTGCCGGTTTTTCCTTTGATGCGGGAGAAGCGGAGTCCGGCTTCTTTGATTCCCCCGCATATCAGGAGCGCTTCTATGCACTCTGGGAAACGCTTGCACGCGAATTCGGCGCAGAGCATGATCACATTGCCTTTGAGCTGCTGAACGAAGTCACTGACCGCAGCTTCTGCGAACGCTGGAACGCCATTGCGGAGACCTGCATCCGGCGGATCCGCGCAATCGCACCCGAAACATATATCCTCATCGGCGGCTACTGGAACAACAGCATCCGTGCGCTGCCCGATCTGCTCCCCACGACCGATGACCGCATTGTCTATAATTTCCACTGCTACGAGCCGCTGATCTTCACGCATCAGGGCGCAGGCTGGGTGCCGGGGATGCCCGCCGATTTTCGCCTGTCCTACCCCGCCGCGGCAAAGGATTACCGTGCGGCAATGACTGCTTCGATGGACCCTGCGGTGCTCCTGACCGGCATGCAGAACGGCGCGGATGCCGACGCGGAAATGTTCCTCGAAATGTTCCGTCAGGCGGCGGAAATCGCGGAGGAACGGAATGTCCCGCTCTACTGCGGCGAATACGGCGTGATTATGTATGCGGATGACGAGAGCACGCTGAACTGGTACAGGGCGATTCACGCGGCATTCGAGCGCTTTGGCATCGGGCGTGCAGCATGGACCTACCGCAGCATGCATTATGGCATCACTGACGACTGCCGTGCAGCGATCGCGGACAAGCTCATCACTCTGCTGTAAACAACTGAAATATGCTGACGCGCTGCGGGCTTTCTCCCGGAATGAGAGAAAGCCCGCAGCGCTTTACGTTGAGAGGTACAAATGAAAAACGCAATACGCAGTCGCGCAGAGCGAGGGGTCACGGGTAAACTCTGCACTTGCATGTATTCATTATAGCAAGATATGCCAATTTCGTCAAGTACCTTCTGTTAAATTTGGAAAGAATGCGCGGAACATGGATGATCCGATGGCTTCGGTTGTATAAGTTGACGATTGATATACTATTTGTAATCGGAAAATAGTCGCCGGATCTGCGCAAACAGCCGCGAGAACAGCGCCCCGACAGAGCCGCCTGCCGGCTTTGTCTCCGATGCTGCTGCATCCTGTACCGCAAGCAGCGGAAGCCGCGCAATTTCGGCATATCCGGCGGTGCAGACCAGTTCCCCGACCTGTTCTCCGCGGGCGACCGGCGCCGTCAGGAAGGGCGGCAGCAGCACTGTGCAGGTCACCTCCGGCGGGATCCCGCGCCATGCCGTCACGGTCAGCGGCTCGGGCGTGTAGACTGCCAGCTTCTGCATCGCGCTGCCCTCAAGCGGCACCGCAATATCCTCCGGAATTGGCAGACGCATCCCCTCCGCGAGCGCGAAGCCGTAGTCATAGAGCGCAAGATGATCCTGCCAGTCATTGCGGTCAAAGAGCGTCACGCAGATGAGCCGTCTGCCGCTGCGCTCTGCGGCACTGACGAGCGTGCGTCCGGCAGCGTCCGTGAAGCCTGTCTTCACGCCGATGATGCTGCTGTCCATCGTCAGCAGCTTGTTTGTGTTGGTGAGCGTGCGGCGATAGGGCGGGTTCCCGAATTCGAGCGTCATCTCCGGCTGCGCGCAGATCGCCGCAAATTCGTCATTTTTGAGTGCTTCCCGCGCAAGCAGCGCCATATCTGCGGCAGAAGCGCCGTGTCCCTCCGCATCAAGCCCCGAGGGGGACGCAAAGAAGCTCCGCGTCATGCCGATTTCCTTTGCGCGGGCGTTCATCCGATCAAGAAATGCGGGGATGCTCCCGGCGACTGCAACTGCGGCGGCATTTGCGGCGTCATTGCCCGAGGGCAGCAGCATCCCGATGCAGAGCGCACGCTTCGTCACGGTGTCGCCCTCCTGCAAGCCCATCGAGGAGCCCTCCACGCGGATTGCCTCCGCATCCACAGTAAACGGCGTATCGAGGTCGCCGCTCTCAAGCGTGAGCAGCGTGGTCATGATCTTGGTCGTGCTCGCAATGGGGCGTTTCTCGTTCTCATTGAGCCCCCAGACAATCTGCCCGGTCTGCGCATCCATGAGCACAGCCGCCTTCGCAGAGACCTCCGGCGGGGGCGGTGCGCCCGCTGCCGAGACCGGCATCACGGGAAGCAGCATCGCCGCACAGACGCAGCACAGGATCTTTCGGATTCGCATAGACATCCCTCCGATGACAGACTATGCGTCTGCGGCGAAAAAAATGCACCTGCCCTCCGAAGAAAGCAGGTGCGTTGTTTTTGATTATCGGTCTGTGCCGTCGCGGTGCTGTGCGAGCAGCGCCTTGATCTTGTCGTGCGGGTCGATCACCGTCGAAATCGAAATATCGTGATTGATCGCTGCGCAGAAATATGCTGCATACTTTGACACATCGACCTCATGGAACCACGGACGCTCCAGCAGCTCGGGCATGCGGTAGGTCAGGTTGGTGCCGAAGACCGCATCCAGCGTGCCGTCCGCATATGCGGCATCGAACTCCTCAAGGCCGTGTGTGAACAGGCCGAAGGTCGCATATGCGATTGTGCGGGCTGCGCCGCGTGCCTTCAGATTCTTCGCGAGATCAAGCATCGAGCCGCCGGACGCAATGATGTCATCCGCGACAAAAACGGTCTTGCCCTCGACCGGGTTGCCGAGATACTCATGTGCAACGATCGGGTTTTTGCCGTCAACGATCTGGGAGTAATCACGGCGCTTATAGAACATGCCGAGGTTGACGCCGAGCATCGAAGCATAATACATGTTTCTGCCGAGCGCGCCCTCATCCGGGCTGATCACCATGAAGTTATCCGCCGACATATCGAGATCCGGGAAGGTGCGGAGCATGGTCTTCAGCACCTGATAGGACGGGATCACATTGTCAATGCCCATCAGCGGAACGGCGTTGTTGACACGCGGATCATGTGCATCGAAGGTGACGATATTCTCGACGCCCATCGACTGGAGCTCCTGTAGTGCCCATGCACAGTCGAGCGATTCGCGGTAATTTCTGCGGTGCTGTCTGCCACCGTAAAGCAGCGGCATGATGATATTCAGGCGGTGTGCCTTGCCGGAGGCTGCCTGAATGATACGCTTCAGATCCTGGAAATGGTCGTCCGGGGACATCGCGTTCTCGCGGTCGAACATTTTGTATGTGCAGCTGTAATTGCCGACATCAATGACAATGAACAGGTCGAGTCCGCGCACGGTGGACTTGATCAGTCCCTTGCCGTCGCCGGATGCGAAGCGGGGGCACTCACACTCGATGAGGTAGCTCTCGTCCGGGATTCCGTTCTCGTTTGCCCAGCGGACAAGATAGCTGTTGATCTTCTCCGCGAGCTGTTCTGCGCCTCTCATGGCGATAATGCCAATCGGCGCGACGCTCTTGGTCTTGCGGTACAGTGCATCGGTGGCGGCTGCTGTCATATCTGATACATCCTTTCGCTTTCCGCTCAGAGGCGGTATCTTTTTTCAGCGCATCAGCGCTTGAATCCATAGGATCAGTGCGTCTGCTTACTTACAGAAGCAGTCAATATATCGGTCGATATCCGCACGGATGATCTCGCGGGCGGTGTTCGCGTCGCCGAATTCATCCACAGCGGTAGACTTCTTTTCAAGCTCCTTATAAACCGAGAAGAAATGCACCATCTCCTCGACCAGATGCGGCGGGAGATCGGCAATGTCGGTATAGCCGTTATAGTTGGGGTCATCAAACGGAATTGCGATGATCTTGTCGTCGCGGTGTCCCTGGTCGATCATGCGGATGACGCCGATCGGGTAACAGCGAACGAGAGTCATCGGGAAGAGGGTCTCCGAGCAGATGACAAGCACATCGAGCGGGTCATTGTCATCGGCATAGGTGCGCGGGATGAGACCGTAGTTTGCGGGATAGTGCGTTGAGGTGTGCAGGATGCGGTCGAGCTTGATAAGGCCGGTTTCCTTATCGAGCTCATACTTATTCTTGCTCCCCTTGGGGATCTCCACGACGGCGACAAAGTCATCCGGCGTGATGCGCTTCGGGTTGATATTATGCCAGATATTCATGAGCAATCATCCTCCTTCGGACACAGTACACGCTGATAATTTCATTCTCAGTATATCACAAATCAGGGGCACTGTCAATCGGCACCGGCAATTTTGTGAAATCTGCATGAATTCTGCGGCAAGCGGCGAAAATCCGCAGAAGTTAAGCTAAGATAACTACTGAATAGATTGCATTGCAGGCGCATATAATACGGTAAATCAGAATTCAGCATAGCAGGTTTCGATGCTCAGCAGCATTTTGAAGAAACGAAAAGCAACGCATCCCGCAAAGAGCGAGGGGAAACCACAAGGGAGGGAGAAGAACCTCGCTGCGCTCGGACTCTCCCCCCTCCCTTAAGGTCTCCCCTCGCGCTCCCCTTCCTTATCTCTCCTCTCTCTGTTTCGGTTGATGTACCAAAGGGGGATG
>JAEEXH010000083.1 GCA_016291435.1 Oscillospiraceae bacterium
TTTGCAGAGTGGTGCCTCTGGGATGCGCAGGATGACTGCACCAACTTCCAGAGAAACTTCTCCACCGGCCGCGTTGAGGTCGAGGGCTCGACCATTTATCATAAGACCGAATACAGAGACAGACGCGATCACTATGCATTCTATACCGTGAACGATTCGATTGACGGCTACGATACCGACCGAGATTCGTTCATCGGTCTGTACAACGGCTTCGGCGATCCGCAGGCTGTTCTGGACGGCAAGGCAACCAATTCCTTCGCGGACGGCTGGTCCCCGATTGCTTCCCACTACAAGGAAATCACCCTTGCAGCCGGCGAATCCAAGACGCTCGTCTTTATCCTCGGCTACGTTGAAATGCCCGCAGACAAGAAGTTTGAGGCGGACGGCGTAACCATCAACAAGGAAAAGGCTTACAAGATGATCGAGCAGTACAACACCCCGGAAAAGGTCGCTGCCGGTCTGGCGGAGCTGAAAGCCGCATGGGACAAGCTGCTCGGCATCTTCAATGTCAACACCTCGGATGACAAGGTCAACCGCATGGTCAATATCTGGAACCAGTATCAGTGCATGGTCACCTTTAACCTTTCCCGTTCCGCTTCTTACTTTGAGAGCGGCATCGGCAGAGGCATGGGCTTCCGTGATTCCAACCAGGACATCCTCGGCTTTGTCCACCAGATTCCGGACAGAGCAAGAGAGCGCCTGATCGACCTTGCCTCCACGCAGCTCGAGGACGGCGGATGCTATCACCAGTATCAGCCGCTCACCAAGAAGGGCAATTCCGATATCGGCGGCGACTTCTCCGATGACCCGCTGTGGATGATCCTTTCCGTCGGCGCATACATCAAGGAGACCGGAGACTGGTCGATCCTCGACGAGCTCGTGCCCTATGACAACGATGACAGCAAGGCAAAGCCGATGCTCGATCATCTCACTGTCTCCTTCTATCACATTGTCAATAATCTCGGTCCGCACGGTCTGCCGCTCGCAATGCGCGCTGACTGGAACGACTGCATCAACCTCTCCTGCTTCTCCGATACCCCGGGCGAGAGCTTCCAGACCTACACCTCCCCGAAGTTCGCAGCAGAGGGCGGCTACTCCAAGGTTGCTGAGTCTGTCATGGTCGCAGCACTCTTCACCTATGTCGGCCCGACCTATGTCGGCATCCTGAAGCACCTCGGCAAGGCAGACGAAGCTGCCGCTGCACAGGCTGAGATCGACAAGATGAAGAAGAATGTCATGGAGTCTGCATTCGACGGCGAGTGGTTCATCCGTGCTTACGATGCATTCGGCAAGAAGATGGGCTCTTCTGAGTGCGAAGAGGGCAAGATCTTCATCGAGCCGCAGGGCTTCGCTGTCATGTCTGAGATCGGCAAGGAAGAGGGCGCTGACATCAAGACACTCAACTCCGTTGACAGATACCTCAACACCCAGTACGGCCTCGTGCTCAACAACCCGGCATTCACCAAGTATTATGTCCAGTACGGCGAGATCTCGACCTATCCGGGCGGCTACAAGGAGAACGCAGGTATCTTCACCCACAACAACGCATGGATTATCTGCGCAGAGGCATATGCCGGCAGAGGCGACAAGGCGTTTGAGTATTACAGCAAGATTGCACCGGCATTCAATGAGGAGATCTCCGACCTCCACAAGACCGAGCCGTATGTCTACGGTCAGATGATCGCCGGTAAGGATGCTTCCCGCTTCGGCGAGGGCAAGAACTCCTGGCTGACGGGTACTGCTGCATGGAACATGGTTGCCATTTCGCAGTACATCATCGGTGTGCAGCCGGACTTCGACGGCCTGCGTGTTGACCCGTCGATCCCGCACGAGTGGGACGGCTTCACCGCGACCAGAAAGTTCCGCGGCGCGACCTACCAGATCACCGTCAAGAACCCCGAGCATGTCTGCAAGGGCGTGAAGAAGCTGACGGTTGACGGCAAGGAGATCGAGGGCGTGATCGTTCCTGTCTTCGAGGGCGGCGAACACACAGTTGAGGTTCTGCTCGGCTGCTGATACAGCATATGACAAAGCGGCGGGAGGAATTCCCGCCGCTTTGCAGCTTTTTGAGACAGACGGACACTGAGGTGATTGAGATGAAACGAATCCTGAAATATATTTGCGCCTGGTTTGCGATGATGCTCGCAACGCTGATGATCGTCAATTTCGGCATCGTAAGGATGGCTGCCCGGAACATTCTGATTCCTGAACTGAGCGGCTACAACGAGAAGATGACATTCCCGCTGACTGAACCGAAGGATGCGGCAGAGGAAAAGAAGCAGGGCGGCATCATGTGGGTGCGCTCGCTTCTCTGCAACAGTGAATACAGCCAGGATCACGGCTTTCTCGCAAACTGGAATTTTTCCAATTATACGGTGCGCGAGAGCTATGTCTTTCTGAATCCGAAGGGTGTGCACGATTTCTCCTACGGCATCTTTGCCTATGCTTATCATACACCTGCTGAGGGGGAATCCGCTGCATCGCATCCGATCGGTCTGATTGACATCAGAGCGCTCTGCAAGCAGGAAGGCGCCGCGGCGCTTCTCGATGCCCTCAGTGCACATCCGGATGCTGCGGTGCATCTCGATTCATACAGTGTGCAGGGGCGCCTTGTGAAGCCCGCACGCATCACGCTGACAGAGGCGGAATCGGAAAAGGTGCTGTTCTCGCAGGATTTTGCTGCGGAGGGTGAGATCATCCCGGCGGCGGACGCGCTGCTCCTGAACAGCTATAACGAGGAGGACTTCGGCTCCGGCATAGTCGGAAAGCTCCGTCTTGGGATGCAGGACGAGCGTGAATGCGACAAAAAGGCGGCAGAGCTGGCGTCGAGATCCATGCAGGGGGAGACCCTCGGCGAGCAGGACCGATTCGGCTTCGGCAAATCTACCCACACTGCGGTGTATGATACAAAGGGTTATCGGATGATTTATTCCAGTGAAATGATCTTCTGGAAGTGTACGCTGTTTTACACGCTGACGATCGGCGCGGTCTTCACGCTGCTGCTGCTGACCGTGTTCCTCGTGCGCAGACATGATGCGCAGGCTGCCTGACTTTCCTGCGCTTTTCTGTGTGCCTGCGATACCTTATGAAACATGAAAGCCCCCGGGGTTCTTGAACCGGGGGCTTGCTTTATATACCGAAATCCGCGTAATCTGCGGCGGTGAAGCGGTGATAGGAAATGTGCATGCTGCCGTCCGGCTCCTCCTCCGCACGGATGCAGTAGCGGTATGCGTCCGGGACACCGCCCGGGAAAAAAGCCAGATAGTCAAACTCCTCGTCGCGGCTTTCTTCGATCACGGCATCTGCGGAAAACTGCCGGAATACGGCGAATACCTGCTCTGTTGTCACATCCGGTGCACGGAGCACAGCGAGCAGCGCCGCGAGAAATGTACTCGGCTCAATATTATCATGCACCCATTCCGCGCCCTCCTTCGGCACACGGATGCAGAAGCCGCCGTCGATCTGCCGAAGCTCCGGCGTGCCGAGACGCGGTGCTGCATATGCGGAGAACTCCGCGAGAATATCACGCATTTCCGGCGCACTTGCGTCTGTTTCAAGCAGATGCCGGAGCGAGGGGAGCATGTAGTTCAGGCTGATCGGCATCGGGCTGCCGGAGAGCTTTTGCTGTGCCTCAGAGATGTTGTCGCAGAGATTCTGTTCAAGTGCGGCGAAGTTCATGCGGTTGCCTCCTGCGGGTTACCAGTCCCTGCGGATCGCTGCTGCATCCATCGAGCGGAATTTCTTTGTCAGCAGCTTCATGCAGGGGAGATAGAGCAGATACACGATCACGGCGGCGGCGAGCGTCAGCAGGCAGGAGGGGAGCAGCACACGCTGCCAGAGCATCTCTCTGCCGTCCACGCGGAAAATGACCGCCGTGAGCAGATATGTGAGCCCTGCACGCAGAAAGGTGCAGAGCGCTGTCAGCCAGAAAAAATGAAAAAATCCCGGGCGCAGGAGCTGCGTGAACAGCAGCGTGACCGATGTGCAGAACAGCACCATGTAGATCGCATTTGCGCCGAGCACATTTCCGCAGGCAATGTCGATGCTAAGCCCTGCGATGACGCCTGCGAGCATGCTGAAATAGAAGTCCTCGCAGATCGCGATGCAGACTGCCGCGGGGATCACCCAGAGCGGCTGCACATTGCCGCCGAGCATCGGGGCGATGCAGAGCAGAAGCAGCAGAAGACTGATCAGCTTGCGGAAGAAATTGCGGCGGCTGACGCGGATCTCTGCGCGGGTGCGGTTCCGTGCCTTATGTTTCATCGGTGGTCTCACCCTTTCCGCCGAAATCCAGCAGCACGGTCACGGTCTCAAGCGCATGCAGATCGACTGCCGGTGCCACGGCTGCATAGGAAGCCAGCCCGTTTTCCTCGATGCCGACCTCGGTGACATAGCCGATCGGGAGACCGTAGGGGAGAAGCCCCGTCGTGCTTGCGGTGACCACGAGATCATGCTCCTTGACCTTTGTATCCTCGGCAAGATAGATCATCTTCGTCTTGTCCTCTGCCGCATAGCGGAGTGTGCCTTCAATGATGCCGCTTTCGCCTGCCTCCAGCACCTGTGCGCCGACGGAGAGCTCCGGCGAGAGGATTGTCGTGACGGTCGCATAATGTCCGCTGAGCTCCGTGACCACGCCGATCATGCCCTGCGAGCAGATGACGGGCGCATTCAGCGGGATGCCGTCTTCCTCACCCTGATCTATGAGAAATGTGCCGGTGAGATCGTTTGTGACAGGGAGGATTGCCTTACAGGGCTCGCTCAGGACATAGTCACTGTGCTTTTCCTTGATGCCGAGCTGATCGCGCAGGGCATCGCGCTCGGCAACGGCGTCGTCATAGCCGATGAGCTTCTCGTTCATATCGGCGAGCTGCGCACGCAGGCGGGCGTTGTCCTCCTTGTAGGCTTTCGCTTCAAAATAGGTATCGAGCTTGTCGCTGACCTTGCCTGAGATTGCAGCGGAAAACTGCCGCACAGGACGCACGGCAGCCTGGAATCCGCGGGTGAACAGGTCTGTGCGGACACCCTGCTTCAGCGAATAGAGCAAAATGCCGGTCAGGAGTGCCAGCACGCACAGCAGCACGCGGAACTTTGCGCTGCGGAAAAACTGGTTGAGATTCATGTTTGCTGCTCCTTCATTTTACACGATGCTGCGTGTCTTTTGCGGAGACGCGGCGCTTTGTTTCTATGCCGCTCACTCCTCCATGACGATCTGCGGATGCGCTTCTTTGATATGCTTTTTCAGGCAGGAGAAGGATTCCGCACTGATGTTATGCTCGAGCTTGCAGGCATCCTCTGCCGCAACCTCCGGCGACACACCGATGTCGATGAGCCACTGTGTCAGGACGCGATGGCGTTCATAGATGCGCTCGGCGACCTCTTTGCCGGTCTCCGTGAGGGTGATATTTCCGTCGTCACCGACGAGAATAAAGCCGCCGTCCCGCAGGATGCCCATTGCGCGGCTGACGCTCGGCTTCGAGACATCAAGGCTGTGTGCGATATCAACTGCGCGGACAAAATTCTGCTTCAGATGCAGCATGTGGATCATCTCAAGATAGTCTTCGCCGGATTCATAGATCTTTGCCATAATGATTCTCCTTTGTATTCGGTGCGGGAATGATCTCCGTGACCGTCAGGGTATCACCGCTGACACGGAAGTGCATATCGAAGCCTGCGAATTGCAGACCGTACTGTCTCTGCGGATCGTCCGCATATCCGGGACGCGGATCCTGCGCGAGCAGTTCACACGCAGCTTCGCGCTTATCCTGCGGAAGCTGAGAAAGCATCGCCTCCGGGAAAATGACGCGGAGCAGATGCTGCTTTGTCGATGCCGTGTAGCCCTCTGCTGCCTCCGGTTTGCAGTCGGCGAGCGGGATATAGGGCTTGATGTCGTAGATGGGCGTGCCGTCCAGCAGGTCTATGCCGGAGACGGTAATTGTCATCGGCTGCCGGTCGGTATGGATCGCCTCGAGCTTTACGCAGGAGAGCCCCAGCGGGTTCGGGCGGAAGGGGGATCTTGACGCAAACACGCCGATGCGCGTATTGCCGCCGAGCCGGGGCGGGCGCACCGTTGCAGACCAGCCCTTGCCCTCCTCCTTCTGCGAAGCGGAGAAGCCCCAGATCAGCCAGACATGCGAAAAGGCGTCGAGCCCCCGGAGCGCAGCCGTCTGCGAAAAGGCGGGCAGAAATTCAATCTCACCCCTGAGCGCGGGCACCAGACCGCTCTGGCGCGGAATGCCGAATTTATCGGGCAGATCCGTGCGGATATAGGCGATCGGCAGGATCTCCATACTGTCTCCTCCTGCATATGGAAGCGCCGATTTCTGCGCAGAAACCGGCGCTCAATTTAGTCATACATGTATTCCTTGCGGGCATAATAGGCGTTCAGCTTGTCGCTCACCGACATGACGACCGTGACGGCGATGCTGCCGATGATCGCAAGCAGATAGAGCACGACGGTGAAGCCCCAGCCCTCCGTGCCGTTTTTCTGGAAGAGCAGCACAGCGCCCGGGATCAGAAGCAGGAAGGCGGACAGGCCGAACATGAAGGACGCAAAGCCCTTGAACTGCTGCACTCTGAGCACAATGGTGATTGCCAGCGCGATCAGGATGATGCCGCCGATAAGATAGAATTTATCGGCGAGCGAGAAGAACATGTTTGTCTCAAAATCCTCCGGGTAGGGACGCATGGAGAAGAATGCCATGCAGGCGCCTGCGATGACGCCGATGACAGTCAGGATGATTGACACAGGGAAACCGGCAGTTGCGAGATCGGCAAGCTGCTGCTGACGGAGCTGTTCCATCTGCTGGCGGGCACGCTTCTGTTCATCCTCGCTCTTGGGGCCGGAATCAAGACTTGCAGCAGCAGATTTGACAGCCTGCTTCTTTGCCGCCTCAAGATCCTCTGCATTGAACACCGGCTTGCGCTCGGGCTCGGGCGGTGCTTCTTCGAGCAGGGCGCTCGCATCGACCTGACGCAGCTCCTCATGCTTCGGTTTTTCCTGCGGGGTATAGGTCTCAGGCTCTTCCTGCAAAAGTGCGGCTGCGGCAGCCTTCTGTGCGGCAGCCTGTGCAGCCATTGCCGCCTGCTGCTCTGCAAGGCGCTGGCGCTCGATGTATTCCTGCTGGAGCGCTTCGATCTCCTCGGGCGTGTAAGCCGGCTGACCCTGCGCGGCGCGCTGCTGCTGGAGCGTAGCGATCTGTTCATCCGTCAGGCGCTGATAGCGCGACTGCGGCTGCTGCGGTCTCTGCGATGCACCGCCCATATCATCGAGCAGCGGTGCGGAAGCCCCTGCAAGGCGCGGGTCGGGTGCGCCGGGGGCTGCTTTCTTGCGGGGATCGTCATATGTCATATCGCCCAGAAGCTGAGCCTCAAGATTCTTCTGATCGTCCATAGCGGATGACTCCTTTGTTATTCCAGAATCGCGGTCTGCGGCAGTGTGCAGAATCGCTGATACCATTATACCAGAATTCACAGAAAAATGCAAGCGCAATTTGAAATTTTATGTCAGCTCCCGCCGCGTTCGCTTCTTGACAGAAAATTGCCGTTGTGATATAATCATATATGTATGGATGTTTGCATGAAACGGAAAGGAAAGTGGTGTTATGAGGAAGAAAGATCTGGCGTTTGACAATGCGAAGTATCTGAAATTGCAGTCAGAGCATATCCGCGAGCGCATTGCGCAGTTCGGCGGCAGACTGTATCTCGAATTCGGCGGAAAGCTCTATGATGATTTCCATGCCTCGCGTGTGCTCCCCGGGTTCCAGCCCGACAGCAAGCTCAGAATGCTCCTGCAAATGAAGAAGGATGTGGAGGTCGTCATTGCGATCAATGCAAGCGACATTGAGCAGAACCGCATCCGCGCCGATTACGGCATTACCTATGATACCGATGTGCTGCGCCTCATCGGGCTCTTCCGCAAGAAGGGGCTCTATGTCGGCAGCGTGGTCATGACCCGCTATACGGGCGAGCCGGCGGCTGATAAATTCCAGAAGCGGCTTGAATCGCTCGGCATCCGTGTCTACCGGCACTATCCGATCGAAGGCTATCCCTCCAATCTGCCGCTGATTCTCTCGGAGGACGGCTTCGGCAGAAATGAGTATATTGAAGTGACAAGAAAGCTCGTCGTTGTCACGGCGCCCGGCCCCGGCAGCGGCAAGATGGCTGTCTGTCTCTCGCAGATCTATCAGGAGCATCAGCGCGGCAATGAGGCAGGCTATGCGAAGTTCGAGACCTTCCCGATCTGGAACCTGCCGCTCAAGCACCCGGTCAATGTTGCCTATGAAGCAGCGACCGCCGATCTCAACGATGTGAACATGATCGACCCGTTCCATCTTGAGGCGCACGGCGTCACGACGGTGAACTACAACCGCGATGTTGAGGTGTTCCCGGTGCTGCGTGCGATGTTTGATCAGATCTACGGCACCTCGCCGTATCAGTCGCCGACTGACATGGGCGTCAATATGGCAGGCTTCTGCATTGTGAATGATGAAGCGGCATGCGCGGCAGCACGGCAGGAGATCATCCGCCGCTATTTCAATGAGCGCTGCGGCCTCCGTCAGGGCAAATCCGATGCAGAGATTGTGCGCAAGCTCGAGCTGCTGATGCAGCAGGCACATCTCACGGAGGAGGAGCGTCCGGTCATCGCAAAGGCACGCGAGATTGCGGAGAAGACCGGCGAGCCCGCAGCGGCGATCCGTCTCCCGAACGGCAGGCTCGTCACCGGCAAGACCTCGGATCTGATGGGTCCCTGCTCGACAATGCTGCTGAATGCGCTGAAAACCCTCGGCAGGATCAATGACGATATTCTGCTGCTGAGCCCGACCGTCATTGAGCCGATCCAGCATTTGAAGGTCGATCATCTCGGGAATGAAAACCCGCGCCTGCACACCGATGAAACGCTGGTGGCGCTCTCCATCTCCGCGGCGACCAACCCGACCGCAGAGCGTGCCATGACACAGCTTGCAAAGCTCCGCGGCTGTGAGATGCACTCGACTGTCATTCTCTCGCAGGTCGATGAGCGCACGCTGAAACGCCTCGGTATCAATGTCACCTGCGACCCGCAGTTCCAGAGCAACAGACTGTATCAGAAGTGAAAAAAGGTGCCCCTTTGCGAGGAATTTAGAATGGGGCTCCACCCCATACCCCGCCGGGGACAGCGGTCCCCGGACCCCGTTTTTGTTAGTGGTGATTTGATATGGCTGAAGTTACAATCGAGTTTGAAGGAAAAACCTACACGCGGCAGAAGTATTATTGGGTTGATGCACAGCATCAACAAGCACCGGCACAGGGTGAGATAGACAGAAAATATTATAAACAGTTTCTTGATGAGACGCATTCTGTGCAGGAGTATATTGATCTTGCTGGAGAATTCAGGCAAAACGGATCACTTGGTTATGCAGCAAAGTGTTTTCAATATGTATTGGAACATGGCACGACCGAAGAATGCAGAATCTATTATCCGTGCCTGACATCTTTGTATCGAGAGATGAATCAACCGCAAAAGGCTGTCGATCTTGAACCGATCATGGAACAGAGAGGTGCGTTGACACATGTTGCATTGACTTCGATTGCGGCTGCCTATTGTGATTTGGGAAATCTGAATGAAGCGAAAAAATGTGCAAATCGTGCAATGGCAATGAATCATGGTACAGCAGACCAAGAACTGATAGCAGTATTTGCACGAATAAAAAAAGATAAATAAACACACCACAGGCAGTGCATCGGAAACATGTACTGCCTTCTGTGTATCGGAGGAGGTGCGGCGGTGGCGGCACAGAAACGGATCGTCTGGCTGGATGCGGCGAAGGGCTTTGCGATTCTTCTGGTTGTTGCGGGGCATGTGTTCAGCGGCGACCTGCACGCCGGGATGTTCCCGCAGCAGGCGGCAGCGCTGGATCTCATCTGCCGCGTGATCTATGCCTTCCATATGCCGCTGTTCTTTCTGCTCAGCGGCTATGTGTATCAGACCGCATATTTCGGCGGGAAGCACAGACACAAGGCGCGCCGCCTGCAAACACTGAATCTCGCAGCGGTGTTCCTTCTGTTCAGCGTGGGCTTCGGGCTCTGCAAGGTGCTGCTGCGGCGCTATACCAATGCGGATGTGACGCTCGCGGATGTGGCGCTTGTCTGGCTGAAACCGATCCCGCCGTACTGGTATCTCTATGTGCTGTGCATCTGCTGCATGCTCTTTGCGCCGGATTTCCTGCGGAAAAAGCCGTATCTGACGCTCGGCGTCTGCATTCTGCTCGGGCAGCTCGGGGCACTGCTCCCGGCGCGCATCGGGGAATATTTTGCACTGGCGCAGCTGCTTTCGCATCTGCCGTATTTCTGGCTGGGCGTGCTGCTCTGCGAGGGGAAATGCGATGTGCTTCTGCGGATGCCTGTGCTTGCTGCGGGGGCGCTGCTGAGCGGGCTGCTGACGGTGCTGCTCCGGAATACACCGGGCGCATATCAGCGTATTCCGGTCTGCAATCTGCTGATCGCATGCGGCATCGCAATGCCTGTTTTCGCACTGTTCCGGCGGCTTGCTGTGCGGGAAGGGCGTCTGCTGACACGGCTTTTCTGTTTGCTCGGCAGGCATTCGCTTGAGATCTTCCTGCTGCACAGTGTGTTCACGGCTGGCTGCCGCGTGCTCCTGCCGCTGCTCGGCATCACGGGCTGTGCGGCGGCGATTCTCTGCAATGTGCTGCTCAGCACGGCGGTCTCGCTCGGGCTTGCAGTCTTCTGTCAGAAAATGGGCATCCGGGAGATGATCTTTCAGCCGGTAAAATATTCATATCGGAAACGGAAACAATAACAGGGCAGTGCATGTTGTGTGCGCTGCCCTTGTTATATCGCATTGGAATTGTGCGATCTGCCGAAAATTGAAATATCACTTGACATTTGCATGTCAGCAGTGTATAATTCAATTAAGCTCAATCGAATTGAGCACAAAATAATTGAACGGAGGGAACTCATATGAGCATCTATGATCTCACAGTGAAAGACGCAAAGGGGAATGACGTATCTCTTGCAGAGTACAAGGGCAAGGTTCTTCTGATCGTGAATACCGCGACCGGCTGCGGCTTCACTCCGCAGTATGACGGACTTCAGGATCTCTATGAGGCGTATGCCGCGCAGGGCTTCGAGATCCTCGATTTCCCCTGCAACCAGTTCGGCAATCAGGCACCCGGCACCGAGGAGGAGATCGTCAGCTTCTGCACCGGCAGATTCGGCATCACCTTCCGGCAGTTTGCAAAGATCGACGTCAACGGCGAGAATGCGTCGCCGCTCTTCACTCTGCTGAAAGCGGAATCGCCCGAGGAGACTGTCGAAGGCATGAAGGACAGGATCACGATGAAGGCAATCGAAAAGCTCAGCAAGACGGCAAAGGAGCCGAACGACATCAAGTGGAATTTCACCAAGTTCCTCGTGGACAGGGAAGGAAAGGTCGTTGCACGCTTTGCACCGACCGAAGCACCGAAGGAAATTGAAGATAAGATCAAGGGGCTGTTATAATGGATTATGTATATCAGACGGAAATGGTCTGCGCACAGGAGATTCATTTCCATATCGAGGATGATGTGGTCACGAATATCGTGTTCACAGGCGGCTGCAACGGCAATCTGAAAGCGATCGGCAAGCTGGTCGACGGCTGGACGGTCTCGCAGATCGAGGAGAAGCTCCGCGGCAACACCTGCGGCAGACGCCCGACCTCCTGTGCCGATCAGCTCGCAAAGGCTGTCCGTGCAGCGTATAACGAAATACACGGGATCGGAGCGTAAGCATGAACGGGATGCAGCTGGAGACATATCTTGCGAACGGCGTGGAGAATACCGTAAAGGAGATTCTCCGCGCCTCCCTGAAAAATCCGAAGGAAAGTGCTTTCATGCTGAAATATGCGGCACACAGCAAAACGGCATCGAAGCGCCGCAGCAAGGCTGCCGAGGACGGGCTCCATATCCCGCCGTTCCTCATTTGCAGCATCACAAGCCGCTGCAATCTGCACTGTGCCGGCTGCTATGCGCGTGCGAATCACAGCTGCCATGAGGGCGGCACCGAGGGGCAGCTCACGGCGGCGGAATGGGAAAAGGTCTTTCGTGACGCGGAATCGCTCGGCATCGGATTTATCCTGCTGGCGGGCGGTGAGCCGATGCTCCGCCGCGATGTGATCGAAGCGGCTGCAAGGATCCCGGAGATTCTGTTCCCGATCTTCACAAACGGCACGATGATCGACGCGGCATATCTCTCGCTCTTTGACAGGGCGCGGAATCTGCTGCCTGTGCTGAGCATCGAGGGCGACATGCAGCGCACCGATTCAAGGCGCGGCGCGGGCGTTTATGAGACACTGACCGCGAAAATGCGCGATATGCGCGAAAACGGCATTCTGTTCGGCGCATCCGTCACGGTGACAAAGCAGAACGCAGACGAGGTCACAGGTGACGCATTTGTGCGCACGCTGAAAGAAAGCGGCTGCAAGGCGGTTTTCTATGTGGAATATGTGCCGGTCGGCGGGGCGGGGGATACCCTTGCGCCGGATGACGAAACCCGCGGCCGGACGGCAGAGCGGGTCGCGGTGCTGCGCGAGCAGTACCCTGAGATCGTTTTTCTCTGCTTCCCCGGCGATGAACGTGCATCGGGCGGCTGCCTTGCTGCCGGGCGCGGCTTCTTCCATATCAACGCAAACGGCGGCGCTGAGCCCTGCCCCTTCTCGCCCTATTCTGACAGCAATGTGCGGACGCATTCGCTCAGCGAGGTCATGCAGTCCAAGCTGTTTACGGCACTGCGGTCAGGCGGCATGCTGACGGAATATCACGAGGGCGGCTGCGTGCTCTTTGCGCAGAAGGAGACCGTGGAGCAGCTCTTGCAGAATGTGTAATGTGACAGGAGAACGGAAATGTCTGACAAAAACTATGATACCCTGCGGCTGGAAAACCAGCTCTGCTTCCCGCTTTACGCCTGCTCGCGCGAGGTGATCAAGCGCTACCGCCCCTATCTCGATGCGGTCGGGCTCACTTACACGCAGTATGTCGCGATGATGGTGCTCTGGGCGGAGAAGACGGTCAGCGTCAAGGCGCTCGGCGAGAAGCTCTATCTCGATTCCGGCACACTGACGCCGGTGCTGAAAAGTCTGGAGGCGAAGGGATACATTACCCGCACGCGCAGCACGGAGGATGAGCGCGTGCTGCTGGCATCGCTGACGGAGAAAGGCATGCACCTGCGCGACGAGGCGGAGAACATTCCGCAGCAGATCGGCACCTGCATCCGGCTGACGCCCGAGGAAGCGATGACGCTCTACCGGCTGCTGTATAAGCTGCTGGGCACTCTGGAATAACGCACACAGCTCCCGGTACACGAAGCACCTGGGGCTGTCAGCTTGCCGAAAATGCTCCGTGAAGCCACTGAACCTATGAGTAAAGTTTCGGTCAAGCCTTTTCAAAGGCTT
>JAEEXH010000001.1 GCA_016291435.1 Oscillospiraceae bacterium
GGAAACGCTGTAAAGGTTCCCGCTTTCAGCTTTCCGCCTGACCAGCGCGCCTGCATCCGCAAAGCGCTGCTGCATCTTCGCGAGATATTCTCCGGGATTCGCAGTGCCGCTCATAACGCTGACACGCATTACATCGGATACAATCATCATGGCAAGCAGACTGTGCGCATTCTGCTGCACGGAAAGCTGTTCGCAGACATCAAAATAACGCAGGGCGCAGCGCAGTGCCGCGTCATATTCCTCCGGGCAGACATCCATGCCCCAGTCCGAGCGTATCGCAAGCATCGGATCGCTGTCATATGCAGCTTTCTGTGCCGTCCAAAAGGCATTCATCGCCGCATCGAGCTCTGCGGGGACAGTGCCGGTGAATTCCTCGGCTTCATAGACCGGCAGCAGCTGCTGTCTGCCGGCTGCCTGCCGCCTCTGCTGGTTCTCTGCGGGAACATCCAGCACCGTATACAGCCGCTCCTTCGCATCCCATGTATAATGATCGCCGTCATACCACTCGCAGAGGTCGGGATTCCAGACGGCGGAATCGGGCAGCCCGAGGCGCTCTGTCTCCGTCACGGAGGATGCGCTGTCGCCGCCCGGACGCAGATTCCAGCTGTGCACCGAGGCGATCATCCATGCCGCACCGCACGCGACCGCAAGCCCCGCCGCGATGCCGCCCGCAGGCAGCAGTCTGCGGAGCGGGGATTCGCGCACAGGCTCATGCGTTCCCGCTGCCGACGCGATCAGCACCGGGTCATCGGTGATCTGTGCCATAGCCGCAGAAATATCGGGCACGGCTTTCCTGCACGAGGACGCCGCCGCTTCTGCAAGTGCCGGTCGGATCCCCGCCGTGTATTCCATGATCTCCCTTGTTTTCACAGCAATCCCTCCTTCTCCAGAAATTCCTTAAGCCGCGATTTCAGGCGCATCAGCGTCACGCGGACGGTGCCTGCCGGCAGCCCCATTTCCGCGGCGATTTCATGCGGCGTATGCGCGAGATAATACCGCTTGACGAACATGATCTGCTGGTTCTCCGTGAGCGCATCAAGGAAGCGCCCGATGCCCTCTGTCAGCGCACGCCGCTCGACCGTCTCCTGCACATTTTCCGCGAAGACAGGCGAATTTTCATCGGTGAACTCCGTCTTTTGCAGCCCGCCGCCGCGTTTCAGGCGGTGCGCCGCACGGGTGCGGTGCATTGCGAGCCGCCGCACGATCCCGAGCAGATACGCCGCGAAATATTCAGGATCCTTCGGCGGGATTGTCTGCCAGAGGATGAGCAGTGCTTCGTTGACGATCTCCTCTGCGTCCTGCCGGCTGCCCGTGATGTGCTGCGCCGTCTGCATGGCAGAAGCGCCGTATTTCTGCGCCGTCTCTGTGAGGGCGCGGGGGTCGCGCGCAAAATAGAGCGCTATGATCTGCCGGTCGTCCATGCGGTTCACCGCCTTTCCGTGTGTTCTCATAAACAGAATGCCCGTTTGCAGCCGCAGCGTTACACAGATTTCTAAATAATTTGCGCCCGATACATCCGGGTATCGGGCGCGATTTGCATTTATCTGAATTCTGCGGGCATCATTCCGCCGTGACCTCCACGCCGCTCTCGGTGCCGCGCAGGTGCAGTGCCGTGACAGGTGTTTCGGCACCGATCATCTGTGCCGCGATTTTGTCTTCCACATCGTCGCGCAGCACTCTGCGGATGTCGCGTGCACCGTATTTCTTGCCGTGTGCCTTCTCCGCGATCACCTTCAGCGCAGCATCGTCCCAGTCGAGCGATACGCCGCGCTCGCTGAGCGCCTCTGCCGTTTCCGTGAGCATCAGCCCCGCGATATCTGCATAGTTTTCGACCGTCAGCGGCTTGAACACAATGATCTCGTCAATGCGCCCGATGAATTCAGGCCGAAGGAAATCCTGCAAAGCCTTCATCGCACGCTCGCGGGTCACATCCTCCTGTGTCTTCGAGAAGCCCATGCCGGTCGATTTATCCGTGCTGCCGGCATTCGAGGTCATGATAATAACCGTGTTCTCAAAGTTGACAGAGCGCCCCTGCGCATCGTCAATTCTGCCCTCGTCAAGAATTTGCAGCAGCAGATTCATGACATCCGGGTGTGCCTTCTCGATCTCGTCAAAGAGGATGACAGAATAGGGTCTGCGGCGCACCTTCTCGGTGAGCTGCCCCGCTTCATCGTAGCCGACATAGCCGGGGGGAGAGCCGATCATGCGCGAAACTGCGTGCTTTTCCATATATTCCGTCATATCGAGGCGGATGAGCGGCTCGGTCGAATCAAAGAGCTCTGCGGAGAGCACCTTGACAAGCTCCGTCTTGCCGACGCCCGTCGGTCCGACAAAGATGAACGATGCCGGTCTGCGGCGCTTGCTCATCTGCACGCGGGTGCGCTTGATCGCAGAGGACAGCGCACGGATGGCTTCATCCTGCCCGATGATATGTGCTTTCAGGTGATCCTCCAGATCGCGCAGCTTTGCAAACTCGGTCTCCTCGATCTTGTTTGCGGGGATTCCCGTCCAGATCTCGATGACATGCGCAAGGTCTGCCGCAGTGACCTCGACGGTCTCCTTGTTCGCGGACAGCTCGTCGAAGCGCGCCTGCATGTGGATCAGCTCGCCCTTACGCTCCTGAAGGAGCTGATAATCCGGCGACGGATCGCTCTCGATCTCCTCGATCTCCGCCTTCTTCTCCTCCATCTGCCCCGTCAGGCGTTCGAGCTCCGTGAGCTCAGGGTGCCGGATGCTGACATAGGCGCAGCTTTCGTCCAGCAGGTCGATCGCCTTGTCGGGGAGGAAGCGGTCTGTGATATAGCGCTCGGAGAGCACCGCGCAGAGCCGGAGCATCGGCACGGGCACTGCCACGCGGTGGAACTGCTCGTAATATTTTGCAACGCCTTTCAGGATCTCCACGGTGTCGGAGACTGTCGGCTCATCGACGCGCACCGGCTGGAAACGCCGCTCCAGCGCGCCGTCCTTTTCGATATATTTGCGGTATTCGGTGAAGGTCGTTGCGCCGATCACCTGCACCTCGCCGCGGGAGAGCGCAGGCTTTAAGATGTTCGCCGCATTCATCGAGCCCTCTGCGTCGCCCGCACCGACCAGGCTGTGCACCTCGTCGATGAAGAGGATGACATTCCCCTGCTCCTTGACCTCCTCGATCAGCCCCTTGACGCGGCTCTCGAACTGCCCGCGGAACTGTGTGCCCGCGACCAGCGCTGTCATATCAAGCAGATAGATCTTCTTATCCTGAAGGTGGAACGGCACATCGCCGGATGCGATTTTGAGCGCAATGCCCTCCGCAATCGCGGTCTTGCCGACGCCCGGCTCACCGATCAGGCAGGGATTGTTCTTCTGGCGGCGGGAGAGAATCTGGATCACGCGGGCGATCTCCTTCTCTCTGCCGACAACGCCGTCGAGCTGATGCTCCTCCGCCTTCTGGCTGAGATTCGTGCAGTAGCTGCCGAGATATTTCAGCTCCTTTTTCTGCTGCTTCTCGCGCTTTTCCCTTGCGCGCTTTTCCTTCCGCGATTCGCCGCCCTTTGCGCCGTCGCCGCTCTGGCCGCCGGAGCTGCCGGACTTGCCGGGCTTCCCGGAATCGGTCTTGCCGCCGAAGAGCTCATTGAAGAACTTGGGCATCGTGCTGGCGCCGCCCATCTCAAAGGAGCCGTCGCCGTCATCCCCGGAGCTGCCGTCGTCATCGGGATCATCCCCGGCGCCCATCATCTTGCCGATACCGTCCTCGAAGTCGTCCATCATCTCCATCATCTGTTCGCTCATCTGCTCGACATCCTCGTCGGAGATGCCCATGCGCTCCATATATTCGGAGACCTGCGGAATCTTCATCTGCTTCGCGCAGACAAGGCACAGCCCCTCGTTCTTTTTCTCGGTGCCGTGTACGGATGTAATGAAAACGACCGCGGGTCTTTTTTTGCAGTGGTCACAAAGAATCATATTGCTCTGCACGCCGGACTGACTGCCCGGCAGCACACTCCTTTCTTATCTTGGGAAAACAGGCGGCTGTCACATCAGTATGCCGAGGTGATCGTACAGCAGCCGGAAAATCTTGGTGCGTTCAATCGTCGGGTCATTGAAGCAGAGTGTCTCTCCGCCGCCGAGCATGACGATCAGCCGCACGGCGATCGTGAACAGGATCAGCAGGCAGACCGTTTCTGCGACCCCCAACAGGGCGCCGTAGACACGCTCAGAGCTTCTTGCCACATTGAAAAACAGCGTATTCTTCAGCAGTGAGGAGATGACCGCCGCAATAATCATGATTACGGCGAAGCAGCAGACAAAGATGAACATGCGCAGAATCTCCGTGTTCGGAGCCTGCCCGAAGCGCTGCTCCATGTCCTCCGCCAGCACCTTCGTTGTCATATCCGGCGCATATTTCCGCGCCAGCAGCTCCGTCATCACGCCCGGATCCTCCTCGATCTGGGAGACGAAATTCATCCGCACATACGCAGGCAGCTTTTCATCCATCGCCTTGCTGTACGCCTTCACATACGCATCGCGGAGATCCTCTGAAAAGGCAGTGAAGTCTGCAAGCTCTGCACCGCTCTGATCCTTGACATAGTGGTAAAGATTGATCGCGTACTGGTCGGGATTCGTCTCCAGATAGCGCTCGATCCGCGATTCCTCGCAGCGGAATCCGAACCCCATCCCTTCGACGGCATCTGCCAGCACCTTCGGGACATTCATTTTCTCATTGATCTCCTGAAATGCCTTGAGATCCGTCGTCTTTGCAGTGGTCTCATAAAGCTGCGGACCGGCTGCAACTGCTACAAGTCCTGAAAGAAACAGCGCAATCACATATCCGATATTGAGCACAAATACTTTTGTCAGACCTCGCTTTGCATTGGAATAGATCAGATACACCGCGATCATGACAACGAGTGCATCGAAGATCCACCAGAATTCTGTTCCCATTCTATGATAATCCTCCCAGATTCATTTTGTCAGGCACCTTTTCCCCATCGGCCCATTCCCTGTCTCATCTGTATTCTGTAAATATCTCTCTGTTTACTGGCTGCGGAATGTCATGCGGTCGATATGATCGAAGCCGCTGAAAAAGAAGTAATTGCCGATACGAAGAAAATCCTCGCAGCCCTCTGGAATCTCCGTCTCCTGCACGACGCTGCCGTCATAGCTGAGAGAGAGGAGCTGATTGCGCATCATCACAAGCACATGCTTGTTTTCCGGCAGAAGCCCGACTGCCTTGACTTCCTTGTCATAGGGCTTTACCACGGCGTCCTTTGCGGAGCCGTTCAGGATCACGGCAGTCTGCGTCCGCTTCTCCGTGTTGGAGAGCAGCAGCGCCGCCGCGCCGCTCTTGTCGCAGATTCCGCTGACAAGGCGGTCGGGATAGACATAGGTGCTGAGCACAGAGCCGCCGCTGCTGAGATAGCACGCCTCCGTATCGCCGAGCACAAAGATGCCCTCCCCTTCCGTATTATATACCGAAACAGCGAGCATGTCAAGAGGCTGGCTCTTCCAGAGCTCGTCCTTCTGTGCAAAGCTGTAGGAATGGATCACGGACTGGATCGCACCGCCGTCTGCCTGGATGCTCGCAGCGATGCAGCCCTTTGCGCCGGGCAGGAAGCTCAGCTCCGCAATCTGCTCGATGCAGTCGCGCTGATAGATCTGCTGCCCCTTCGGATTGAAAACCAGCAGCTTGCAGGCACAGGTATCCGAAGCAGTGATCAGGGCGACCGTACCGTCCTCCGCGAGCCGCCCGAAGAGGATATGGTCTGCGGTCGATTTCTCGTAGCGTGTGCCGCGCACGGTCTCGAGCCGGAAGCGGGTTCCGCTCAGCTCATAGAGGAGACCGCAGTCCCCGGCGGTTTGCATCATCGCGCCGCCGTAGGTATGCTGGCGCGCCGCGACCTGAGAGCCGCCGGTCTCATAGAGATAGAAATAGGAGTCGGTGAGCAAAGCGAGATCGTCGCCGACCGCACCGATCTGGTAGTCGGCGGCGCCGTCCACAGTGAGCGGGAAGTTTCCGTCGGCGGTCGCAAGGTCGCTCTGATAGCGGCTCTGATGCCGCACGCCGATGGTCTCCAGCTTCGGGAGCCAGGCATCCCGCCGCTGATAGAGCACGAGCACTGCCGTCACAAGCAGCACGCAGAAAATGCTCCGCTTCAAAATGCGTTTGCGCTTTTTCTGTCTTCGCATTATATAAATATCTTTCTGTGAAGGATTGCGGTTTTCTCGGTTTTCTTTCATTTGTGTCCCTTCTTTTGTGCGGAATCCGGTCCGCAGGTACGCCGCAGCGGGCGTTCAGATGTCTCCGTCATAGAAGACGCGGTTCAGATAGAGTCCGTGCGCCATCGCAGTTCTGCCGGCAGCGAGCCGGTTCTTCGCCGCGAGGATCCCGGGCATGGCATCGGCGGGGAGCTTCCCCTCGCTGATATCAATGAGCGTGCCGACGATGATCCTAACCATATTATACAGGAAACCGTCGCCGCTGACAAGTATTTCCACAGCATCGCCCGATCTTTCTATGGATGTGTTATAAATCGTGCGGACGCAATTCGTCGATTCTGTTGCTTGTGCACAAAAGCTATGGAAATCATGCTGCCCGACCACTGCCTCCGCCGCATGCCGCATTCTGTCGAGATGCAGCGGTCTGCGGTAGTGGAAGGCGAGATCGGTCAGAAAGGGGTTTTTGCTCTCGTGATTGTGGATGCGATAGAGATACTGCTTGCCGCGGCAGTCAAAGCGCGCGTGGAAGCCCTCCGGCGCATCCTCCGCAGAGAGCACGGAGATGTCATCAGGGAGCCAGCCGTTCATCGCACGCACAAGATTTTTGCACGGGATCGGCCTCTCCGTATGAAAATGCAGGCAGAAGCGGTTTGCATGGACGCCGGTGTCCGTGCGCGAGCAGCCGTAGATCCGCGTTTCGCCGTTCAGCACACGCGAAAGCGTCTTCTCGACCTCGCTCTGCACGGTCACCGCGCCGGGCTGCCGCTGAAAGCCGTGATATTTCGTGCCGCGGTAGGCAATGAACATTTTAATCGTCCGCATTGTCATCCTCATCATCGCCGCCCGCGAAATGTGCGCCCTTGACAAAGCGTGCCTCCGCCTCATCCTCTGCGGTCAGGCGCTGCGGTCTGTGGTTCTCATAAAGCCCCGGACGCTTGCGCGCACCTTCGGAAGGTCTTGCGGGCTTCGCAGGCGCCGCAGGCTGCGGCGGTGCTGTCGGTTTTGCCGGTGCTGCCGGAGCAGCGGGCTTTGCGGGAGCCGCAGGCTTTGCGGGAGCCGCAGGCTTTGCGGGTGCAGCGGGCGAATCGAAATGTCTGGTCGCCGCATTCGGATCTGCCGCAGGCTTTGCAGGATATGCCGCCGATGCGTCGAAGGTACGGGTTGCGGCCTTCTGCTCCTCCTCAGGCTTCTGCGCCGGTTTTTTCGCAGGCTTCGGCTGCTCTGCCGCCGGCTCCGCAGACGTTGTCCCGCGGTGCAGTGCCTCCTCAAGCATCCGTTCCATCTTGCGGCTGTGATGCAGCTTCACGCTCACAACGATCGCGAAGATCAGCCAGAGCAGCAGCGCGCCGCCGGAGATTGCCGCGCCGACAGGCAGCCCCGGCGTCTTGTATTCAAACCGCACGGTATGCGGTCCCGCAGAGACCGGGATCGCCGTCATCCCGCCGAATACAGGCGAGACCGTGGTCGCATTGCCGTCCACATAGGCTGTCCAGCCCTTGCGGTAAGGCATTGCAACATAGAGCAGGGAGTCGTTCAGCGCCTCGACCGAGCCGGTGAAGGAGCTCTGGCGGAAATCGCTGATGATCAGCGGGGAAGCCGTCAGCTTCTCGTGAATCTTCGCAAACACATCATTGTCCACGCGGCTGAGATGCAGCGTGACATCGCCCTCTGTGCCGCTCAGGAGATAATAACTGACCCGGATCTCGGAACCCTTTTTGAGCTCGCCGAGCGGGAGCTGAAAGTGATCCATCACAGCAACGCGGAAGACCAGATCGAGCGCATTGTGCTCATAGACAATCTCACCGTCCACCTCAATGCAGATGCGCTTGTTGCAGCTGACGATATCCTCGTCGTTCACCGTCTCCAGCCAGTAGAAGCCGTCTGACGGAACACTTGTTCTGGCAGAGACACAGGGGTGCAGCACTTCTCTGTCTTCGGCGGGCTCTGCATCCGGGTCAGGCAGCTCTCCGTCCGCCTTCATGTGCAGATCATTGCCGCTCAGTTCCGCTTTCGCATCCTTCATCAGCGAATCCGTCAGCGCCCATTTCTCATCCGATGCAGTCATCAGCGGCTCGGAGATCCCGGTCAGATGCTGTGCCAATGTGTTCTGCACGCCTGCAAGATCCTTTTCCGGCAGCTCATCCAGCGAGACATTGCCCGGGATGCAGAAGCCCGGATAGCAGGGATAGGCAAACTTGAAGGCGCGTGCCTCCTCTGCGTTCCCGCTCAGCGGTTCATAGAGGCAGCTGTTCTTGAATCCCGGCTCAGCGGAGACGACATACTGATAATCCAGCATCAGTGTGCTGAGCGGCGGGAGCTTTCCGAGCCGATAGTATTTTGCGGTCGGGTCGCCGGGCAGCATGCCCATCAGCATGGCAAAGCGCTTCAGGTCGTAGGGGACCATCGAGGAGAAATTGCTCGTGCCGCCGATCGAATCCTCAAAATAGAGCTCATCATTGATGCCCGCGCCGAAATAGCCGGTGCGGAAGAACACCTGATCGCTGTCCGCGGCGCAGTCTGCGAACGCCTGCTTTGCCGCATCGTTTTTCTCAATCAGAACAGGCTGTGCGCTGAAGGAATTGATCTGCTCCGAGTATCCGAGCCAGCCGCAGATCAGCGCCTCGCCGGTCACGGCAGCCGTCAGCATGAGATAGAAGACAAAGCTGCGCTTTTTGCAGAAGCGGTAGAAAATATAGAGAAGCAGCATGCCGCCGCCGAAGCAGAGCGGAACCAGAATGACATCGGTGCTCTTCTTCTCATAGGCACACCAGCAGACGCCGAGCACGGCACCCGCCATCAGCACAGTCTGAAGCAGGAAATAGAAGACTCTGCCGGTCTTCTTTGCAGCGGTGTCTTCGCCCTCCGGCGGAAGCTCCGGGTGCAGATTCACCGTGAAGCGCCAGCCCATGAATGCCAGCACCATCGGAAGGATGTACGCAAAGCGGTCAACCGTGACATACGGGTAGTGCAGACCGTGCCAGATCAGATTCAGCGGACTGTACCAGAGGCTCATAAACACAAACACTGCGAAGAGTGCAGTATAGATGCGCTCTCTTGCCTGAATGCGCGGGGCGGTCAGATAGCCGAGCGCACAGAGCACCACGACCATGCTGCTCGAGATATTCGCAGGATGCTCGTTGATGATCGGCTTTACAGTGGTCGCAAGCTGCGCAAGCTGCGTCCTGAAATCCTGATAGAATTCTGTCCAGTGGAAGGCGTTGTCTTCAAAGAGCGCACTCGACTGCATGCCGAGGACCATCGGCACCAGGAGCACTGCCGCGATGCAGGCGCCCATCACCGAATAGAAGATGAAGCGGAAGACTTCCTTCGGCACCTCGCGCCACGGCTTTCTGTAAACGATCAGTGTCCCGATCCAGAAGAAGCCCGTGAGGATTGCCGTGAAGACGGTCATATAGAAGTTTGCGAAAAGCGAGAATGCAAGGATCAGCGGATACATGCGCATATCCTTGTCGCGCACCATCTTCACGATGCCGAGCAGCACCAGCGGTGTGATGATCACAGCATCGAGCATGGTGATCTGCCAGAAGCTCGTCATGAACCACATGTTCATTGCGTAGGCCGTGCAGAAAACCGGCACAGCGGCATCTGCCTTCTTCGCGATGCCCTGGAAGAGAACCGCGAGGAAATAGCCGGCAAGTCCGATCCGGATGCAGATCGTCAGCGAGATGTAATGCAGATACATCGAATCCGGCAGCAGATAGCCGAGCAGCGTAAAGACGCTTGTGCAGAAATTGCCGAACACATCCGTGTAAACATCGACGCCGAGACCGGCGCGCCATGTGTAAGCAAGGCTCTCGCCGTTTTTCAGAATGCGCCGGAGCAGGAGCATATGCGGATAATACTCACCGCTTGCATCGCCGAGCAGGGGTGCGCCCGCACTGCCGAGCGGATAGCGCCCGAGCAGCGTGAAGCAGAAGAGCACCACCGCGAACGGGATGAGAAAGCTCAGCAGCCGGTAGAGGCGGCGCTGTCCGGAATCCTTCAGTTTCATGTAATCACCTCATGTTCTTGATAATAGGATGTTGCCGACGATCACTGCCGCAAGCAGCAGCAGCGTGATACCGAGTGCAATATAGTCCCGCATGCCGCTTTTCAGCTCGCGCAGGCGGGTGCGCCCCTCGCCGCCGTGGTAGCAGCGGCATTCCATTGCGAGCGCAAGCTCCTCCGCACGCCGGAAGGCGGAGACCATCAGCGGGATCAGGATCGGCACGAGCGCATGCACGCGCTGGATCAGTCCGCCGCTCTCCATGTCGGCGCCGCGTGCCTTCTGTGCCGACATGATTTTGTCCGTTTCCTCAATCAGCGTCGGGATGAACCGCAATGCAATGGTCATCATCATCGCCAGCGCATGCACCGGCATATTCAGCTTCTTGAGAGGCGAGAGCAGCGATTCGATCGCGTCTGTCAGTGCGATCGGAGAGGTCGTGTAGGTCAGCAGCGAGGTGCCCATAATGAGCAGGCAGATGCGCACGATCATGAACGCAGAGGTCTGGATGCCCTGCGAGGAAACGGAAAGAAATTTCCACTGCCAGTAAATCGTGCCGCCCTTCATCGCAAAGAAATTGAGCGTGCCCGTGAAGATCAGCACCGGCAGAATCGGCTTGATGCTGCGAACCGGCATCTTCGGCGGGATCTTCGAGCAGATGAGCGCGAGAATCAGGAAGACGAATCCGGCGATCAGCGAGATCACATGCTGCCCCCAGAAGAGCATCACCAGATACAGCATCGTAATGATGATCTTGAAGCGGGCATCCATGCGGTGCACAACGCTGTCCAACGGGAAATACTGCCCGAGCGTAATATCTTTCAGCACTGCCCGCCCCCCTCTCTCAGGAGCGCCAGCAGATGCTCTGCGCCGTATTTCACGGTATAGACCTCATCGGGCACGGTGATGCCCTTTGCACGGAGCGCATGGAAGATGCGCGTCACCTGCGGGAGCGCAAGCCCCATCTCCTCCAGACGATCGCCGTCAGCAAAGACCGCCGACGGGGAATCAAAGGCGACAACCTTTGCGTGAGAAAGCACCAGCAGCTTCGAGACATATTTTGCGACATCCTCCATGCTGTGCGAGACAAGCATGACGGTGCAGCCGGTGCGCTTGTGATAATCGTGCAGCTGTGTGAGAATTTTCATGCGTCCCTTGGGGTCAAGACCGGCACAGGGCTCATCGAGGATCAGCACCCGCGGCTCCATCGCCATAACGCCTGCAATCGCGGCGCGGCGCTTCTGTCCGCCGGAGAGCGCATAGGGGGATTTTTGCAGCAGCTCCTCTCTGAGCCCGACTGCTTCCGCGGTCTCGCGGACGCGGCGGTCGATCTCCTGCTCATCGAGCCCCATGTTTTTGGGACCGAAAGCGATGTCCTTATAGACGGTCTCCTCAAAGAGCTGATATTCGGGATACTGGAACACGAGCCCGACCTGAAACCGCACGGCTCTGCGGTCGGCGCCCTTCTCCCAGATATCCTTTCCGTCGAGCAGCACAGTGCCTTCGGTGGGCTTTAAAAGCCCGTTCATCATCTGCATGAGCGTCGATTTGCCCGAGCCCGTGTGCCCGATGATGCCGATAAATTCGCCCTGCCCGATCTCCAGATCCACATGATCGACGGCCGTCTTCTCAAACGGCGTGCCGATGCTGTAGGTATAGGTCAGATTTTTCGCTTCGAGAATCGGCATTCAGTTGATTCCTTTCTGTATTCAAAGCGCGGCATGCGCATCATGTCGCAAGTCTTTTCTGCCAGAGCGCTGTGATCGCTTCCACGCAGTCCTGCTCATTCAGGATCTCCGCAGGGAGATCATAGCCCGCCTCGCGCAGCAGATAGCAGAGCTCCGTTGCCTGCGGGACATCGAGCCCGAGATCGCGCATCTCCTGCACATGCGAGAAGACCTGCTCCGGCGGCGCATCGAGATGCACAGTGCCGTGATCGACAACAATCACGCGGTCGCACTGTGCGGCTTCGTCCATCTCATGCGTGATGAGGATGACGGTGATGCCGTAATCGCGGTTCAGGAGCTTGATTGTGCGCATGACTTCCTTTCTGCCCTGCGGGTCGAGCATGGCAGTCGGTTCATCGAGCACGATGCAGTCAGGCCGCATGGCGATGATGCCCGCAATCGCGACACGCTGCTTCTGTCCGCCCGAGAGCTGGTGCGGCGCATGCCCGCGGTATTCATACATGCCGACTGCCTGCAAAGCCTGATCGACGCGCACGCGCATCTCCGCGCTCGGCACGCCGAGATTTTCCAGCCCGAACGCCACATCCTCCTCAACGATGGTCGCGACGATCTGGTTATCGGGATTCTGGAACACCATGCCGACATGCTGCCGGATCTCAAGCAGTTTTTCCTCATCCTTTGTGTCCATCCCGGCGACCGTGACCGTGCCCTCTGTCGGGAGCAGCACGGCGTTCAGGAGCTTGGCAAGCGTCGATTTGCCCGAGCCGTTGTGCCCGAGCACCGCGACGAGCTCGCCGTGTTCAAAGGTGAGCGAGATGCCCTTCAGCACCTCATTCGCCGGCGTGTTTTCATCCTCCGGCGGATAGGAAAAATGCGCATTGTCAATTTTGATGAGCGGTTCCATAGGTTCTATCTCCAAAGCGGAATGCTCCGCGGTTATTTCGTTTCTCCGAAGCGGATGCCGTCCAGAAACAGTCTGTTCAGCGGTGCCCAGGGCGGCTGTTCGTCCGGCGGAGTCTGCCGGAGGATCTCCTCCAGCTCTGCGAGGCTCTCCTCGATATACGCACCCAGCTCTGGGATGCGGCCGCCTTCCCCGAGCTCCGGGGTCTGCATCTTGCGTGCGGTCAGCTCCGCAATCAGCGGTCTGAGCGTCTGCGGCGCCGCGGCGTCCGTCAGCTCCGAAAATGCCATCGGCGGCGCACAGCGTTCACTGAGCACCCAGCGGCACGCGAAGATCGGGCGCAGCACATAATAATACTTTTTGAGCCGCACCGTCTCGCCCTGCAAATAATTGCGGTAATTCGACTTTGCCATGCCGAGATAGTGCATCGCGCCCGTGCGCACGGAAAAATACGCCCTTGCGGTCTCCTGCACGCGGGCAAAGAAATCCGTCGTGCGGTAGACGACCGGCGAATTGCACCACTCGTGCAGCGTCGGATTGGAGCTGTGCAGAAGCCGCAGGGTCTTTGTGAGATCCCAGCCGCTCAGGTCATAGACATCGTTCAGCTCCCATTCGATCACATCGCGCTGCTTTTCAAGGCGCAGATAATCGGATTCGCGGCGCACATAGACAAAGCGCACATCATAGTCGCTGTCGGGCGATGCAAAGCCCCATGACCTGCTGCCGGATTCCACCGCATGCAGAATCGTGACAGCTTCACGCTGCTCGATCTCTGTGAGCTTCTGCAAAATGCTTTCGCGGATCTCCATGTGCCGCGCCTCCTCCCTCTGTGCATTATTCGCCGCAGAGGGCACAAATCTCCTCTGCGATCAGCCGGAACACCCGCGCAATCTGATAGCCGTCCGCCGCCGCGTGATTGAGCCGCACGGTCACCGGCATCATGAATCTGCCGTTTTCTTCGCGGTAAGCGCCCCAGTTGATGATCGGGCTGAAATAGAGATGCCCGTCCGGCAGCTCAAGATGCAGCGCATCATAGCTGAGCCACGGCACGCAGGAAGCGTCAAACCAGTTCGGGTGATGCTCTGCGTCCAGCCCGTATTCGCGGGTCTGCTGCGCCGCCTGAAGATCGGCAAGCGCCCGCGCATAGAATGTCCGGTAATCCGGATCGTATTCTGTGTAAGCAAGTGTGAATGTTTCGGTGTCCTCGTGGAACACATACTGTGTGGGATTGATCTTGTCCCAGCAGAGCAGCCGCGCATTCTGCCAGTCCCACATGAGGCGGTAATCCTCCCTTGCATTGAGCGCACGGCTCAGCACATAGAGAAAATTCAGATAAAACCGCGTGTCGGTGCGTTTTGACCATGCCCGCAGCGCCGTCACATCTATGCGGCTCGTGATCGACACGGAGCATTTGCAGTCTTCGGAGAAATGCCGGAAGACGCCGCGCCGGTAATAGGTCTCCTGATCAACAATCCTGTAACTCAACGGAATTTCTCCAATCTGTAAAGCAGCCCGTCCTCCGGCTCCGTGACGCCGTTCTTCCAGTCATAGCCAAGATGCCGGTAAAACTGCACAGCCGTCAGCGACGCAGGGATCTCGATGCGGTCAGCGCGCAGGGCGTATTCGTCCTGTTCGAGCGTTTCGATGAGCCGCCGCCCGAGCCCTCTGCCCTGAAAGGCCGGCAGAATGAAAACTGTCAGCAGGATGCTCTCCGTCACGCTGCCCCAGAAGGGTGCGACCGTGCCCGTGCCGATGACCCTGCCGCCGTCACAGATGACATACATATGCCCCTCTTTTGCGCGGGCAAGGAGCACATCTGCGGAATGTGTTTCTTTCAGGCGTGCGATATATTCCGGCGGGTAGTCGCGGCTGTTGGAAATCTCCGCGGTCTCCGCGACGACCGCTGCCGCCGCGTCCGCATCCGCCTCGGTAAATCTGCGTATCGTGATCATCACAGCACCTTATTCTGCGCCCTGCCAGATCGCCGTTGCGCCGCAGGGCAGCGCCGCTTTCGCAAGCTCCACCGGCAGCCCGATCTCGTCTGCCTGCACCGCGCCGCCGTATTTCGGCACAATCAGCTCATGCAGCAGATAGCCCATGACAGACGGCGAAAGCCCTGTCGTGTAGCTGTTTAAGAGGAAAAAGAGCGGGGCATCCGAAAGCACATCAAGGCAGGCTTCGACCAGCCCGTAGATGCTGTTTTCGAGCTTCCAGATCTCGCCGCCGGGGCCGCGCCCGTAGGACGGCGGATCCATGATGATCGCGTCATATTTTCTGCCGCGTCTTGCCTCGCGCTTAATGAATTTCTCGCAGTCGTCCACAATCCAGCGGATCGGCGCTTCTGTAAGCCCCGAGGCAGCCGCGTTCTCCCGCGCCCACTGCACCATGCCCTTTGCCGCGTCCACATGGCAGACCTCTGCGCCCGCCGCCGCACAGGCAAGCGTTGCGCCGCCGGTGTAGGCAAAGAGATTCAGCACGCGGACAGGCCGTCCCGCATTGCCGATCGTCTGCGTCATCCAGTCCCAGTTGACCGCCTGCTCCGGGAAAAGCCCCGTGTGCTTGAAGCCGGTCGGGCGCACGATGAAGCGGAGATTCTGCCAGCGGATCTGCCAGCTCTCCGGGAGCTTTCTGCGGTATTCCCACTGTCCGCCGCCCGATTTCGAGCGGTGATAGTGCCCGTCTGCCTTCTGCCAGAGATCGGTTTTCGGCTCACTCTGCCAGATGACCTGCGGGTCCGGGCGGATGAGCGTCACATCGCCCCAGCGTTCCAGGCGCTCGCCCGATTTTGTATCAAGCAGGCGGTAATCCGCCCATGTATCTGCAATTCTCATGTAATATGTGTTCCTTCTGTGTCTGAATTCGCGGTACTGCGTTCATCCTCATGCTTCATCAGCTGAAGCTCCGTCCAGCCGACCGAGCCCGTCATGCCGGTCACCGTCACGATGAGCACCGCCGCGGCGCCCGGAACGCCCCAGTCCAGCACTGCGATGTTGAGCACAGTCAGGGCAAGACCGATCCACCCAAAGACCTGCCAGAGCGCACCGCATGTGCGGTTTGCATAGCGCCATGCTGCGGGATTTGCCGCCGCATGCCGCGTGCGGATACCGATGCCGCCGTCCGGCTCCTCCGGGACACAATGCCGCAGGAACCAACCGCCGAACATCGCGGCTGCGATGAAAATAAAATCCACAATCGTCATGATGACCATATGTATCCCTCCTATGCCGTGCCGCCGGTGCGCGCCTGAATGACATCGGCAACATCAAACGCATATTTGTTGATGCGCCGGAAGTCGCGTCCCTCAAGCATGATGCGGATTGCCGCATCCTTTCGCCGCTCGCGGACAACCAGCCGCCCCTCCATGCCGAGCTCCTGCTGACACCGTGCGATATACGCCGTGATCTCCGGGTCGTTCTTCCAGATCTCGCGCCAGTATTCGGGAATGCGCACGGAAACAGAGACCTGCGGATCCTGCTCCATGACGGCGGCAAGCTCCGCGAGGGTCTTCCTGCGGCGCTGCATCGTGCGGATGACCCGCGCCATTGTCATGAGCCCGTCGGCAGCCGGAAGATCGCTGAACCAGATCCGCCCGGTGCCGTCGCCGCCGAGCCCCAGACGCAGGCTGCGCATGCGCTCCAGAATAAACTGCGGCTCCGGCTGCGCGGTGTAAACGGGGATGCCGTGTGCCTTTGCATAGCGCAGAAAGCCGAGATTTGTCGCCTCCGTGACCGCTGCGCCGCCCTGTATCGTCGCATCGAGCGGCAGTGTCTTCTTCTCTGCCTGCCGCGAAAGGCGGTCATCGCAGAGAATGGCAAGCAGGCGGTCGCCGTGTACGGATTCCCCGTGCGCATCGACCGCAAGGCAGCGGGCACCGTCGCCGTCGAAGGCAAAGCCCGCGTCGCATTTCGTGAGCTTCACATGCTCTGCAAGCGCATCGGTTTCGCTGATGCCGCAGTCCCGGCAGATGTTCATGCCGTCGGGCGCATCGCTGAGCATCACAGGATCCGTGCCGAGCATTCTGAGCAGCAGCTCCGCGCAGGGCGTGACCGCACCGTTTGCGCAGTCCACCGCAATGCGCAGCGGCTTCTCCTGCTCATACTGATACAGCGGCGTGTTGACATTGAGCCGTCTGGCAATGCGCTGCAAGTAGCGCCGCACGGCATCCTGCGGGCGGTCGATCCTGCCGACATGCCGGATCGGTGCTGCCTGCGCCTCCGGGAGATACGCCGCAATGGAATCGAGCTGCTCTGCCTCCATCGGCAGGCCGCTCTTAGCAAAAAAGCGCACAATAATCTGCTGCGCGGGGAGCGCATCGCCCGAGAGGGAAATGCCGCATTCCGCGCCCTCCTCCGAAAGGAGCAGCGCCATCGCGGAGGACGGCATCACGCCGAGGCAGTGTGCGGTGCCGCCGCCGATGCAGATGCCTGCCGAAAGCGCCGCCTCCAGCACATCTGCGCCCGCACGGGTATCGCGGGAAATATAAAACACAGGCGGATGTGCGCAGCTCTTGCCGAGCGCCTGCGCCGCCGCCCTGCCGAGACTCATCACCGTCTCGCAGGTGATGCCGCGGACTGCGGTGCCGGTGAGTCCCTCGGGCTTCAGCAGCTTCGCCATGCGCACCCGCCTCCTTTCATTCGTGTTTCGGATTCGCCGGTTCTTTGCCGGTCAGATAGGCAAAGAGCACATGCTTCTCAAAGAGTGCATCCTCGGTCAGATGCACCGCGTGGTCGCAGTTGTTGTACTGATTGTAGACACAGATCTGACCGGTATGCCCTGCGTGCCCTGCGCGGATGCAGACGGTATGCACCGGCGAACGGAACCGCTTGCCGACCCAGTACACAAGCAGCGCGGTCTGACCGTTTGCGAGCGCCTCCGTGATCTTCCGCTGTCTGCGCACGCGCTTTGCATACAGACCGTAATGCCGGAGGCAGTGCCCCAGCAGAAAGAGATTCGCACCCCAGTAGCCGAACAGAATGCGGAAGCGTTCCATGTACCGTGCGATCTCCGGGAAAGGATGCGGCGTTCCGGCGAGCCAGAGCGCATTGTATACGGCAATCACCTCACAGCCGCTGTAACTGACCGTGGAGCGCCCGTATTTCATATCGGATACCGCCCCCAGCGACTGCCCGTTGATCGGCTCCGCGGGAAGCGGTATCTTCTGATTGTGTTCGTAATTGCGTGTTGAGAGACGTTTCATATCACTCGTCCGATTCTGCATCGAGCATGTCCGAGAGCGAATACTGCTTCCCGACAGAAAGCCCGTTTTCCTCCTGCTTGTAGCCAAGATGCGCGTAGGCAAGCGCCGTTGCACATCTGCCGCGCGGGGTTCTCGCGAGCATGCCGAGCTGCATGAGATACGGCTCGCAGACATCCTCCAGCGTCACGGCTTCCTCGCCGAGCGCAGAAGCCAGCGTGTCCAGCCCGACAGGACCGCCGCCGTAGCCGCGGATCATCATATCGAGCATGCGGAGATCGAGCTTGTCAAGCCCGAGCTCATCAATATTCAGGCGCTCAAGTGCCAGCCTTGTCACCTTCTCGTCGATGACGCCGCTGCCCATCACATCGGCAAAATCGCGCACACGGCGAAGCAGTCTGTTTGCGATGCGCGGTGTGCCGCGTGAACGCTTCGCAAGCTCCATCGCGCCGCTCGCCTCACAGGGAATGTCGAGCAGCATCGCGCTTCTGCGGATAATGTCGCAGAGCTGCTCCGTTGAATAGAGCTCCAGCCGCTCCACGATGCCGAAGCGCTCGCGCAGCGGAAGTGTCAGCTGCCCGGCTCTGGTGGTCGCGCCGATCAGCGTGAAGGGCTGCAAATCCACACGGATGCTCCGTGCGGCAGGTCCCTTGCCGATGATAATGTCGAGCTCTCTGTCCTCCATCGCGGGATAGAGAATCTCCTCGACCTCACGCGGGAGACGGTGAATCTCATCGACAAAGAGCACATCGCCCCGCCCGAGATTTGTCAGCAGCGCGGCAAGATCGCCGGCCTTCGAGATTGCGGGGCCTGCGGTCACGCGCAGATTGACGCCGAGCTCATGGGCGATGATGCCCGAGAGCGTTGTTTTGCCGAGCCCGGGCGGACCGTAGAGCAGCACATGGTCGAGCGGCTCCCCGCGGCGCCGTGCCGCTTCGATATACACGGCAAGATTCTCCTTGACCTGATCCTGTCCGATGTAATCCCTGAGCGTTTTCGGGCGGAGGGAGAGCTCCAGCTCGCCGCTGTCCTGCGGCAGGAGCTCGGGGCTCGAAAGGCGTCCCTCGTCCTCGGGCTCAAAGGAGGGTGTTCCGGTTTGTATCATAGCTTTGTTCTCTCCGATGGGGTAAGATCAATCAAAATGCCAGAGGTAGTTTGAGTATTTCTCCTCGGGCAGCAGCTCCCATTTCTTCTCGCTCACCTGCACATACCATTTCTGCTCCTTCGCATCCCATTCAAGCCAGCCGTAGTCGCCGTACTCTGCGGAAACGGTCTCGAACCAGTACTGCCAGATCGGGGGCTCCAGATCTGTGTTCAGGAAGAAATAGCTGTCGGTCGGCTGATCATAATAGCAGTCATATTCGTATGACCAGCTCACCTCGCGCTCCAGCGCCGCCACATAGATCGGGTCATGCGACTCGATCTGCTGGTGCTGCTGCTGCGGGGGATCATTCGGCTGCTGCTGATCCCGGCGGTTGATCGCCCAGAAGACGATGCCGATGATGACAACGACCAGCACGAGCCCGAAGATCGACTTGAAGCAGCCGCCGCAGGAATAGCGCGGACCGAAGCCTCTGCCGTAGGTGCCGTAATCACTGTAACCGTAGCTGCGGTGATAGCTTCTGCGCGGGGGACGCGGCGGAGGAGGCGGACCGCCCCAGCCGTGGTGATGGGAGGAACCGCCGAAGCCGTGATGATGCGAGGAGCCGCCCCAAGAGGAATGGGACGAATGCGAAGAATGCGAGGAATGTGAGGAGTGCGAATGAGAAGGTGAAGAATGCGAGACAGATCGCGAGGAATGCGAGCTGCTCGGCCTGCTCTTCGGGGGCATACTGTCACCTCATTTCTGATGATCGGTGTTTTTTATTTCTCAAAGAAGCGCTTTTTGCGGATATAGAAGGGATCAATGCCCTGCACAGCCTTCTTTGCGGCAGGCTCCTCCAGGCTGATAAACACCAGACTGTCGCCCGATTTTGTGTAAGACTGCATATATTTTGAGAGCGGGAAGAAGAGCTTGCGCGTATTGCCGCTCATATCGAAGACAAAGAGCGTCTGCGGCTTTTCGCATCCGCGGATCATCTCGACCAGATAACAGGCATCGACATTCGCCTGCCGTGCGAGATAGCGTGTCAGCGGACGCAGCAGATGATCGACATTCTTCTGGCTGCGGCGGTATTCGATCGTGTCCTCCTCCTTCATCGAGATCGCCGGGATGTTGAGGTTCCGGGCAACCATAAGGATGCTGCGCATCTCCTGCGAGGAGAACTCCTTGCCGTAGGAATTCGGGTTCAGCACCGCGTTCGCCGACTGAATGAGGTCGAAGAGACGCAGGCAGTTGAGCTTGTAGCAGTTGACATAGCGCTTTGCAAACTGCTGGAGCGAGCGGTAGCTTGTGAAGAACGGAATGAAAATATCGCCGTCGGGGTTCTGGGTTGTGACCAGCTCCATCGAGACACCGCCGTTCACCTCATCCTGCTTGACCGGCTGCTTGCAGATGACATACACATCGCTTTTGATGAGCGTCTGCAAGAAGAGAGAGCGCTTCTCCGGCTTGGTTATGGCTTCCTTCAGAAGTTCGTCGAGATTCATACTGGGTTCCTCCTTTTTTCTTGTGTGACAACGATGTTATTGCGCCTGCTGCGCAAATGCAAGTGCTGTTTCTATCGTGAAATTTCGGTTTAAGATGTCATCCCATGTCGTATGGTTCGGGCAGCAGCCGAAGATGCCTTTTTCGCCGATCGTGCCCTTCTGCACTGCCGCTGCGTTCACGGCGCCGTTCCGAATGACAAAGCTGAACTGATCGAGATCTGCAAGGCTGCTGTCATAAGAGGCTGCCTTCGACTTGAGGATCAGATAGGCATTGGAGCCTGCGGGGAGCGCATCCGGCGCCGGGAGACCCGCCAGCTCGCTGCCGCGCATCGTGTGCGTGCCGTTCAGCGAAGAGAGATCCGTCCCCTCGCTGTCCATGTCGGTCAGCGCCGCATTGACGGCATTGTATAAGCTTTTCGCGCCGGTGTTTGCTGAAGAGACCTTCATCCGCAGCGCAAAGCCGAAGATTTCCGGCATCAGCCAGGTATCGACCGTCCAGCCGTCTGCCGTGCGGATCACATACATCTCATCGCTGCTGTCGTCGGTATCCGCCGTGACGGACACCGGGAACACATAGAGCTGCTTCGGCGTCGGGAGCTTTTGCATCACAGCCTGATACTGCGCTGCATCCTCGGGATCCTCCGGCACCTCTCCGACAACATCCAGATAGACTTGAAGCAGATCTGCACGCTCCGTGCCGGTGCCGACCGTGTAGTCTTTGACCGCAAGCGTGCTGAGCCCTTCGCGGAGCTCTGCCTCGATATCCGTCTGTGCAGCTTCGCCGTTCTCCTCCATCAGCTCGATATAGAGCCCGTAATTGCTCGCGGCAATCACCGCATCCGCATCGCCCGCCTGCATTGCCTGCATCAGACGGTCGGCTGCCGCTTTTGCCGCGTCGTAATCCGCCTGCGAGCCGGTGTTCTGCACCTGCTGCGGCGCAGTGCCCGCAGAAGCAGAGGAAGCCGTGGTCTGTGCGGCCGTTTCCGCCGCGGATGTGCTTGTCTGCGCGGTGGTTTCCGTTGTTGTTTCCGCGGTTGTGTCAGCGGTTGTCAGATCCGTTGTCTCCGGCGCTGCGGTCGTTGTCTCCGCGGCAGAAGACACGGAATCCCCGGCGCTCCCGCTGCTCCCGCTGCATGCACTGAGCGCCGCAAGCTGCAAAGCCGCCAGCATCACGCAGCAGAACCGCCTGTTTCTCATGATCATTTTGCGTTCTGCACACCGGCGCTGAGCGCGTCAGTCAGCGAGGTGAATGCCGTGGTGCTGTCCACACGCGGGAAGCAGGCGTACACGCCTTCCTTGCCGGCTGCCGTCGCGGTACATTTGCCGTTTTCGATGTGAACCGCGATCTCATCCTGCTCCGTGACCTTGTCGTAGTAATAGAGCATGCCGCCCTGCAAACCGCTCAGCAGCTCCGCCTCCGTATTCGCAGAGGAGCGCATCGTCTTGCCCTCGCAGTCGCTGCCGCGGAAGGTGTAGTCGCCGTTCATCTTGGTGATGTCGATATTGTTTGTCTTCATGTCGATCAGCGCATAGTTTGCGGAATTGAAGAGATCGTTCGCAGCCTTTTCCGCCTCCGAAAGCGGGGTTGCCTCCGAGGATTCCGAGCGGCTGCCGCCGCCGTAGGGGATCACATGGGAGCTCTCGCTGACCGGATTGCCGGTGCTCTGGCTGCTGCCGCTCTGGCATGCGGTGAGCACGGCAGCGCCCGCCGCAGTGAGCAGCAGTGCGCAGATGGTTCGTTTCATGTTCATGATAGGGTTCCTCCTGAGATGAAATTTATATTTGCTGTATCATTTTACGCCGCTGCATATTGCAGCGCGCCGGAAATGCTGTCAGGTTGTCCGCCGCCGTTTTCCGCCATGCGCTTCGGATAGGTGCCGAAGACATAGGGGGCATTTGCGCCGAACTGTGCCGCAAATGCCGTACAGCCGCCGTCCTTTATGCGGATTGCGAGCATCTGAAAATCCGCCTTCGCAAGATCGGCGTCGCAGTCGCGCATGCCGGCAAAGAGCGTTTGCAGCAGCGCGTCCTGACCGGCGGGATGCTCTGCGCGTGCGGCATCTGCAATGCTGCTGCCGTTTGCCGTAAAATCGCCGTTCAGCGGTGAAAGGTCAATGCCGTCTGCCGCAAGGTCCGTGAGTGTGCTGTTTGCGGCGGTGTAGAGCCGCTTCGCAAGATCGTCACATTCTGCCTGCGAGAGCTCCCCCTTTGCCTGCTGCACGGCGCCCGGCTCCGAGGAGCCGCCGCTGCCGCATGCCGTACACGGCATCGCCGCGAGCATGAGACATGCCGCAAGAATCACTGTCTTTCGCATATTCTTCACTCCTTATCCGAGCAAATTTTTGCCGAGCAGCATGAGCGCCTGCCGGATCATCTCCGAAGACGGCAGTGCAGGATCCATCCCTGCGAGCACGCCCGCGGCCTCAGACTGCGAATAGCCGAGCACCTGAAGCGCTGCCATCGCCTCCTCAAGATTGCCGCCGCCCGCAAAGACCGGCGCTGCCGAAAAGCTCTCCGCAGAGACCGATTTCGCGACCTTGTCCTTGAGCTCAAGCACGATGCGCTGTGCGGTCTTGCCGCCGACGCCCTTGGTCTTGGTGAGCGCCTTGTGGTCGCCCGAGGCAACGATCAGCGCAAAGCGGTCGGGGGTGAAATCCGAAAGCACGGCAAGTGCCATCTTCGGGCCGACGCCCGAAACGCCGGTGAGCTGGTCAAACACGCTCCGCTCCGCTCTTGTCGCAAAGCCGTACAGCGCGATCTCATCCTCGCGCACGGTGAGCCGCGTGAACAGCATCGCCTGCTCATCAACGGCACCGACCGCCGCGGCTGTCTGTGTGCTGACACGGCAGGCATAGCCGACGCCGCCGCACTCGATCACCGCGAGACTTGGCTCCTTATAGATTACGCTTCCGCGCAGGCTGTCAATCATAGGTTCATTCTCCTCAATAATCGGGCGGTGCGCTGTGTCCGTGGCAGATCGCCAGCGCCAGCGCGTCGGCAGCATCGTCCGGGCGCGGCACGGCATCGAGGTGCAGGATGCGCTTGGTCATCTCCATCACCTGCTGCTTGACTGCCTTGCCGTAGCCGGCGACCGCGATCTTCACCTGCGAAGGCGTATACTCATAGACCGGGACGCCGCGCTGCGCACACGCAAGCAGAATCACGCCGCGTGCCTCCGCCACCATAATGCCCGTTGTCTTGTTCGTGTTGAAATACAGCTTTTCGATCGCGAGCGCCTGCGGTTCATAGCGCCGCAGGATCTCATTCATATCCTCATAGATCTGGCAGAGGCGTCCCGGAAAATCCGTGTGTGCTTCCGTCAGAATCGCGCCGTATTCCACTGTTTTGAAATACATGCCCTGGTAATCCACAATGCCGAAGCCGACCGTCGCATAACCGGGGTCAATGCCGAGAATGCGCATATCAGCTGCCTCCTTTGCATATTCCATTCTATTATACCATGAATCACACTGAAAAAGCAATAGGATTGCGCAAAAAAATCCTGTTTCCGAAAAAAAGCCGCCGGCGGTCCGAAGACTGCCGGCAGACGGATTTCTCATGCACGGTGCTCCCGCCGGTAGACGGTCGGGGTCACGCCGTTGTTTTTCTTGAACTGCCGCATAAAATGCTCCTCATTGTCATAGCCGCAGAGCTGTGCGATATGCGAGATCGTGTAGCTCGTTGTGACAAGCAGCTCCCGCGCACGGTTCATCTTGCAGTTGATCACATCCGCGATGCAGGTCATGCCGAAGGTCTCGCGGTAGATGAGCTGGAAGTAGCTGCGCGACATATTCACCTCGGAGCAGAGCAGCTCGACCGACCATTTCTCCTGCGGGTTCGCATAGATCTTCTCGCGCAGACGCTGGAGCTCCGCGTAATGCGGCTCGGTGCTGCCCTGCGCGTTCTTGGTGCTGACAGGTCCGCCCGTCTCTGCGACGCGGATGAGCAGCGCCTTCATGAGGCAGTCGATCATATCGCTGCGGCGCGGATTCGATGCATAATACTCCGCACAAAGCTGCTCCAGCAGCGCCGCAAGGAAGTCCGTATCGCCAAAGCGCAGGAGCGTGTTCTCCGGCAGAGAAAGCGCCTTATAGAAGCTCAGCTCCGATGCCGGGTCAAACAGCACCCAGTCGCAGAGCAGATCCTGCTCTGCCGGAGTATAGCGGAGCGGTGTTCCGGCAGAGACAATGATCGCGTCGCCCGTCTCTGCGCGCAGCGGCGCACCGCCGAGCGAGAGCGTCAGCGGCGCATGCGTCAACAGCAGGAGCGACTGCTCCAGACCGTCCGGGTGAAACACAGTCTGCCCGTGCTCCAGCAGCGTGTGATAGCCGATCTCTGTGATCCGCATAAAACGCCCTCCTTTGTTTCAGGATTCCCGCATCAGATCCAGCATTTTATAATTCGCAGATACCGGATCGTCATGCGCACCGATCATAAACTGCGCATAGAGAAAGACAACGGCGTCGTAGTCCTCCTGCTGCACATATTCGCGGGGTGTCATCTCAGCTTCGCGCAGGATCACCGCGTCGATCTGCGAAACGCCCTGCAAAAAGAACGGGATGAACGAAAACGAAAAGGAATCGCCGAAGAGCAGGATCTTCTTCCCGTCCGGGCAATTGAGATTCCGGAAGCTGCAGTCTGCAATTCCGTGCGGACAGTAGGCATAGTGCAGGCTTTCGGAGCTCGGAAGCGCCGCCTCTGCATATTGCGCCTCTGCCAGAAACATGCCGAAATCTCCCGTTTCCTCTGTCAGCTTCCCGTTCGGATTGACAAAGTGATACGAGCCGCTTTCCTTCGGGCGGATCTCCGTGAAGCTGTCATAGCCGATGTAATAGGGCGAGAACAGATAGCCCTGCTCGCCGATCCAGGCATTCTCAAAGACCTTGAACTCATAGTTTTCGGGCGCATAGCGGCTGAGATCCAGACCGTAATCATAGCGGCGGTTCAGCTCCTCCGCGATCGGCGTACATGCCCAGAGCCCGCTCTCCGCACGCCAGTGGTGGTCGGTGTGATAGAACATCTCATAGATATTCTTCCCCTCCGCCTTCACATTCTCACGCAGATCAAGGCAGGGCACATCCGCTTCCCGGAGCGCCGCCATCACGCGGTCGGCATTGGCATTGCTGTAAGTCGGCACGCCGAAATATTCCGAAAACTCGCTGTCATCGAGCCACGCCTTGGTCGGCGCATTGACATAGAGGAAATCCATCCCCTGCTCTGTCACATATTTGCAGAATGCCCTGAGCTGTGCGGTCTCAAATTCGCCGGAGGTCTCCGCAGAGGGACTCACCGTGATCTTCACGCCGTCTTTGCGCATGACATAGACACCGCGGTCGGCAAAGAGGTCATCCTGCATCTTCCCGGAAACCACAACACTTCCGCGGATCAGCATCTCCGTCAGCTGATCGGTATGCTTCCAGTATAAGCACACCGTTATCAGCAGCAGCCAAAGCACAGGCAGCACAAGCTCCTGCGCCTTTTTCTGCGTCACAGCGCCCTCCCCCTCTCAGAAATTCGCATACGCAAACGGATTGCTTGCACGCGATGCCGCAAAGCCCATCGCAGCAGCAAACATAACGAACACCAGTACAGCGCCGCCGACACGGAAGACCGTCAGCAGCTTCGGCTTGCCCTCCGCAAGGGCTCTGAGCCGCGGCACAACCGGGAAGCAGAACAGCACAGCCGCCGCCAGCAGCAGCAGATCATGCGTCAGGATGTAGCGAAGATGCACCGCCGCCATGTGGCTGCCGTGCAGCGTCAGCATACCGCGCAGGGTGGTCAGCGCCGCGGAGCTGTCCTCCGCGCTGAACCAGACCCACTGAAAATTGATGAAGAACAGCACCGCGATCCGGTAGAGGAGCTTTGCCGCCTTCGATTTCAGCTTCTTCGGGAAGCCGCTCAGCTTCTCGAACACGATCAGCAGGAAATAGCCGCCCGCCCAGATCAGGAAATGCAGATTAAAGCCGTGCCAGAGACCCGTCAGCAGCCAGACGGCAAACAGATTCAGGATGAGCCGCGGCTTTGTGACACGCGAGCCGCCCATCGGGATATAGACATAATCGCGGAACCACGCACCGAGCGTCATGTGCCAGCGGCGCCAGAATTCCGAGACCGACGCCGTCATGTAGGGGTGATCGAAATTCTCCGGGCAGTCGTAGCCGAGCATCTGCGTCAGCCCGACCGCAATATCCGAATAGCCGCTGAAATCATAGTAAAGCTGGAGCGAATAGCAGACCGTGCAGAGCCATGTCAGCGCCGTGCTGCTGCCGGAGAGCATCGCATTCCGCCGCACAATCGCGAGATTGTCTGCGAGCAGCACCTTCTTGCTGACGCCGGTCATGAAGCGCATCAGCCCGGCGGAGAACCGCGAAAGGGTGATGTCCGCACGGTGTGCAAAATGCTCCGGGCGGCTCAAAGGTCCGCAGGTGATCTGCGTAAAGCACAGCAGATAAAGCAGCATCTCGTCAATGCGCGGCTTTTGGTATTTTTCGCGGTAGATATCCGTTTGCAGCGCAATCGCCTTGAACACGAAATAAGAAACGCCGAACGGCATCGGATCCCTCGTGCCGAGCAGCCCCGATGCAGTGACGCAGAACACGATCAGCAGCTCCGCATTCAGTGCGGCCGAACCGATCCACAGGTATTTCCGCCCTTTTCCGTGCAGCCGCGGCTGTATCACGGCTGCCGCAAGGTTCAGCACTGTCAGCGCACCCAGCACGGCAAAAGCCAGCGGTGAGACCTGCCAGAGCAGATAGAGACTCACCGCGATCAGCACCGGCTTGAAGCCCGCTGTCAGCAGGCTCAGCAGCATGATCACCGGGATCAGCGCGATCACAGAATCATTTGATATCAGATCCAAACCGTTTCCTCCGTTTGCAGGAAATCTGTCGTCAGCCGGAGCCTTGCCATGATATGCCCGAGATTCCCCTCTCCGGCAAACCGTGTTTCATCGAAGAAATCGCTGTCCGCCGGCACCCAGCAGAGTGCATTTTCCTCGCCGGAGACTTTGCATTCCGCATGCAGGCGCCCGGCGAAGACCTCCAGACAGATCTCCTCCGCGTAATAGCTGAGATCCATGAAATGCGTGAGCGTGAGCATCTCCTGCGTGATGCCGGTCTCCTCACGGAGCTCGCGGTATGCCGCAGCGAGGGAGCTCTCCCCCGCCTCCGCCTTCCCGCCGACGAAGTTCCGCAGCCCCTGATAGGGCGGCTTCCTCCGCACGCACATCAGCACTTCTCTGCCGTCCGGCGAGATCACCGCAATGAGATTTAAACGCCGCATCACAGCGTCATCTGTCCCGAGAGCTCCATATCCTTTGCCATGCCGCCCGACGCCGGGATATTCTTCGCCGCATATTTTTGCAGCTCGGCAACGCGGCTCTCCGGCACCTCGGCAGCGCTCTCGAGCTTTGCCTTTGCGCGCAGCGTCATGACCTGCACGCCGATGCTGTCACGGGTCGATTTCGGCAGGAGCATCGCGCTGTTGAACATCAGCGCACGGTTGTTCGTCGAGCGGAGCAGGATCCCGCAGTCATCGCGGATATAGAGAATCTCAACGATCGGATTCTTCGCAGAATACGCATTTGCGAGCTTTTTGCGGTTTGTCTTGGTCTGGTATGCAGAGAGCGGCACCTTCGCGACCTTGCCGTTCTCGAAGCAGAAGAGCAGGAAGCCGCTGTAATCCTCCGTTGCGACCATATACCGCACGCGCTCGCCGTCATCAAAGCCGAGCTTCACGGGCACGAAGTCGCCGAGCACGCTCGCCTTCGTATCGTCAAATGCCGAGGCGCGTGTCTTGTAGACCTGCGCCTGATCGGTGAAGAACAGCAGCTCGGTGCGGTTGGAGGCATTCATCTGCTGCGTGAGCACATCGCCCTCCTTGAGCTTCTGCTCGCTGCTCATGCGCAGGCTCTGCGGGGTGATCTTCTTGAAGTAGCCCTCCGCCGAAAGGAAGAGATGCACAGGATAATCCGGGATATCCTCCTCTGCGGTGCTCTCCGGCTCATCGGTGAGATCATAGAACAGCGTTCTGCGGGGCTGCCCGTATTTCTCGCCGACGGCTTTCAGCTCCGCAATCATGATCTTCCGGATCTTCTTCACATCCTTGAGGATATCCTCCATCTCGGCAATATCCATCCGGAGCTGCTCGATCTCCTTCGTGCGGTTCATGATATACTCGCGGTTCAAGTGGCGCAGCTTGATCTCGGCGACATATTCCGCCTGGATCTTGTCGATGCCGAAGCCGATCATGAGGTTCGAGACGACCTCCGACTCCTCCTCGGTCTCGCGGATAATTTTGATTGCCTTGTCAATATCAAGCAAAATCTGTTCGAGACCTTCGAGCAGATGCAGCTTGTCCATCTTCTTGTGCAGATCGAAATACACTCTGCGGCGGATGCATTCCGTGCGGAATGCGACCCACTCATCGAGAATCTCGCGGACGCCCATCACACGCGGCATGCCTGCAATCAGAATGTTGAAATTGCAGGAAACGGCATCCTGGAGCGGCGTCATGCGGTAGAGCTTCTGCATGAGCTTCTCAGGATCGGTGCCGCGCTTTAAGTCGAGCGTGAGCTTCAGACCGTTGATGTCGGTCTCATCGCGCAGATACGAGATCTCCGTGATCTTTTTCAGCTTGACAAGCTCGATGATCTTCTCCATGATCGCTTCGATCGTTGTGGAATACGGAATCTGCGTGATCTCGATGCAGTTGGCATCCTTGTCGTAATTCCACTTGGAGCGCACCTTCACGCTGCCTCTGCCGGTATCGTAGATACGGCGCATCTCCTCCTCATCATACATGAGGAAGCCGCCGGTCGGGAAATCGGGGCCCTTCAGCGTCGAGAGCAGGTCATGCGAGGGATCCTTGATGAATGCAATCGTTGTCTCGCAGACCTCTGCCAGATTGAACGGGCAGACATTGCTCGCCATCGAGACCGCGATGCCGACATTCGCATTGACGAGCACCGCCGGGAAGGTTGTCGGGAAGAGCGTCGGCTCCTGCATCGTGTTGTCGTAGTTCGGCACGAAATCGACCGTTTCCTTGTCGATGTCGGCAAAGAGCTCCGCCGCGATCGGCTCCAGCTTTACCTCGGTGTAACGCGGCGCTGCATATGCCATATCGCGGGAATAGACCTTGCCGAAGTTGCCCTTGCTGTCCACATAGGGGTGCAGCAGCGACTCATTGCCGCGTGCCATACGCACCATTGTCTCATAGATCGCCGCGTCGCCGTGCGGATTCAGGCGCATGGTCTGTCCGACAACATTTGCGGATTTCGTGCGGGCGCCCGAGAGCAGCCCCATCTTATACATCGTGTAGAGCAGCTTTCTGTGCGAGGGCTTGAAGCCGTCGATCTCCGGGAGCGCACGGGAGACAATCGCACTCATCGCATAGGGCATGAAATTCTTGCGCAGGGTCTCGGTGATACGCTCCTCGACCATCAGCCCCGCGCCTTCGATATATGCGTTATTCGGATTCGCGGGCTTTGCCGGCGCTTCCTTTTTTCTTCTACCAGCCATGTTCTGTTCGGTCTACCTTTCTCAAATCTGCCGCGCCTCGAGCACAGCAATCAGTGTCTGAAAATGCTCTGCCTGATGCGGCAGATCTATGCCGCTGCCGAGCTTCGGCGTGACGGCTATGCGCAGATGCGTGCTGCCGTCGTCATATTCGATCACGCGGGAGCCGAGCAGACCCTTCTTCACCTTCAGCTTGCGCAGCAGACCGATATAGCCTGCAAAGGGTGCGCTGCCTGCGAGCCCGTGCCGCACGCCGACCAGTCTGTCCTGATCGGTGAGCGCGAGAAATCCCGCCTGCATGCCGCCTCCGCCGAAGAATCCGGCGTTCTGGAAGCTCGCATAGACCGCCGCCGTGATCTGTTCATCCGGCAGCAGTCCGCCGCGCAGCTGCTCATACATCGTATCCTCATTAAACTTCATATTCAGCAGTGACATATGCGTATCCTCCGTTAAGAAATATCGGCAAGATCGAGATAATCGCCGCCGTGCTCCGCAATATAATCCTTTCTGCCGGCAAGATTGTCACCGAGCAGCATATCAAACATCAGCGCGGTCGCCTCTGCATCCTCCGGCGTGATGCGGATGATGCGGCGCGTTTCGGGATTCATCGTCGTCAGCGCCATCATTTCCGCCTCGTTTTCGCCGAGACCTTTTGAGCGCTGGAGCGTATACTTCTGCCCTTCGATCATCTGCAAAATTCTGACGCGCTCCTTTTCGTCATAGGCGAAATAGGTGCGCTCCTTTGTCGTGATCTCAAAGAGCGGCGACTCCGCGATATAGACATATCCCTCGCGGATGAGCGTCGGTGCAAGGCGGTAGATCATCGTCAGAATCAGCGTGCGGATATGGAAACCGTCCTCGTCGGCATCCGTACAGATGACGATTTTGTTCCAGCGGAGATTGTCGAGCGAGAAGGTCTGGAGCTCCTTGTTCGCCTTCGTTGTGACCTCGACGCCGCAGCCTAAAACCTTCAGCAGATCGGTGATGATGTCGCTCTTGAAAATGCGGCTGTAATCGGCTTTCAGGCAGTTCAGAATCTTGCCGCGCACGGGCATAACCGCCTGAAAATCCGCATTGCGCGCCATCTTGACCGAGCCGAGAGCGGAATCGCCCTCCACGATGTAGAGCTCACGGCGCCCGGTGTCCTTTGTGCGGCAGTCCACGAACTTCGCGACCATGTTGGAAAGATCGAGATTGCCCGAGAGCTTCTTCTTGAGATTCAGACGGGTGCGCTCGGCGTTCTCGCGGGAGCGCTTGTTGACGAGCACCTGTTCGGCAATGCGTGCGGCATCGTCGGGGTTCTCGGTGAAATAGACCTCAAGCTGATGCTTTAAGAACTCCGTCATCGCCTCATAGATAAACTGGTTCGTGATCGCCTTCTTCGTCTGGTTCTCATAGGAAGCGACAGTCGAGAAGGAGGAGGACACCAGCACAAGGCAGTCCTGCACATCCTGGAAGCTGATCTTGCCCTCGTTCTTCTGATAGCGGTTGTTGTTTCTCAGGAAGGCGTCGATCTGCGTCTGGAAGGCGCGCTGCACCGCCTTATCGGGCGAGCCGCCGTGCTCCAGCCAGCTCGAATTGTGATAGTATTCGAGCCGCTGCACCTGATTCGAGAATGCAAACGCGACAGAGAGCTTCACCTTATACTCATCGCGGTCGGCGCGGTCGCGTCCCTTGCGGTCTGCCGTCCAGAACTGCACAGGCGTCAGGGGCTTGTCGCCGACAATCTCCGTCACATAGTCCACGATACCGTTTTCATAGCGGAACTCGGTCGTCTCGAATTTGCCGGGCGTGACCTCGTTCTTATAGACAAACAGCAGATTCTGGTTGACGACTGCCTGCCGTTTCAGCACATCGCGGAACCATTCATCCGTCACGGAAATGTCGGTGAACACCTCAAGATCGGGCTTCCAGCGGGTCTTGGTGCCGGTCGCCTTGCGGGGTGCGGGCTCTTTTTTCAGTCCGCCGATATTCTCGCCCTTCTCAAAGTGCAGCGTATAGAGCTGACCGTCGCGGATGACCTGCACATCCATATATTCCGACGCAAACTGTGTTGCGCAGAGACCCAGACCGTTCAGGCCGAGCGAATAGGCGTAGGTATCCGCCTCAGAATCGTATTTGCCGCCCGCATAGAGCTCGCAGTAGACAAGCTCCCAGTTATAGCGCTCCTCGGCGGAGTTCCAGTCGACCGGGCATCCTCTGCCGAAATCCTCGACCTCGACGGAGTGATCGAGAAAGCGCGTAATGACGATCTTTGTGCCGAAGCCTGCGCGGGCTTCGTCGATCGAATTGGTGATGACCTCAAAAACGGAATGGGCACAGCCGTCCAGACCGTCGGAGCCGAAAATGACCGCAGGGCGCTTGCGCACCTTGTCAGGGCCTTTCAGCATCGTAATGCTTTCGTTGCCGTATTCCTGCTGTTTCTTTGCCATGCAGATGTTCCTTTCTCAGTGGTGGTTGCAGATATAGTAAGCCATACTCTGTTAGTATACCACATTTTGTTTTTTTTTGCAAGTACCGCTTTGCGGGGCAAAAAAAGCCTCCGGCGCGTGTGATGCACGCCGGAGGGGAATGTCATGAAGAGAGGGATTTTCAAGAGAGGGTGTATGAGATGTGCATGCCGTGCATGCACGGGGTAAGCGTCAGTCGGTGTCGCTCGGGATGCGCTCCTCAAGCGTCAGGGTGAGGTCGATATCCTGGTGGCTGCGCGTCACGGTCACGGTGATCGTGTCGCCCGCACGGTATTCGTCCTTCGCCGCGTTCAGCTCCTCGTAGTTGGAGACGGTCTTGCCGTTGATCGCGATGATGACATCGCCCTCACGGATGCCTGCGAGATCCGCAGCGCCGCCCTCGGTGACGGAGTGGACATAGATGCCGACCGGGAAGCCGTAAGCCTGCGAGATGCGCTCGGTGACATCCACGCCGGTGAGACCCATTGCAGGCTTGCCGCGGACATAGCCGTAGTTGATGAGGTCATTGACCACGCTCATGGCGTGCGACATCGGGATCGCGAATGCCAGACCCTCAACGGAAGCCTGTGCGCCGTAGCTGTTCGAGGAGAGCTTCGAGGAATTGATGCCGATGACCTGACCGTAGCTGTTGATCAGCGGTCCGCCGGAGTTACCGTTGTTGATGGCGGTGTCTGTCTGGATCAGGCGCATCGAGGATTCGTTGACGGTCACCTGACGGTCAAGCGAGGAGACGATGCCGGCGGTGACGGTACCGAAGAGGTCAAAGCCCAGCGGGTTGCCGATCGCGACGACCGCTTCGCCGACGCGGAGATCATCGCTGTTGCCGAACTCTGCGGCAGTCAGCTCAACCGACGGGGTAATCTTCAGGACTGCGATATCCTCCTCGGTGTCATAAGCGACGATGGCAGCTTCATACTGCGTCTCGCCCTCGTAGTAGTCCTCATTGAGCACGACCTGCACGGATGTTGCAAGGCCGCCGCCGTTTTCGCTGTCATAAATGACATGCGCATTGGTGATGATATAGCCGTCATCGCTCATGATGATGCCGGTACCTGCGCCGTTCATTTCCTGCTTGGCGGTCTGCCCGTAGCCCCAGAGGGAGTAAGACGGCATCTCGATCTCAAAGGTGGAAGCAACGCCGACCGAGGAAGGCATGACCTTTTCGACGATATCCGGGATGCTCATGGCATCCTCACGCGCTGCAAGATCGAACCAGCTCTTCATCGGGGTTGCAGTGGATTCGCTGCTGCTGCGCGCGGTCTTTGCGTTGCCGGATGCGGAGCTCTCGGCTTCGCTGCTGTTGCTGTCGAGGTTCAGCTCCTCTGCGACACTGGAGCTCTTGCCGAGGAACTTGCGCACGGTCTCATTCTCGCCCGCGAACTGATAGCACTTGATCGTCGCGTAGGAGATGAAAGCGATCGCTGCGAAGACGCCGAGCGCCTTGAGACCCATATGCGAGGAGCGCTTCTTCGGCACCTCCGGGCCGTTCATCGGAGGCTCGCCGCCGGTCGGAGGGATATATCCGCCGCCTGCGGGATAGCCGCTTCTCGGGGAGTAGTAGCTGCCGCCCTGCGGCTGACCGTAGCCGCCTGCGGGCTGCTGGGATGCAGCGGCGCGTGCGAAGGGATCTGTGACCGGCTCGACGGTCTCTGCGGGGATGGCATCCGGCTCTCTGCCTGTGTTCATATCGTCGTTATAAAAATCATTTTCGTTGTGCAGCATGATCTTGCACCTCTTTCTGCATATTTCGGAGTGCCCTTCCGGGTGCTCCGTGATTTCCTCTTGCCTATGCTTTTATTATACGCTCTTATGTGAAAATCGTATGATAAAACACAAAAAAGCCCGTTAAAGAAAGGGGGCAAAGCTGTCATAAAAGCGTGAGATGCCCGCAGTAAGGGCAAAACCGGCGCAGGTGTTTTTCCCGCGCCGTCGCAATCTGTCGATAAAGTCCGGAGATCGCGAATCGCAGGGCGATTCGCCTAGGGGCGCCCTCTATCGCAGGGCTCCCCTCTCTCAAAAAACATCCACTGGATGCTTTTTGAGATTCACCCTTGCGGAGCTCCTAAAGTCAGGGAATTTCGCCGCCTGAGGGCGGCGACCAGAGGCTGCTCGCCTCTGGACTCTCGCAAGCCTTTGAAAAGGCTTGACCGAAACTTTAATCATAGGTTCTGTGACTTTACAAAGCTTTTTCGACAAGCTGAACCGGCGCAGGTGTCTCTCCTGCGCCGGTTTTGTTTATTATGATCAGGAATCCCACTCACAAAGGAATGAGAATGGATCCTGCGGAATCGGATTCCCCGCATCGTCCGTCTCGCCGGATCTGTCAAGATACAGATACCAGCCGGGATTATCCTGCGAGCGCGAGAAGCGCGCATAGAGCTGCAGCCCCGGCTCCGGCGGATCGCAGTCCTCTGCAAAGCCGTTGTAAACCTCCGTATCGCTGCCGAAACGCTGCCAGTGCTCGCCGCCGTCCTCTGTTCTGAGCCCGATGACGACCGGGAGCGCTGTCGCCGAGCGGAGGATCAGATTCTCCTCCTCGGTGTTCACCGCAGCCAGATAGCCGCCGCGCAGCGCACAGTATGCCGCTGCCTCCTCCAGATTCACACAGTTTGAGAACACCGCGTAGTGATGTCCGTTCCATGTAAACGCATTCGACGGAATGTCCGCGGTCTGCGTCTCAGCATCCTGCGGCGCATTGTAAGTCTCCGCGATCATACCGATCTGCTCCTCGGTCAGTGCGCTGCCGAAAACGCCGATCCAGCCGATGTCGCCGACAAAGCCGGTCTCCTCTCCGGTTTCCGGGTCGCAGCCGATCAGCATGGTGCAGACCGCTTCCCCTTCAACGCCCTCATCCGGCGCATAATTGCCGCCGTCCATCGTGCGCATCTGAAGCGAGTCGTCCATATAGAGGTCAAGGAAACCGCCGTTCTTCACCGCTGTCACCAGCACCCACTGATGCAGCTCCAGGCTGCGCGTTGACTTCGCGTTGATATCGTTCTCGTGTCCGTCGATGACACGGCAGCCCGGTCTGCCCTCATGGATCGAAACCGTCATCTTCTGCGAATAGCCGCCGCCGCGTGCATAATAGGTAAACAGCGCGTTCCGTGCCGCATGAAGGTCATCTGCGCGCACGAGCACGGACACTGTCCATTCGCCGGAAAGATCCATCTCGCCAGATGCCATAATGAAATTTGCGCCCCCCGGGAAGACCGCCGCCTGAGACGGGAGCCTGTCGCCGAGCGAGACCGTCTGCAAGGCGCCGTTCATCACCTGCGCGAGACCGTTCTGCTCACTCATGGAGTCGGAGAAATCCCAGCAATAGCGCGCACCGTAGCTCTCAATGATCTTCTTCCGGCACTGCGGGATATACTGCGCGCTGTCCTGATAATGCGCGACCGACTGAAATATGCCGAGCGCTGCTTCATAATCACCGCTCTCATAGCTTTTCACAGCCGCCGCATAGGTCTCGCCGTCGAGCTTTTTCTGGCACTCAGCAACACGCGCATGTGCGTCCTTGTAATCCTTTTCGCTGAGCGCGCCGAAGATCTCCTGTGCCGCGCTGTATTCGCCCGCCTCCAGCAGGGTTTCCGCCTTATGGTAGCGCATCTCATTGCGGAAAAAGACCATATACAGCACACCGGCCAGCACTGCATTCACCAAAAGCAGCACCAGGATGAATTTCGCAGTCCGCCGCCGGGAGAGCTTCTTTGCGGCGTTCCGGTATCCGCCCAGAACAGCGCCGCTGCGGTCGCCGAGCTTTGAAAGCTCCAGCCAAAAGCCCTTCTGCCGATCTGATTCCTGCGCGTCCGCCTTCTTTCGGATATCCTTGACGAATTTGCTGCTTTCTTCCAGCGATCTGCGGAAATCTGCCGATTCGTTCATCTCACTCAAAGCCTGCCTTCCAATCAATCTCTGCCGCGGTCACAGCGGCGGTTCAGGTATCTGCCCGCATCAGCTCCAGCAGCATCTGCTGCGTACTCTGGATCAGCTTCTGCCGTCCGTTTTCATCCTTCGTAAGAATCACTGCGCGCGGGAAGCAGAGCGGCTCCCAGAAGATCGGGTAATCGTGCCCCTCGGGCAGCTGATAGCGGTATCTTCCCGTCTTCGGATCCTCCAGAATGAAGGTGTGCCGGAGCGCCGCATAGAGCGCATCCGCATCGTGCCCCTCCTCGGGCACCTTTTCCATATCGGTGTCGAAGATCCATGTAAAGATGCCGCAGTTCGGACCCGCCTCGGCGATTTCTGCCAGCCGGGAGAGAACCTCACGGTCGGAGCCGCCCGGTTCCAGCAGCGCCGTCACAAGCGTATAGGGCGCCGGATGCTCCGGGTTCTGTTCATTGTGCTCGCAAAGGGTATCATAGATGCCCTTCAGCACATTCTGCGAGATCTCTGCGCGCGTTTTCAGCACCTCGGAGATACCGCTCAGAATATCCGCCTGCTCCTTGCGCACGCTCCCGTAGATCGCCTTCTCACTGCCCTTCACCTTCGGGTCGATGAGCTGCTGGAACACCGCAAGCCGGTCCATATAGGTGAAATCCTTGGTATCGGTGATGCGCAGCAGATGCAGGTATTTCGGAGAAAGCCGCATAAGGAGCTCAAAGACAAGCTGCGTCACGAGCTGCACAACGAGCTTTGCACTGCCGTTCGGGAAGCGGAAAACGCAGTTCATCATTTCATCGAGCCGCAGCACCAGCGGCATCCGGAATTCCGTTTCCGTGCAAAGATAAGGGTATGTACGCTCCAGAAATGCGAGCGTCTCCCTGTGGAAGCCCGCCGCCTTCATATCGAAGACCAGCGTGCCGAACACGATCTCGGAGGGCAGCGTTCCCGGCGCATGATAATTAGAGGGCATGCTGATCTGATCCATGATCGCGCGGTATTCCTCCATCAGCCGGTCCGGGCGGTATGCCTCCTCCATCATCTTTTCCTTGACAGCGGCTTCCGTTCTGGCGGTGCTTGCCCTGCCGTCGTCGTCGCGCCTGCCTGCCTCCTCCTGCTCACGGCTGAGATCCAGCGTCTCTGCGCGGCTCTTCTCCCACATGCTGTGAAGCCGCTCGGAAAATTCCTGTTTCTTCTCCGCCGTCTTCTGCTCCGTCCTTCCGATCTGATCACGGAGTGCGGATTCCAGCAGATCGTGCTGCTTTGTCAGCAGATCGGAAGCATAGCCGCACCACGCTGCAAAGCGGACACAGGCTTTGCGGTAGCCCCTTTTGCTCTTCATCTCAGCGTACTGGTTGACCGCATCGGCAAGCTCGGCAAAGACATTGATGCCGCTCACCGCCTCCTGCGCCGTGAAATGCAGCTTTGCCTTCTCAGCAGTGATCTCCGCACCCGCCGCTGCAACGGTCTTCAGATACCGCTGCTGATCGCGGATGCTGCGCTCTGCCGCACGCAGAACCTGCATTGCAAACATGCACTCCGCCTCTTCTGTGCAGAGCGCGATCTGATCCGTGCAGAAGCTTCCCCAGATCTGCGCGTTTTCCTTCTGTGCATGTTCCAGCTCCGCACGGGCAGCCGTTTCGGACCAGACAGCCTTTGCCTGCCGCTCGGATTCCGACGCCGTCTGATGCTCCTCTGCGGCAGCCGCGAGCGCGTCGATCTCCGTCAGTCTGTCGATCCATTCACACATTTTAGAAGCTGACCACTCCAAAATGACCGTCCTCCATTCTATGCATCCGGCGCAGCGTATCAGGCATGCTTCCGGATCATGTATTCCGTCAAGATGCCTGTCTTCTTGTTGACAAGATACATCAGGCTGTTTTCATCCTCATGATACAGCGCATCCAGAAAGCGAAATTCATGCAGCGCCTTCTCCGACTTCGCAAAATGATCCTGCAGATCCTGATAGGTTTTCTGCATGTTGATCAGATCCTTGTCCTTCGACTCAATCTCCGCCTGCTTCTCCCGGATCTGCGCTTCCAGCTCCCCGGCGCGCTTCTCAAGCGCATCATACGTTTCCTTCCAAGGGTGATGTGACGCGCTCTCTGTCAGCACGGCATCCGCAGCCTCAACCTGCGCCGAAACGGCTGCCAGCCGCACAAAGCAGGTGTGCACGGCATCGGTCGTCAGATCATCGACCTTTGCGAGCGCCGCAACATCATTGACCTGATTGAATTGCCGCTCCGCATAGACCCTGTGTACATTCTGGACCTGCCGGATCGCGTGCTCCACCTCATGTGTGAGGTCCGTCATCTCATAGCGGACCTCCATCAGCTCCTGCTGGAGCTTTTGCAGCTCCTCCTGCAGCGCCGAGATCTCAGGGCCGCGGCTGCGGATCTTCCCGCGGATCTGCTCCAGCTCCTTCTCAAAGGCAGTGCGTTCCAGCTCGCCGAGTGCCTTGCGAATCTCGAGATCGGCTTCTACAAGCAATTCATAGAAGCGCTTTTCTTCATCCGATGCTGCAAATTTCCGTGCCATCATGAAATCCGGGTCGCCGTCTTCTTCACGGCAGTCAAAGCCGTGAAGAAGCAGAGTGCCCTCAAAGGAGCAATGCAGTCTTGCAAGCATGCGGTAAAAATAGATGCCGGATTCCGCCGGACTCCACTGCTTTGCAGCATCCAGCAGCACAAGCGCCGATGCATAATTTCGCGATGAGACAGCCCGTCTCGCATCCTTATAAGCAGCATCTGCACGGTCATGCAGCGACTCTACGCCTACAGTCTTGGTGTTTTCCTTATTGCAGTGGCAGCATGTGCTCGCAGACAGCAAGATATGCTGACAGTTGACATTTTGGCACCTGGACAGCTTCATTTCTTCTTCCCTCCTGGCTGCTCCTCATCGCGCTTCCGTTCCATTTCCTCCATCTGCTCCTCATTGCGCTTCCGCTCCATTTCCTTCATCTGCTCCCGGAAGGAACGGATCAGGCGCTCACGCTGCGTCTGCGGGTCGGAAGACGGCTTCGGCGGTGCCGCGGGAGCGGCCGGCTGTGGTGCAGCGCCTTGTTTTTTGAGCGCAGCCTGTGCTTCTGCAACCTGCGCCTCAAGCGCACGTCTCTGGATCTCCTCCGGAGATGACATCGGCTTTCTTACGCCGGCTGCAAGCAACTTCGCCTGTGCCGCAGCCATCTGTGCATCATAGGCGGTGCCCTTCTTTTTTGCCGGCTGAGACTGCGCAGGTGCGGGCTTTTTCTGTGCCGGCTGGGACTGCGCGGGTGCAGGCTTTTTCTGTGCCGGCTGGGGCTGCGCAGGTGCAGGCTTTTTCTGTGCCGGCTGGGACTGCGCGGGTGCAGGCTTTTTCTGTGCCGGCTGGGACTGCGCGGGTGCAGGCTTTTTCTGTGCCGGCTGGGACTGCGCAGGTGCGGGCTTTTTCTGTGCCGGCTGAGACTGCGCGGGTGCGGGCTTTTTCTGTGCCGGCTGAGACTGCGCAGGTGCAGACTTTTTCTGTGCCGGCTGGGACTGCGCAGGTGCAGGCTGCTTCTGTGCCTGTCTGCCATTTACCGGCTGTGCAGCGCGAGTCTGCGCACCGCCTGCCATCTCCGTTTTCGGACGAAGCCGATACTGCTGACGCATCCTGCTGCAGGCAGACCGCAGGTTATTGAGCCAATCCTGCCTGAGCTTCCGTAGCGTATCCTGTGTCTGCTTGCTCCGCGCCCATTTCCGGATCTTATTGACGCGGATCACCTGATGCAGCGTGAGGATCACACCCATCACGGCACCCCAGATCAGACAGAAGCGCATCCTGCCCTCGCCGAGATGCAGCACATTCAGCACAATCCCGGCGATGATGCCGAGCAGAAGGCCGATCGCCATATTGACAAGGAAGCGCAGAAAGGTCACACCCTTTGCGCCGGGCTGCCGCGCATCTCTTTCCGCGGTCAGCAGCTCGTGCAGCTCCGTGAGCTGACTGGCTGCCGCTGCGGGCTGCGTTTTCTTTTCATCCATTGCGTATGCTCCTTCAAAATCCGAATAACGGTCGGACAGCATGAAGTTCTATTGTCCCGGAAACGGTTCCCGGGGCAATAGAACTCACGGTATTCAGTATTACTCTGCTTGGGTTTCTTCCGGCGTTTCCTCCTCGGAGGAAGCGTCCTTCTGCTTCTTTGCGCCGGGGGTGTTCTTCACAGTCGTCGGCGTGTGCTTCAGGATAATGAGCACATAATACTTCTCCGTGACACGCTCATCGCGGGAACGGATGATCGTCTCTGCGAAGGTATCGAGATTCGGCGCGGAGAAATATGCGTTGTTCTTAATGTCGGAGCTCGTGTACTCGTTTTCCTTGAACGCCGGATCCACCAGCTTGCCGGGATCCTCACCGATGCGGTCTGCAAGGTCAATCTCCAACATCCATGCGTAGGTTTCTGTCGGATTCTGGCGTTCAAATCGAATATATGTCTCATTCTGCAGCGAGACAAGATTGCCGGTCGCATTGAAGTCCTCTGCGCTGACCGGGAGCCATGTGCAGCTCATTTCCTTGCCCTGCTTGTCGGTCTTCTCAAGCGCTGCCTGGTAGAGCTTCGCGCCCATGATCTCCTTGGTTTCGGTATCCTTGAGCTGCGTGAGGAGCTCTGCCGGATAGCCGGCCGCGCCCTCTTTTTCAAGATAGACACAGCTCATATACTGCTTCCAGTTCAGACCGCGCTTCTCCGCAAACTTCGCAAAGTCGCCGGTATCGGAGCCGCGGAAGCATGCGAGCATGTCGGCTTCCTCCGCAGTCACAAAGCCGAAGGTACGGTAATCGCTGGGATTTGCAGTCGGTGCGTCGGTCTGTGCCTCTGTGGTGTCAGCCTCCGCATCGCTGTCCTTCTTGTTCTTTTTGGCATTGTTCTTGCTGCTCTTTCCGGTATCTGCAGCAGGCACAATCGTGATCATGCGGTCGGTTTCCGCCGTTTCACCTTCGTCTGCCTCTTCCGCCGGATCCATAAGGAACAGGCTCTGCGGTGCAAAGCCGTTCTCATTCTTACTGTCCGCAGGAATCTTGTCACCCATATCATTGATCAGATTGCGTGTATACAGCTCAGCTGCAGCAGTCGGGCCGGTGATGAGGAAGTAGTACGCGCGGGTCAGACCATACTGATAGCCCTGATTATAGATTGTCATGCTGTTCAGGCTGTGCACACGGTCCGGGACAGAGATCCATCCGCTGTACGGCAGCTTCACGCCGATGCAGTAGAGCGAAACATCACTGCCGTCTGCGCGCGCAGCCTTCAGGCGGTTTGCAATCATTTCTGCAAGCTCTGTGCTGGTGAGATCAACGTCTGCAATATCGGAGAATACGACATTGACATCGTTTTTGAAGGACTCCTCGGTGATCTTGCCGTTCTGGCCGTAAAGCTGACGCAGAACACCCTCTGAGAGCACCGTATAGCTCTGACCGTTCAGATCCTTGAAGCCGAAGCCCGATGCCGCACCGTTTCCGACCAAAGGCGCCTTCTCAAGGCCGCGCACATAGCTTGCAGGCTCTAAGGGCTTGAAGTCCTGATTGACATTCCATGTCACGGTGTTGTTGCCTGCCTCCTGAAGATCGGCATACTGCGATCCGCTCAGCGTATAAAGCGTGAGGTGATCAGATCCGGCATATTCACGGGTCGTATTGATGATACGGCTGTAGAATTCCGAAATGTACTGCATCGACAGATTGAGTCCCTGCTGGGTATCCGCCTGTTCACGCTCGAAGGTATCCATGCAGACATTCGTGCTGGAATCGGCGTTGTCATACCAGATCTGCACATTCGGCTTCACGTCGGAATCCCAACTGTAGGCACTGACCTCACCGGGCTGAATCAGTCCTGCCTCGGCAGTCGCTTCGCCTTCAAACGGCAGAGAAAAGACCCCCTTGTACCCCTTTGGAGGCGCCTCCTTGGATGGGTACCATTCTTCGTCTTGGCAGCCCGGCAGCGTTGACATCATCAGCACCGCCAGCATCGACGCGATCGCGGTTTTGCGTACACGCATATTTGTCATGTTCCTCATTACTCCTTTAATCGTCTTGCTCAATAGTACCTTTTGTTTCGCACTGATACTCGCCTGGCTTTCCGGGAATCGCCACACAAATCGCACCTTTCACGGAGCGAACCGCTCCGCCTTTGCGTTTCGCCCCCGCAAAGAACTGATCGAGCATCTGCACACCGGATGACCAAAAAGGATATTCACCCTGAAATGCCCCGGGATTCAGAAGTACACGCAGCCTGTCGCCCGACAGCATCTGTCCGATAAAGTGACCCGTCCCGGCTGTTTGAATCAGTATGTAACTGCCGTCGAACTGTCTGTTCGGCTCAAAATGATCGTATACCGCTGCAAGATTTGCAGCTGCCTCCCATTCCGTAAAGGGATTCTCATCTGCAGCCGGAGGCGGCGAAGCAGGCTCCGGATATGCAGGCTGCTCCGGATATTCAGGCTGCTTCGGTGCAGACTGCTGCACATACGAATCAGACTGCTGCTGTGCAGACTGCTGCGCATACTGTGCAGCGGGGTCTGAGCTATCTTCATGGCCGCTTGGCGGATTGACGCCGTTTACCTCCTGGAGCGAAGTCGGGACTGTGAGGTCGCCAAGACCACCATTGTCATCGGAAGAAGCCGGGGCTGCGGGATACCGTTCTTCGGGTCTGGAATCCGGCTCGCCGATGGTGGTGTCATAACCGTCGTTCAGGGAACCCATATGCCCTCTGCCGCCGGAATGCGGTTTGGCGGTTGTGCCGTGCGCATGCAGCGCTTTGATGTCGGCATCTGCCAGCGAGACCGCAATATTCTCAATGTCCTTCCGCGATGCGCCTTGCCCAAGTTTCTGTCTTGCCTGTTCAACATAATGCTCCCATGTTTCATTATCAAGTTTTTCCAAATATTGCGGCTTCGGAATCCTTATCTTGCTAGACTGTCCGCTGGACGTATAGTCAAATTCTTTTTCCTTTTTTCCGTCCCTCCTGTGCAGAAAGACATATAACGCGATTCCGCCGATTACCACCGCGGCACAGACACCAATGATTCCGTACAGCGTTTTTGTGTCGGCATTCATCGCTCTCTCTATGAAGCCGCCCCCGCCGCTTGTTGTGGTGATGGCTTCTGTCTGGGTCTGCGCATCCGTTTCAGTCACAGGCGCTGCTTCCGCAGAGGATGCTGTTGTTGTCGTCGAAGAGGAGGTCGTGGTCTCCGATGATGTTGTTGTAGTGTCGGCAGCTTCTGTGGTGTCAGAAGGATTCTGATCTGTCAGCACTCCGTTGACCAGATAATACTGTGTCACGGAATTGTCAACAGAAAACCCCACGATATCAGAGGGCATTCCGGGTTCTTGTGTTTGCTCCTCAAACCGAGGACACTCTACGCGGAGATTGATATCGAAAACAGTTTTTCCCGTTCCCTCTTTCTCATCGTATTCAGACAAAAGGAACCTGTAATCATCCGTGACAGTTACCTGATAATAATCACCCGACTTCAATTCATAGTTTTTCTGAATCCAATTTTCATCAAACCTTAATCCGGTAATTGGATTGGAGGCTCCCGTAACCGAGTAGCACTGAACCTGCCCATAATATAAACCCGTGTCGGAGTCCTGCATTTGAATCTGAAAATACTGTGAAGCCCCTTCCTTCACCTGAAAAAAATACGATACATCATTTTCGCTGTTATTCCTAGGCACTATTCTAATCCCACCTTTCATAGAACTAATGAATGAGCATATACTCGATCAGTCGTGATCATCTTCGTCTTCATAGGTATTGCCTGTTCCCGAACGCCCGGGCAGCTTTTCGCTCAGCTTCTGATCCCGTGCGCCGCGCAAATTTGCGCACTTTACCTGGTACGCCTGCTCGGGCTCCACTGCAGGAGGTTCCGGGTCTGATTCGGATTCTTCGGCAGATATCGCATCCGGCTGCCCAGATGAAGCAGTCTCCTCCGTTTTTCCAAATGCTTCTCCCATCGAAGAAGGAACCGTCAGGTCGCCGAGATCATCGTCCTCAGAGTCGGCTGAAGGCGTCACCGCCGGAAGCGATGCCGGAACTGTGAGATCGTCGTCCGCGTCAATGTCATCGGACGGCGCAGGCTCGGTGGTGGTGTCAAAGACGTCGTCCAGGGAACTCATATGCCCTCTGCCGCCGGAATGCGGTCTGGCTGTTGCGACGTGCGCATACCGCGCTTTGATGTCGGCATTTGCAAGCGACATTGCATATTGCTTCAGCGTCATGCCTGTGGGGCATTCCGTGCGGGCGCGCGCAACATAATCGTCCCATTCTTCCTCTGTCACCACGTCCTGCATCATTGCCGGCATGGGAATACTGGACTTGTTGCCGGGGTTCGGGGTATATGGCGGGTCATCGTCGCCCCCGCGCCTTTTTCTGCTGCTGCCGCCGAACTTTACATACAATAAAATTCCGCCGATCAGCACCGCAGCACAGACACCGAGAATGCCGTACAGCGTTTTTGTGTCGGCATTCATCGTCTTCTCCATAAAGCCGCCCCCGCCGCTTGTGGTGGTGATGGCTTCTGTCTGGGTCTGCGCATCCGTTTCGGTCACAGGCGCTGCTTCCGCAGAGGATGCTGTTGTTGTCGCCGCAGCGGAGGTAGTTGTCTCCGATTCCGCTGTTGTAGTGTCGGCAGCTTCTGTGGTTTCAGCGGCTTCCGTTTTTTCTTCCGTCAGCTTACCGTCAGCGCCGAGATACAACTCCTTGATGCTGCTACCGTGTACAAACTTCAGCGCAGCAGAAGGATCACCCGGTGCCGCAGAAGCAGTTTGAAACTCAGGGCATTCTTCCTTCAGATCATAGCTGAACAGCGTCTTCCCGGCGCCCTCTTCGTCCGAATACTCACTCAATGTGAGCTGATAGTCTTTCGTTACAGTCAGCTGATAATTGCTGCCTTTCTCCAGCCCGTGCGAACGGGAATACCGCTCACCGCCGCCGAAAAATTCAAATGTTGAAGATCCGTCTTGCATCGGATAGCAATGGAATCCGCCGAAATAGCCGTCATTGTTGTCCAGCTTGCACGAGAAAAACTCTGATCGATCTCCGATCACCTGAAAAAACAGTGATAGATCTGCCATAATCATGCCTCCGTGCATCGGAAGAAGGAAAGCCAAACACATACCGCCGTCCGCGCGGCTGTCACATGTCCGGCTTTCCTCTCTTCAGATTATGTCATAATTCCGTGACTTAGTTTTCCAAAATGCCGTCCAGTTCCAGACCCTCCAAAGCCTTGTCAATGGCGTACATCGTCAGAATGCCTGCTTCCATGCCCTCATAATACTGGCACTTCTTCATCTCATTCTTAATATCCGTGCTCTCTCTTTGCTTTGCTTCTTCGATCAGCTCCACGATCTTTTGAATACGTTCGTTGTACGTTGTATTCGCAAACAGCTCTGCCTGAGAAAGCGGCTTATCCGAGTCCGGATGGATGCCGCAGAGCGCCTTGATCGCTGCCTCTGCATACGGTCTGATATCAAAGCTGTCATACAGCACATTATGGCTGTTCGCCTCTTTGTCATTGTCGAATACAGTCTGCAAGCCCTTTTCGAGCAGATTGAACTCATAGCAGGGTCTGGTCTGTTCATTGCCGTTCTCGTCCGTGTATGTCTCTTGCTTTTCGATCTTGCAATCACCATGCACGAGTTTCTCCATGCCGCGGGCAATCGCTTTTTTGTCATCATCCCATTTCGGTTTTTTTCCGAAAATCAACTGAACGATCGCTTCGAACGAAAGATCAAACTGTCCGAACTTGAATTCACTACCAAGAGATTTGATCGGGCCGCCGTGCAGGAAGAGTTCATAATCGCTCCAGGAATCATCCAGCATATCGCGAACAACGAGCAAAACGCCTATTGTGCGAAGTACCATTCTGATTTTCAACACAATCGGGAAATCCTCCGGATCAATCAGGAAGTGGTCGGAGATCAGATTTCGCACCAGCATTCTGAGCGGTTCCAGATTTTCCGAATTCTTCTTCAATGTTAGGAGCATTTCCTTACGGTAATCATCCAGATTACCAAAAATGTCACTCGGAGATTTTCCGTCTTTCCGAAGGCTCTCGATAATGGACTGTTCCACAATACGCATTCCGGCAAACTGCAGAGAAGCAGTGCGCTTCAGCTTCCATGTGCGAACCTCGGTTTCGCCTCTCATCTCGCTCCCTCCGAAGCGGCAAAGTGCAATATCCGTTGTGCCTGCACCGATATCAATCGTCACAGCGTCCCTGTTGTCCTGCGGTCCATAGCATACAAAGCTGATCGCCTCAGAATAGAAATTCTGATTCTTTGAGAAAGCTCCGCCCGGGAACAGCTCACGCTTCAGCATCGTATAGTATTCTCCGCGCAGCGCCTCGGTCGGGTAACTGCAATAAAGCCTGATATCTGTCGACCACGCTCTCTTCTGAGTATAATAGCGCGCAACAACATTCTGAATGAAGCCGATAATGAAGAATCTGCGCATTTGCTGCAGTTGTGCCAGTTGAGTAGATCCGGTCGCGCTGACCTTCATCTGATCGCAGAATCCGAGTTCCGTCAAAGGTACGACTGTAATAGCCGCCTGTCCCTTGTCATTCACCGGACCCTTCTGAATCGCATATTGATAAAGGCGATTCATCATTTCCTTCTTCGGATAGACGATTCTGCCGTGCTCATACTGAGCAGATGTTCCCGAATAACCGTAGAGTTTATCTGCTTCCATATCTGACTCGCTTGGGAACATGCTGTATGCCTGAATCATGGTCGGAATCGTATCATCGCGCAGTGAAGTCGGCGTAAGATTTTCATCATGGAGATTCAGAATCGGCTGATTGATGAATTCCCGCTCTGTCAGATCCAGCGTCAGATATACTTCCGAAGCTCCGGGCACAAAAGCTTTATCATCAGAATCATCAGCTTGTCCGACTAACGCATGCGTATTCGGGTCGGTTTCGTAGACTTCAATATGGGAGTTTGCAGTTCCGAAATCGAAATACATCTCCAATTCATACGGAATCGGATCAGATTCGATCAATGTCACGACCTCATCGTGTCTGCTCTGCGTGATCTTGATCGGCTTTCTGCCAAGGCAGCCGTACTGCACAGAGGAATCACCCAATTTGCAAATACTCCACCAGAAGCGTTCTTCATCGCTTGATGCAGACCACGCAGCGTCAACCATAGCTTTTTTCGCGCGCTGCTTCTTCTGACAAAGCTTCCATTCCTCTGCCTTCGGCAGATTGCAGACAGTCAGCACCAGACCCGGCACGTCTGCCGCGATGCAGCAAGGTCTTTGCTCCTCTTCCAAGCTGCTGTCAAAAGCCGTCCAGAGATAGCGGAACTTGCGTCTCACATTTCCGGTTTCGCTGTCATAGCCCAGGAACTGCGGAACCATCGAAATTGCGGGCATAGCGGTCATCTGTACAAGCTCCTGATATTCGTCCTCATAAGCATAGGTGCGTGTTTCAGGAACATCAGCATTTTTTCGTGTGAATTTAATGGTGGCAGTAATTCGTGTTGCCTTGCCGGTTTTCGCGTCGAATTCTGCATTGACCGTCAGGCTGCCGCCTTGCTTGAAATTTTTCAGCCAACGGGTACCGAGCTCTGTCAGCGGATATGCAGTATAGATACCGCCAATACCATTTTCCCCGCCTTTCTCCATCAAATAATAAGCGAGCTTTCGGCTGAAGAACTTATTGGGGTTATAAGGCTCGTCATGGATGAACTTGCAAACAGGATCATCCTTATCAACATCGCCCCAGCTGGCGTTTGCAAATACCGTCCTCTTCCCTATTCTATTTACGAGCAAGTCACCTGCACGCTTTTCGAGATGTGTCAGCAGACCGGAAACACATTCATAACGAGGCGGAACAGCGCCGGTATCAGTATCTTTAATTTCACCGGTATGTTTATTTCCGCTTCGCACCAGTGCGAACAGCATTGTATATACAAGCTGCACTTCGAGATCAGTCAGATCATTCAGTATCTCGGTGATACTCTTCGGCGGTCTCTTAGCCTTGACCTGATAGCCGACGAGCTCAGCCCACGCACTGTTCTCGTAGTCATAGACCGGAACATCTTCATCTTTTTCGTTTTTCTTGGAGCCCTGATATTTTGCGCCCCACTCGCCCGGTGCCGGGAGCAGGAAATATGCGTTGTCGCTCTTAGCATTGGGAGCACCCGTCATCGAACACACAGGGACGCCTCCAACCATGCCGACGCTGATATTGTGCATGTTGAGATAAGTCCGCATATCATCAAAGATGCTGCCAGCATCGCCCTGGAGCGGGCATTCCTGGATCTTCAGCGGAATCTCACGAAGCTCGCGCAGGAAATAGCTGAACAGAAGGGATGTATACTTCACCACAATCGGATCTGTCTCCGCCACATTGAGCGTCTCATTTTCCGCAGGATCAACTCTTCTCAAGCGTGCGCCGAAATCATAGTATCTGCCGCATGGACCGCCGATATAACCTTCCCAATCGCTCTTGGACGATTCGGAATTCACCGCACCCATGATCGAACAGTCGGTTTTAAGCGCATTGCTGATGCCAAAGGAAAGATAATTACCGCCGGGAATTGCAGCAAGAAGCGGCAGCATCATACGGCCTTCATCGGCTTCTCTTGCACTGTTTCTCTTGTTATAATTCCAGTCCTCAGTATCCTCGAGGATTCGCTCCCAGATGGTTTTCAGCGCAGCCGTGATCTTTCCGCCGCAACCATTCAGTGCCGGTCCGAGAACCTTTGCATCCATTGTGCTGCGAGTCGCATACCGATTGGGGAAACCAGCCTTGAAGTCATCCTCCCTGCCGGGTGCACCCAGTGCAATCTTCTCCCACCAGTTCTCAGTGTTCTTATTATTGTTGCTCTTATACAGCTCAAAGAAGATATCCGGCATCAGCTTGAGCGGCATTGCATCTGAGCCGGCACCGTTTGCAAAACGACCCCTCTGCATCTCTTCAATGGCTTCCATAACCAGCGCAAAATGTGAATTCAGTTTGCTGACAACCGTCTTCGCTTCCGCATCCAGGTTTGCATTATTGTTGCAGGTGTCCCAGTTTCCAACCAATTCTTTAATCGCGGCTGCAAACCAGCAAAGTGCACGCAGCCTGGTCGCGTCGATCTGCATGCCGTATCCGTTCACATTCTTGATATTGCTGTCAATCTTTGGAACATAAACCTTATCATCGCCAAATTCTGATTTGTCATCCATATCTCTGATTGCACGGTACACACAATCCGCGGTAATCAGATTGGTCGCGATCAGAGTGGTGTTTTGATCATCCACACTGAAGTCCGCAGTGATCGGACGGTAAACTTTTCCCCCGTCAAGATACGACGATATAAAGTAGCGCTTTGCCCAGTGGCTGACATCAAAGCCGCCGGAGAGGATCGCCTTGGTGCCGCAGAACGCATTTTTAGATTCGAGCTGAACATTCGGATTGCCCTGAGGATCCACATGCGACGAATACGGGAGTGCCGCAACCAGAACCGCAGGGACACCCTGCATATTGTTCTTCTTCATACGCTCGACCGCCTCAAGAGGAACCAGCGTTGTGGCGCATCCGCCGCCGCGGAAACCGCCGACGGTCACCCAGAGATTCGGCTTCATCTGAGCGCCGCCCATATGCGGATCGTAAAAGTCATAGGGCTCAGTCGGGAGCGGATGGTCCAGCGCACGAATGCACGCAGTACCGGCACAGGGATCACCCTGGAAGCCTTTCCCGTGCGGCAAGTCCTGCTCTGCCTGCGTGAACATCAGATTCAGCAGTTTATAATCCTTGTGGCCATTATAAGCCGCCGAGATCGAAAGTGCGCCCTGTGTAATCGAGGGAGCCTGCGTTTCCAGCTTCGGAACATCAAACACCTCTTTGATAACAGCAGCATTCGCGTCGAAGCTGTTGCGCATTATTGCGGTTTTTTCAGCATCCGTCTGTGCGCCGCTATTACCCTTTGCGCCGTTTGCAAGATCCAGCCAGCGAACCAGAATCAGGGAGTCCGTAAGATCCCATCTATTCTTCCTTGTATCCGGATCTCTCCATGGCCATGCCGGCATTGCCGCCAGGAAAGCACGGGTAAAGAGCGTGCCTTCGCCGCCGAAAGCGTTGATAACAATGTTGCCCATATGATTTTTTACATCCTTTCGTAAATTTTGTAACTGTGTAAATGTTCAGGCTCAGATTCGGTTGCCGCAGATCTTACTGACAGCAAAAATAGCAATATTCGCGACTGCCATCACAGCGCCGACGATAATCGTCAGAAAATTGAGATACTCCTCATAGCAGATGAAAAGGCCCTCGGAAAAATGAAGCGCATCGAACAGCCAGCAGCAGCCCCAGAACAGCAGGAACAGCAAAACATTCGGGATCAGAGTGCTGACAAACGCCTTACCCTTGCCGTCTTCGATCAGCTTGGTCGAATTGAGCGTCGTGACATTGAAAAAGAATACGATCAGACTCGCGATCAGGAAGATAATAAACGGCAGCGGGTGGAAAGGATCAACATAAACATTTTCCATCACACCCGGGAACATAGTATAGAAGATGCCCTCGCCGTTATCAATATTCTGCTGATAAGCATACAGCATCGCAATCACCACAACGGCAATCAACACCATGCCGCCCCAGAGGAAGCCAGCCTTCTTCGTGCCTCCAATACGCTTGCTTACATCGTCAAACAGTTTCATACCCAGTTCTCCTTTTGATATAAAATTTTAATATCGCAGCAGAAAAAATGATACAATCATTTATCCGCATGCTACATCCATGATTATAGCACATTATAAAACAAAAGTCAATGAATTGTCACCAATATAAGGGCAATCTGTCGAATTTTTGTTAAATATACCTAAATGCAGTTGCCGTTTTTTGTGCCATGTCGCAAGATGCCGATTTGACTCAGTCTGCCGTCTCATTTTCCGTTCCTTCCGGGATCGGATCGCAGGCAGAACGGAACATTTCGATCTTTTCCGCCTCACAGTAGTCGCCCTCGTCGATCTTCCGGCAGATTTCTGCGAAGCGCTCCCAGTTCAGAACCGTCTTCGCATCATGCAGCAGCGTGCGGAACTCGCCCGTCACAATCTCATAGAGCTCGCTGCGCCGCACGATATTATAGCAGAAGAAATCCTTTGCCATCATGCGCTTGAACTCAGGGTCGGTATTGTGCATATAGGGACCTGTCACGATGTTCTGGTCGATGCGGTAAGTATCGCTGAACAGCGGCTTATCCACAAAGACGGCCCGGAAATCCTTCTCTGCGCCGCCGCGCTCGAGCCGTGCCGCATTGATCGTTTCAAAGCAGGCGAGATAGTTGTCGAGCACCTTCTCGTTGTCGCCGTAAACGAGCCGGAAGCCCTGCGACCACGGCGGACAGATCACTGCCGTCACATGGGCGCCGCGCCGGATCGCCGCCGCGATATCCGGGCGGAGCTGCCGCGTCAGGATCAGACGGTAGCCGCTGATCCAGATGCTCTTGTCGCAGTCGCTGAGCAGCTCGCGCAGTGCCGTCTCCTTGTCGCGGTGGAAGGTCGCGATGCCAAACTGATAGATATCCTCCAGATACTGGTCATTTCGGTGCTCGTGGTAGCTGACGATGATCTCCGCCGCCATCGTAAAGACCGTAACCAGCAAAGAGGTGAAGAGCGCCAGCAGGATGTTCGAGATCACCTCGTTTTCCCGGAACGCCGGCACCTGATAGGCAGCCATCGAGAGCACAAAGAGCAGGAACATCAGCAGGGCGATCCAGAACTGCACGCGCAGCTTATACGCCTTGAGCCTGCCCCAGACTGAGATTCGTTTTTTCATGGGCATTTCCTCGCTTCCCGTTGTCATTCCGCAGTTTTCAGGCATCCGCTGTTCTGATATAGTATACGGTGTCGATGCCGGGGCCGCGGTCATCGGCGAGGGTCAGGGCAAGCGCAAACCCGAGCCGCCGCAGGATCGCGAGATGCGCGTGATTCTGTGACCATGTCCGGGTCGCGGCAGAATGCCCCGGGCGCGCCGAAAACAGTGTGCGGTACATCTCCGCCGTGATGCCCCTGCCGCGGCATGCCGGATCAACGACGATGGTCGAGACATAGTCGCAGCGAAGCGGCGGCGTCAGCGCATCGAGCAGGTGATCCGGGATAAAGGAGAGGAAGCCGCAGACCCGGCTTTCCTCCATCGCAAGCACACAGGCCTGCCCGGCGAGCTGCGCGAAATATGCGGCAATGCCGTCTGCCGGTGCGGCGGCTGTCAGCAGATCCTTCTGCGTGGTGCCGCGGCGTGCAGAGAGCGGCGGCACAAATTCGTGATCTGCCGCCGAAAGCAGTGCAGATACGCCGCTGCGCTCGGTCTCCGACAGATCATATGTCAGTTGATAGAACATGTGTTCCTCCATGCGTTTCTTCGTTTCCGCGCGGCTTCGGCGATTCACGCGCCCGTGCGGATTCCACGGTATTTATTATAGCACAGCCGCACCGAAATTGCAAGAAGGGGGGGGGGAGACGAGCGCGCGCAGTTGTAGTTTTCACTATAATATGGTATCAGAGCGGTGCGCGTTTGTGCTTGCGTTTTTCTGCATTCTGTGATATAATAGAACACATACCGAATCAATCAGTTTTCAGGAGGGCTCCCCATATGCAGCTTTACAATTCGCTCACGCACCAGAAGGACACGTTCCGCACCTATGAGCCGGGCAAGGTCCGCATGTATACCTGCGGCCCGACGGTCTACCATTTCGCACATATCGGCAACCTGCGCACCTACATGATGGAGGATGTGCTTGAGAAGTATCTCCGCTACACCGGTCTCGATGTGCAGCGCATCATGAACATCACTGACGTCGGGCACCTCACCTCGGACGGCGACACCGGCGACGACAAGATGCTGAAGGGCGCGAGGCGCGAGCACAAGACCGTCATGGAGATCGCGGCATATTATACCGATGCCTTCTTCGCCGACTGCGAAAAGCTCAACATCAAGAAGCCGGAGCATATTCAGCCGGCAACCGGGCTGATCGGCGATTTCATCCATATCATCGAAACGCTGCTCGAAAAGGGCTATGCCTACGAAGCAGGCGGCAATGTCTATTTCGATACCTCGAAGCTCGATCAGTATTACCGCTTCCACGATTTCCGCGAGGAGGATCTGGAGGTCGGCGTCCGCGAGGGCGTTGAGGGCGACGAAAACAAGCGCAATAAGGCGGATTTCGTGCTCTGGTTCACCAAGTCGAAGTTCGACGATCAGGAGCTGAAATGGGAAAGCCCCTGGGGGCTCGGCTACCCCGGCTGGCACATCGAGTGCACCGGCATCGCAATCAGGTATGCGGGCGAACACCTTGACCTGCACTGCGGCGGCATCGACAATGTCTTCCCGCATCACACGAATGAGATCGCACAGAGCGAGGCATATCTTGGGCATGAATGGTGCCCGCAGTGGTTCCATGTCATGCACCTGAACACGACAAGCGGCAAGATGAGCAAGTCGAAGGGCGAATTTCTGACCGTCTCGCTGCTTGAGGAAAAGGGCTTCTCGCCGATGGCATACCGCTTCTTCTGCATGCAGTCGCATTACCGCAAGTCGCTCGTGTTCTCGTGGGAAAACCTTGAGAACGCACAGGGCGCCTATCAGAAGCTGCTCGCGAAGATCCGTCCCCTCTGCGCGGCACAGGATGCCGTCGATGAGGCAGCTAAGGCGGCACTGCTCGCGAAGTTCACCGAGGCGATGGACAATGACCTCAACACCGCGCAGGCAATCACTGTGATCTATGACATCCTGAAGGCGGACACGACCGCAGCGACCAAGCGTGCATGCATCGAAGCGATCGACAGCGTGCTCTCGCTCGATCTGCTGAAGAATGCGGCAGCGCTCGCTGAGCAGAAGGATGCAGCAGCAGAGATTCCGGCAGAGGTGCAGGCGCTTGTCGAGCAGAGAGCAGCGGCACGCAAGGCAAAGGACTTTGCAGCAGCAGACGCGATCCGCGATCAGATCACCGCACTCGGCTGGCAGATCCGTGAGACCCGCGAGGGCACGGTCGTTACACCGATCGGCTAATTCATCACAGGATGGGTACAAAACAAATGAAGTCAATCAGAAAGGCGGCGCTCGCCGTCACACTCGCCGCATGGAGTTTCGCAGGCTGCGGTCTGTATAAGCCGGTCGGCGGGACGGAACCGGCAGAGGAGACCACCGCGCCCGTCACCGACACAACCGCTTCACAGACGACGCTTGCCTCCGACACCGCCGCACCGCAGACCGAGACCACCGCTGCACCTGCCGTGGATTATGCGGCGCTGCTCGGCGAACTGACCGCGGGCGCCGATACCAAACTCCCGCTCTCCGAGGATTTCTACCGCTGGCTGGAGAAATACACCCGCAATCCCGAACTGCTCGGCGGGATGTATTCGGAAGTCGCAAAGGGCGGCTTCTCCGACAAGCGCTTCACGGAGCTCACCGGTCTCTCCGTTCATGCCGCACGCGACCTCTATACCGGCGTTGCGGAGGCGGCAGACAATATCCATGTGCTCGACGGCGACGGCAACGCAGGCATCAGCATGACCTTCGGCGGCGACATCAGCTTTGCCGACAACTGGCATGTGATGGAATACATGAAAACAACCGAGCACGGTCTCGGCGACTGCATCTCCGCATTCCTCATGAGCAAGATGCAGACGGCGGATATTGCCACGCTGAACAACGAATTCTGCTTCTCCGACCGCGGCGACCCGCTCCCCGGCAAGATGTGGACCTTCCGTGCCGCAACGAAGAATGTGACGTATTACGATGAGCTCGGCATCGACATCGTCGATCTCGCGAACAACCACTGCTACGATTACGGCGAGGTCGCATTTATTGATACGCTTGAAACGCTTGAGCGCGCAGGTCTCCCGTATATGGGCGCCGGCAGAAACATCAAGGAGGCGTCCAAGCCGCAGTATTTCATTGTCGAGGGCAAGAAAATTGCATTTGTTGCCGCGACACGCGCCGAAAAGTATGTGCTCACCCCGGAAGCGACCGAGCTGACGCCGGGCGTGCTCCGCTGCTATGAGCCCGAGGCATTCATCGAAGTGATCAAAGAGGCAAAGGAAAACGCCGACTTCGTCATTGCGAACCTGCACTGGGGCACCGAAGACAGCCACGATCTCGAATATGAGCAGACCTCGACCGCGAAGCTCTATATCGACGCGGGCGCAGACCTCATCGTCGGCGCACACGCACACTGCTTACAGGGCGTCGAATTCTACAAGCATGTGCCGATCATCTACAATCTCGGCAACTTCTGGTTCAGCGAATACGACATCGACACCGGTCTGCTCGGCGTGACGCTCAAGGAGGACAATTCGCTCGATCTGATCTTCTATCCGGCGACACAGCGCAACTGCAAGACAACCTATGTCGGCGGCGAAGCAGAGGGCGAGCGCATTCTCCAGAACATGCGCACCTACTCGATCAACGCAGACTTCGACAAGGACGGCGTCATCACCGAAAGAATGACGGCAAACTGAACAGCCGGCACACCGATGCCCCCTGACTTTCACACGGTCAGGGGGCATTTTTCCGGTCTCTGTATTTTCGCACCGCAAAAGTATTGCATTTTTCGCGGAAATATGGTATACTATATTTTGAATAGTCTTATGTCGCGAAGGGAGTGAATGCGGTGGGCACAGGTGCGGCAATCTTTCTCATCATTGTATTTGTCCTGTGTGTCCTGCTCCTGCTTCCGGTCCGCATCAAGGGATCCTTCGGCGACGGAAAATGGGCTGTGACAGTCTATTATGCATGCATCCGCGTCTTCCGCAAGAGCTCGGAGCCGGAGAAACCGCCCGACGCACAGCCGGACAAGCCCCCGGCAGATACATCGGAGGCGGCACAGGAGGAGAAGCCGGAGCCCGACGCCGTGCAGACGGAATCCCCCGCTGCGCCCGAAGCGCCCGCTGAAACCGTCCCGCAGGCAGCAGAGTCCGCCGCGGAGGTCTCCGCACCCGCAGAGCCGCAGGAGCCGGAACCGAAGCCGCAGGTACAGACGGAGGAATTCCCCGCGCAGGAGCCGGAAGCGCCCCCTGCTGTGACGGCTGCCGAGGAGACCGCCCCGGAGCCGGCAGCATCCGCAGAGGAGCCGGAATCCGATGAGACGGCGCCCGAGACCGGAGAGACAGCGGAACAGGCGGAGGAAAAGCCGAAGAAGCGCGGCTTCTTCAAGCGTATCAAGCCGCAGTCCGTGCACGAAGCGATCGGGCTTGCGAAGGATGCCCTCGCATCCCTTTCGCCGGCACTGAAATTTCTCACGCGGCACTTTCACTTCCGCCATGTGAAGCTCTATCTCGCCGTGGCGACCGACGATCCTGCAAAGACCGGCACGCTCTACGGCAGGATCTGTGCAGCAGCCTATAACCTGCTCGCAGCACTCCAGTGCTGGGTGGATATCGAAGCAGACGAATTCCGCATTCTCGCGGATTTTTACAATGACAGCATCACTTTCCGCGCATCTCTTGAGCTGCGGGTCTCGCCCGCGGCACTGATCCTCACCGTGCTGATCCTCGGCATCCGCTTCCTTTGGCGGACATGGTGCCGCTTCCGCAGGGAGGATAAAGAGGCAAAGCGCATGGAAGAAGAAACCCGTCCGCTGCCGGACAGTGCGGCAGCCTAATCATGTACCCAATGAATCAGATACACAGGGAGGAACCAATCATGAGCGAACGCAGCAAAGAGCATCCGGTGCAGGAGACCATACAGGTCACGATGGAAGCGATCCGCGGCATGGTCGATGCCAATACGATCATCGGGCAGCCGATCCAGTGCAGCGGTGACACGACCGTCATTCCGATCTCGAAGGTGAGCTTCGGCTTCGGATCTGGCGGATCCGATCTGCCGACAAAGGTCGCAAAGGATATGTTCGGCGGCGGCGGCGGCGCCGGCGTTTCGATCACACCGGTCGCATTTCTCGTCATCAGCCCCGGCGATGTGAAGCTGATGCAGCTCTCCGTCAACGCGGCAACACCGAACGCAATCATCAATATGGTCCCGGATGTGATGGACAAGATCACAGGATTCCTCGCAGGCAAGCAGGCGAAAAAGGAAGCCGCTGAGCCGGGCATCGAGGTCGTAGAATCGTAAGAAAGAACGGCATCTCTGCGCCGCGATCGGTCGGGGATGCCGTTTCAGTGTATTTCAGGAGACGCAGATGGAAAAACTGAGAGTACAGAAAATTCTCGCGGATGCGGGCTATTGCTCCCGCCGCCGTGCCGAAGCGCTCATCGAAGCGGGCAAGGTCAAATGCAACGGGCATCCCGTGCGCATCGGCGACAAAGCGCTGCCGACCGACCTGCTGACAGTGGACGGCGAGCGCGTCTATATCCCGCGGAAAAAGGAATTCCGCTATATCATGCTCAATAAGCCGCGCGGCTATGTCACGACCCTCTCCGACGAGCAGGGGCGCCGCTGCGTGACCGATCTGCTGGAGGGCATCGACCAGCGCGTGTATCCCATCGGGCGGCTCGACCGCAACTCCGAGGGTCTGCTGCTCTTCACCAACGACGGCAACTTCGCGAACGGCATCATGCACCCCTCGCGGCAGGTCTCAAAGACCTACCGCGTCACCGTGAGACCGCCTGTCTCGGAGGAACAGCTCGCGAAGATGGCTGCGGGCGTCGAGCTCGATGACGGCTTCAAGACCGCGCCCGCGAACATCGTCGAGAAGGTGAGCGAGCCGACGAGAGTCGTGCTGCTCGTGACAATCCACGAGGGCAAGAAGCGCGAGGTCAGACGCATGTGCGATGCCGTCGGGCTGGAGATTGTGCGCCTCAGACGCATCTCGATCGGACCGGTGAAGCTCGGCATGCTGAAGCCGGGCGAGTGGCGCGACCTGACCTCTGAGGAGCTCCGTGCCCTGCGCACGGCGATCGGCAGAGGCGAGAAGAAATAAGCTGACCGCACCGCATCCGTTATTCATTATGGAAAGGAGACGGCTATGAAACACAAATTTCTGCTTGCAGGCGCAGCCTGCGGCTTGCTGCTCTGCCTCACCGCGGCGATTCCGGTGTCGGCGGCAGGCAGCGTGGACGATGTCTATGCCGCAATGCGGGAGATCGGCCTCTCGGAGGCAATGATCCAGCAGGCAAAGAATCAGTACGAAAATACGCCGCATGACAGCGAAGGCATGGAGATCAACGGGCATTACGCCACCTACGATGTCTGGGCGGAATATGTCTATATCTACGAGGACAGGATCTGGGAAGAGATCAACAAGCAGTTTGCCGTCTCGACAGCGGAAACCGCCGCAACAACTGCCGGAACAACCGCGCCCGGCGGCAGCGAAACAACAGTCACCACGACTGTCACCACGCGCTCCGCTGCCGAACGCAAGAGCTTCATCAATATGACGCTGGAGGAAAAGAAGGCGTATGTCAAATCGCTGCCCCCGGAGGAGCAGGCAGATTTTCTCCGCAGCCTCAGCACTGCCGAGCGCAACAGCATCATCAAGCAGCTCGGCACAGACAGTCAGTCTGAAATCGCACAGGGCTTCATCGAGCTCTCCAAGCAGCTCGGCATGAATATCACCGTGGACAACATCAGCGGGGAAGGCATCGACTACTCCGTGCGCGACAGCGAGGGCAATCTTGTGGATGCCTCCGTGATCGGCACACAGGTCGATGACACCGGCTGGAACACCACACTGCCCGTGCTCGGAAGCGGCTGCGCCATTCTGCTCTCCGTCGGCGGCATGCTCTACACCGGCAAAAAGGGATTCAAACGCGAGGAGGATCAGGCAAATGGCTGAACATGCAGCACCCAAAAAGCACAAAAGCAGCGGCAGCATCGTCCCCTATCTCACGACACCGCTCTTTCTGCTGCTGCTCTCTGCCGGCATTATCGTGCTCTGCTATGCACTGATGCCGACACACTATATCCAGAAATATCTCAATCTCGCCTTCATGGACGATCTGAAAACGACCTCCACCACGGCAGGACTGAACATTGTCGAGAACGACATCGAAACAGAGCCGGGCGAAAAGCCGACCTATGACAAGGGCTCGATCGTCTACCCGCGCTTCGGCGAGCAGTATGCGATCATCTCCGCACCCGCCATCAAGCTCACAGCCGGTGTCTACTACGGCTCCAGCGGCGAGCTGCTCGAGCGCGGCGTCTGCCAGTCTACGCAGTCTGCCTACATCGCGGACGGCGGACATACCGTCATCGACGGACATGTCAACACCTTCTTCTCCGATCTCGGCAAGCTCCAGCTCGGCGATGAAGTCATTCTGTATACCAAATACGGCACCTTCAAATATAAGGTCTCGGAGCTCATCTCCTTTGATAAGAATGACAAAACCTATGTCAGCGTCACGGAGAACGAAGAGGAGCATCTGACGATCTACACCTGCCAGCCGCAGGTGCTCGGCTCCTCCGATCTGCGCATCGGCGTGCAGTGCGTGCCGGTCGAAAAGGACTACTATTTCCCGATTGAGGATGACAAGACTGAGGAGGAGGGTGAGACAACATGAAAAAACCGCTGACCTATGCCATGAGTGTTGTCATCACGCTGCTGCTCATCTTCGGCTGTCTCGGGCTCGCAGCGGGCGGGATCCTGAAATTCCGCGCCGTCAAGCCGCAGACTGCCCTGAAGCTCGTCGAATCCGAGCAGCTCGTGCAGAAGGTACACGACAATCTCGAAAGCTACTACAAAACACAGGAGAATGTCTCCGGCATCTCCGCAGATACCTACGCAGACGCGATCTCGACCGAAGCACTGACACCGATCATCCGCGCTTATATCGAAAACGGCTTCGGCTATGTCAACCGCTCGCGCAATGAGATTTCCGTGCATGCGGATTTCACCGAGCTTGAGAATGATGTCACGGCGTTTTTCGTGCGCTATGCCAACGAAAACGGCTACGAGCGCGACAGCACCTTCGACGCAAAGGTGAAGGAGACGATCGAGGCGGCAAAATCGAACATTCTTTCTGCCTGCGATATTTACCGCTTCCGCACGCTCTCCGATGCAAATTACCTCAGCAAGCTGCGCACGGTCGCATCCTGGGCAGATTATCTGCTGATCGGCGCCGTGCTGATTCTCGCGCTGCTGATGCTCGTGCTGAGCATCCTCTATCGGAAGGAGCCGGCAATGCTCTGCTACTGGGGCGGCACGGCGGTTCTGGTCAGCTCCGTGCTGATGCTGATTCCCGCGCTGTATTTGCAGAGCACGCGCTGGTTTGACCGGTTCGCCGTCAAGGAAGATGCGGTCTTTGCGGCGGTCACCGGCTATCTCTACTCGATGACGGGCACGGTCATTACGGCGGCGATCATCGGCATCGTGCTGGCTGCTGCGATCTATCTGCTCTACGGCATTGTCTCGCATGCATCCCCCGACCGCGCACGCCGCGAAGCCAAGCGCAATATGCGTGCTGCCGCGGAGGAATGAGGTATCGCTTCGCGATGATTTATAATGGGGACTCCGTCCCCAAACCCCTGCCGGGGACAGCGGTCCCCGGGCCCCGTTTTTTATTCCGTCAGGATTTCATTGCGCAGCAATTTCATTCGCAGAATTTCACTGCGGAGCAATTTCTTTCTCATTTCTGCTATTATGATGAAAACCTCCCCATCCCCGGGGAGGTTTTTGCCTAACAGATATCTCCTGCGCGATGATTTATAATGGGGACTCCGTTATGATTTGCGAAGCAATATCATTCGTCAGAATTTCATCGCGAAGCGATTTCATTGCGCAAGCTTTTTTCTTCTCATTTCTGCTCTTATGATGAAAGCCTCCCCATTCACGGGGAGGCTTTTGATTCATATGAAGGAAACTTACGAGGATGCCGTGATGCTGAGCCAATGCACAAAATCGAGGAAATGCAGCTGCGTCACGCCGCTTTCCGCCAGCGCTGACGGCAGAAGGAAGACCGCCATCGCAATCAGGAGCGCCGTTTCCGGCGTGCGGGAGAAGCGGCTGATCTGCACCGTGCCGCCCGCGATGAGCAGCGCCGCACAGTATTGCAGCACAAGCTGTACGGTGATCACTGTTTTCAGCGAGACCGATACAGGAATCCATTGCAGCAGCTCCATGCTCTGTGCAGGTGCTTCGGGCATGGAGAACCCGACATCCTGCTGCAAACGGACAAGGTAAATGCCGTGGATGGCAGCCGCGGCGAGCGCCGTGAGGAGCATGACCCAGAGCCATGCCGCCGTCCGGCGGTGCCCTCTGCCGCGCTTTGTCGCCCTGAGAAGCATCTCGGTGTCATACTGATTGTCATAGGCGTGCAGGCTGCGGAACATGAAGATCAGGAAGAGCAGCAAAATCATGCAGCCGCGGCGGATGGACGCATTCTCGCGGAAGAGAAGCTGATAGGAATTCTGCTGGATGAACCACGCGGGCAGACCCGTGCGTGCGGTGTAATCCGCGAGCTTTTGCAGGGCATCCTGCAAGGCGGAGTAGAGGTTAAAATCAGATTGCAGCTTTTGCAGACGGTACTGCGCATTTGCAATCGCCTGCGGATCGCCGCCGCGTTCCATCAGCTTGTCGATGCGCGCCTGCTGCTGCTCGATCTGGTTTGCGAGTGTCTCCAGACGGTTCGCGACATCCGTGCGCTTTTCCTCTGTCACCTCGCCTGCATACTGATCGTAGATCTGCTTGGATTCCTGCGAGACCCACACATAGAGATGCGTCTGCTGCCAGAGCGAGAAGCCGAGCAGCCCCGCAATCAGCAGCACGAGAAATCCGCGCTGTGCAATGAGGATCTTCCAGCCCTCGAAGCCAAAGAGCGTGCGCCGCCGCGTGAGCCTTGCGAATTTCTGCGCAAGGCGGTCGCCGAGCAGCTCCATCTTGCTGCCGAGCTTGCCCGGGCGGCAGTATCCGATCAGCACAAGGCAGAGCACCGTGAGAATCACGCAGAGCCCGCCGACTGTAATCAGCATATCCGTGCGGAAATTCGAGGGAAAGCCAAACCAGTTGAGATTGCTGTACTGCGTGAAGAACACATCTGCTTCGAGCGCCGCAAACACATTCAGGAACTTGAAATGCGAGAGCTTTGCCGTCGGGAGAATGAGCTTGTGCGTGAGGAAGCAGACTGCGATAACGGCAGCGGAAACCGACCATGCTGCCAGCGGATGGATCCGCGCCTGCATGAGCCACAGAAACAGCGCAAAGACTGTCACGGCAAGTGTTTTCAGCAGCGCCGCCGCAAGGAAATATCCTCCGACAGTGAGCCGCAGCGAGCAGAGCTGGAATTCCGGCACCGACTGCACTGCGCGTGTCATCACGGGGTCGCCGAGCACCGCACAGGCATAGGCGATATTCGTGCCGTAAAGCAGCAGCACCGAGAGCGCCGACATGATTACCACGGCGAGCGCCTGCCAGCCGCAGAGCGGGAGCCGTCCGCGCTTGGTCGTGCGGGTCAGCGCACCGACTGCCGTTTCCGTATCTGCCGCGAGCGAGAGCACCAGCAGAAGCGGCGCGATCAGCAGCAGATAGTCGGTCACATCATAATCCTTGACGGCATTCACCGTGTCGTCGCATCCCGCACGGACCTTGATGCCCTCGAGCTTTGCGTAATCCTTTGCGGTTTTCTCAAGATTGCGCTGCACGAAGTCATCCTTCTTTGCGGCGAGCTTGCCGAGCACCGACTGTGTGCCCGACTGCGACTGCACATATTCGAGATACTGCGGATAGGTCTCATTGAGATATTTTTCTGTTGCGGCTTGTTTTTCGGCGGCGCGCTTTGCGTCATATTCGTCAAGGTCTGTGCCCCATGCCGCCATCTGCTGCCGCCATCTTTCATCCTCCTGCCCGCGTGTGCGGCAGTAGCCCGCAAAGAGCGCGAGATTGCAGAGCGCGATCATCAGCAGGAGAAGAATGCGCTTGGGGTCACAGAGCAGGCGTCTCAGTTCATACATACTGCCGGTTCCCCTTTAAGTAGAGATGACACACATCCTCAAGCGTGAGATTGTCTGTCACCGGGACGCAGCCCTCGGGCAGCGGGTCATCGGCAATGCGCAGGACAAAGCCGTCCCTGCGCTCCGCGATCTCGCCGGCGGGATATTCCGCCTGCTTTGCGCGGATCTCATCATAAGTACCGACAAACTCGCCGATCTTGCCCTCTGCGTTTTCGAGCAGCGCGTGCGGGGTATCGAAGGCAATGCGCTCGCCGCCGCGGATGAGCAGCACCTTCTTTGCGATGCAGGCAATGTCGCTGACAACATGCGTTGCGAGCAGGACAATGCGGTCACGCGCAAGCTCTGCGATGTCATTGCGGATGCGGATGCGCTCCTCGGGATCAAGGCCCGCAGTCGGCTCATCGAGAATGAGCACCTGCGGCTTGCCGAGCATCGAGGAAGCGAGCATGACGCGCTGCCGCATGCCGCCCGAGAAGGTGCCGATCTTCCTGTGTGCATGCTGCGAGAGGTTCACCGCCTCAAGCATCTCCTCGGTCTCCGTTTTGATGTCGCGGCGCTTCATGCCCTTCAGCGCGCCCATATAATAGAGGAAGCGGCGTGCGGTGAATTCGTCGTAGAGCCCCTGAAGCTGCGGCGTATAGCCGACCAGCTCCCGCCATTTTGCCCCCATCGTGAGGATCTCGGTGCCGTTCCAGAGGATCTCTCCCCCGGTGCGCTTCATGTGGTCGGTCATCAGCTTCATGAGCGTCGATTTGCCCGCGCCGTTTGCGCCGAGCAGACCCGTCACGCCCGGCTCAAGCGTAAAGCTCATGTCGCTGAGTGCCGTGAAGCTGCCGTATTTTTTCGTGAGATGTCTGATTTCCAGTTTGTTTGCCATGTGTGTTCTCCTTGGTTTGTGTTCGGGCTGCGTTAGGTGCCCTCTGTATCTATATACAATCGGCGGGCAGGTTTTCGTGCAGAGCTCCGGGAGAAATTTCCGCTTGCCGTTATTTGTATACCGGGAGCCATTCCGCTTTGCCTGCAAGCAGATCGGATACGCTGCATTTCAGGCCGTCACGGAGCGGGTCGATGCCCTCCATGGGGTCTGCCGTGCGCTCCAGGAGGATGACCGTGAGCGTTTCGTCGTCAGAGAACATGTGCAAGAGCTGCATGTCCTCCGGGATTGCGATGCTGCCGCAGATCTGCATATCGGTACTGAGCAGCAGCACGCTGTTTTCTGCGCTTTCTGTGTAGAGGTAGGTACCGTCAAAGAGCATATGCTCCCAGCTGACATCGCCCGCCGCCTGCATATCAAGCGCTGTGTCGGTATCGGTGCCGGGGTCGCGCAGAAGCATCCGGGGATTCCCTGCCGAGGCATCTATCCGGATGAAGCGCTCCGCAGAGGGTGCGATCGCGGGGATATTCCCGCCAAGATAGGTCTCTGCTTCGCCGGTCAGCAGGCTGACACGGTGAATGCCGTCGCCGCTGCGGGGCTGCTTTGGCTGCCAGAAGTAAAGATCATCGCCGCTGCCCCAGAGGGTAGTCGGTTCGGTGAGTTTGCCAGGTCTGCCGGCGGGCGGCATTTCCTCGCAAACGACAAACTGCCGCTTTTCTCTCGGGTCATAGCCGATGACCGCATAGCCCCTGCGCGAACAGTCTGCCTGTGAACCGACGATTGTGTTGTCCTGAAAATCGGGATCATCGAGGATGCTGATGAGTGCATACAGGCAGCCGCGGTGTACGCAGAAGTCGGTCACATCCGCGGCGGTATAGGGCATTTCCCAGTATGCCAGCTCCTCGATGCCGGTGCCGTCCGGCGCATAAGAAAGGAGTACGGGAAAAGAAAAGTCAAAGTTTCCGTTTTTCTTATCCGCAAAGGAATAGAGCGTGCCGTCCGCAGAGAGGAGCCATGTCCGGCGGTATGTGTCCGCTGAGGCTTCGCAGAATGCGCTGCCGTCGTGCAGACAGTTTGCACGGGCGCAGAGCGGAACCGCCGTGCCGCTTCTGTCGCAGAACTGATAAAGCGTCTGTCCGCTGCCGTCATATTCGTCGGTGCGGTAGTAAATGCCGTCTGCCGTCTCCGCGATGAGCGGCATCGGTTCATAGATGCTCCTGACGCGCGCAGAGGGATTATCCTTCTGCGCGGTCAGGGTCGGAGCGGCATAGCCTTCATCGGTGATGTGCTTTTCCGGCAAAGCGGCGCTGCTTTCTTTCAAGGGCTGCCCGTCCGAAGCCTCTGCGCAGGCAGTGAGCGTGCAGCAGAGCAGGAGGAGAGAAACACACACAGAGCGTTTCATGCGGTGCCCTCCTCAGTGATAAATGATCTGCATATTATCGTCAATATGTGCTGCCTTGAGCGTAATATCGGAGACCTGAAGGAATTTCTCCCAGTCCTCCGAAGCGCTGCCCTTTCCGGCGAGCAGATCGCTGACACGGATGCGGTAAAGATAATCGTTCGGGTCCATCGTTTCGATGTCGCTTCTCCACTGCGCTTCATATTCTCCGTTTTCCAGCTGCGTGTGCGTCACCAGATGTTCGGAATTGCGCTGCATCACATACAGATAATCCCCGCGCAGAAAGCTGTCTGTCTGAGATTCCATGAAATCCGGCGCCGCGACCGTCTGCACAACACGGCAGTCATAATCACAGAGATACAGCACAAAGTTCGGATCTTCCCCCTCTGCCGGGGTCGAGACAAACAGCAGATAATCGTCATTCACCGAATAGTCATCCCAGTTCGGGTGTCCCTTGATCCCGGTTCTGTCCAGACGGGTCTCCTCGCCCGTGAACAGGTCAAGGCGCGTGAGCTTTGTGCCGTTTATGTCGCTGTCAAGCACGAAGCAGGCGTCCTTGCCGAACTGGATATTTGCGTCCATCGCCTGTTTGAGCGTCTTTATCTCGAAGCTGTGCAGATCGAGCTGCTTGATGCTGCCGAGGATCAGGCTGTCGCCGTATCCCGCGATCATCCCGTAGGTGCCGCAGTCCCTCGATTCATCCGGCTCCGGCATGTTTATCGCAAGAATGCCGCCCTTGCCGGTCGCGAGCTCATAGCAGACGATCGCCGAGCCGCGGCAGCACGGCGAGCCTGCAACATCACGGTTGGTCGCGTCCAGACCGACAGAGGCAAAGAGACAGCCGCGGTAAAGGATCACATCCACCACAGATGCGGCATATGTTTCATACGGGAATGAGAACCGCATGAGCTCCTCAATGCGGGTGCCGTCATTTGCATAGCGCAGAACCAGCGGCCCCCCGCCCCAGGAGCCGTCCTCATTGAGCGGCTGGGTGATCATATAGAGCTGATCGTCATAGCTGATGAAACGCCCCGGTGCATAGGCTTTCGTCGATGCCACGCAGTAGGGATTGCCGTCGTGCAGGCAGTTTGCCCGGGCGCAGAGCGGCACGCATTCGCCGGTCTCCTTGTCCTGATAATAATAGCAGCTGTGCTCGTTCTGCGCGCGCTGCGGAAAGCTCTCGGTGTTGTCCGGGTCATAGTTCAGCTCATACGTATCCTGCATGTAGTAAAGGCCGTCCGAGGTCTCTGCAAACCATGCCATCTCGTCATAGCGATAGCGCTGTCCGCCGAGATGATACGGCGCTGCCGTGCGCGTGTCATCCGTGAGACGGAGCGCCTCCGGCTGCTCCTGCACGCTGACAACTGCCGGTTCATTGCTGCTGCCGCGGTCAAAGATATTGCCGCCCTGCGAGCCGCGCATTGCGACGGCTGCCGCGATGCCGCCCGCGCCGAGCACTGCCGCCGTGATCGCGGCACCGATCGCGATTTTTCCGATTTTCCGTTTGTTTTCCCGCTTTTCCATTGTGCGTTTCCCTTTCCGGGATGCTGCTTCGGCACGCTGCTCCCGCACATAGTCCGCGATCATGTCATAATACCTGCGGTCTGCGTTCTTCACAGCGCGGCGGATCCGTTCCTCCGTGAGCTTCACAGCCATCCCTCCTCACTCAAGAATTTCCGCAGCTTTTTGCGGGTGCGCATCAGCGTGACGGTCACCCGGCTCTGCGAGATGCCGAAGGCTTCGGCGATCTCCCGCGTGCTGCGGTCGTTTCCGTAGTAATGCACAAAGATCATGACAGTCATCTTCGGGAGCGTCTTCAGAAACCGCCCGACTGCTTCATCCAGAAGCCGCTCCTCCATGAGCTGCTCGATGGAATCGCCTGCCGGCTCCCTGCCGCGGCTAAGATCGTGGAGCGGGATCTCCGCCTGTCCGCCGCCGCGCTTCTTTGCCTGCTTCTGCTCCGCACGGTTGAGCGAAAGCCGCTTCACCGTCGTGTGCAGATAGGCGCCGAAGCTCTTCGGGGCTGCGGGCGGGACTGCGCTCCAGACTTGCAGCAGCGCGTCGTTCCAGACCTCCTCTGCGTCCTGCTCGCTGTGCAGAATGCGCATCGCGAGCTTTTTGCAGGCGCCGCCGTACTGCGCCGTCAGCGCCCTGAGCGCCGATTCATCGCGCTTTTGCAGCAGCGTTAAGATCTGCCTGTCCGTCATTGTTCATCACTTCCCTGCGTGTTTGAGTGGGAAAGGCGTTCCGGAACCGTCATTCCCCCGTCATATGAGTGTCACTCTGTATTAGTATGACAGGAAAAAATGCGGTTTCGCTACACCTGCGGGGAAAATTTTTATTGCGGGCAATCCATTCCTCCTTTATTCGAGCGGCCCGTATTCATGATCCCAGCCGTTCTCATAGAATGTGCCGTCATCGGGATTGTAACAGTAGTTGTGGATCAGCGTACACTGCGGCTCCCATTCCGGGCTGCCGCTCAGCAGTGAATCAATGCTGCACCGGCAGAGCACGCCGGGCGTCTCGCCGTCGCCGACATAGAGCACGCCTTCCGCATTCTTCTCGATCGCGTTGTAATCCAGCGCATAGAGGAAGCCGTCGCGCACCGACAGCTTGCGCAGCGCATGCCGGAAGCGATAGCTGACCGTTTGCAGAAGCTCACGGCTCGCAAGGTCGTAGACGCTGATGCGGTATTCCGCCTTCTGTACGCCGTCCTCCTTCATCACAACACGGCTCAGGCCGTAGAATCTGCTGCCGTCTGTCGTATAATCCTCAAATGCCGCATCCAAGAGCTTTTCGGATTCGCCGGTGTCAAGATTCATTTTCATGGTGTAGGATACATTCGGCGTGCGCACCTGATAAATCAAAGTGCTGCCGCACATCGTAAAGCCCGTCATGCCGTTATTGGCACCCGAGACAACCTGCCTGTGCGCGCCTGTTTTCAGATCTATCGCAAAAATGCCGTTGCTGTTTTTCGCCTGCCAGTCGCCGCCGCCGATCTGATAGCAGAGCCAGTCGCCGCCCGCACAGAGCATGACAGGCGTCGGATATATGATGTTCGACTCCGCATCCGGCATCGAGCGGTAAAGCTCCAGCGTCTTGCCGGTCGCGATCTCATAGCCGAAGATGGCGTAGCCTGTGTTGGATGTGTTCTCATCGCTCGGATTCTCGGGGTTGAAATCCGCCAGACGGTGATGCAGCTCTGCCATCCACCAGACATAGCCGCGGTGAATGACAGGCGTGCCGATGGGCATGGAGCATTCCGCCTTGATGCGGGCAAGCTCCGTGATGCCGGTGCCGTCGGGCGCATAGGAGAGCAGATAGGTGTATTCGCTGTTATACTGATCACGGTCTCCGGCTGCGGCATAGAGCACGCCGTCATAGGCAACAAGCCCGTGCTGCACATATTTTTCCACAGACGCTTCGCAGAAATCATCGCCGTAATGCAGACAGTTCGGTCTTGCACAGAGCGGCACCTCCCCGCCGGATTCCGCATCGCTGTATCCGATTATGCTTATGCCGCTTCGGTGGTCGGCATAAAACTTCGTGATCAGCTCATCCTGTTCGGTTTCGTCAAGCTGCGCGAGCGTATCATATGCGAATGTGTTGACGATCGAGTGATACCAGCCGGTATCGGAGGCGGTGTACCAGAAACTGTAATTCTCAAGCGGACTGTGGAACCGCTGTGCCGAGTTGTCCCACTGCTGATCGGTGAGATGCAGCCCGAGTGTGTTCTGCTCTGTCTGCCCCGAAAGCTCCGCGGCACGGCTGCTGCCGTCAGACTGATTGTTTCCGCCGTTTGTGCCGCGCATTGCAACGATTGCCGCCATGCCGCCGCCGCCCAGCACTGCCGCCGCGAGCACCCCCGCGAACACATATTTCCCGATCCTCCGCCGCTTTTCTCTGCGCTGTTCTTTTTCCATATCAAATGCCTTTCCCTTCTGCCTCTGCGCGAACTCCGAAGGAGAGCAAAGTCTTGCGGAAAGCTCCGCAAAATACCGCTGATCGGCACGCGGCAAAGCATGCAGAAAGGCGCGTTCCTTTTTGTTCACAATAAGCCCTCCCCGTTCAGAAATTTTCGCAGCTTAAGGCGTGTGCGCATCAGCGTGACAGCCGCCTTGCTGTAAGTGATCGCAAAGGCATCCGCGATCTCCCCGACCGACTTCCCGTTCACATAGCGGTGCAGGAAGATGGTGCGGGCTTCGGGTGTGAGCGTTGACAGAAAGCGGTTGACCGCCTCTGTCATCAGTGCTTCATCCATGATCTGCTCAACGGAGACCTTTGCGGGCTGCTGCCGCGCCGCTGCATCGTCGAGTGAAAGCTCCGGCAGACCGCCGCCGCGCTTTTTCGCGCGCTGTTTCTCGCGTTTCTGATATGCGTGCCGCCTGAGAACGGTGCAGAGATAGGCAAAAAGATCCTCCGGCTCAGCGGGCGGAATCGCATTCCAGAGGCTCAGGAGCGTATCGTTCCAGACCTCTTTCGCGTCCTCCTCGGAGTGCAGGATATTTGCCGCAATGTTTCTGCCGGCGCCGCCGTATTTTTTCGATACGGCTCGGAGCGCTTTTTCGTCCCGCGCTGCAAACAGAGCGAGAATCTGCTTGTCTTCCGTTGCAATCACTTCCTTTCCATGAGATAGAGACCGTCTCTATTTCACCAGATCGGAACCGGGCTCTGTATATTACACTTGATATGAAAAAAATTTCTGCGTGTACAATGCACCTGCCTTTCCTTATTTGAGCGACACCTCCGAGAGCGTCAGCACGGTCTCGCAGTCTGAAGCATCCGTATCTCCGCGCAGCACATCCGCCGTCGGGATGCGGCAGAGACAGGCGTTTGCGTCCGCGTCCGGATTGAAGTCGCCTTCCCTGATCAGACCGTCCTCATAGATAGTGTCGTAGCGAAGATCGAAGCCGTCCGTCACAAACCAGAGATACCCGTCACGGACAAAATACCGCAGGATTTTGCCGCGCGATGTAAGGTCGATGCGTGCAAGCGTTCTGCCCGCCGCATCCCCGACCGCGATCCCGTGCGCATGCGTATCTTCCCCGTAATCTGACCACTGCCAGAAGGTATACTCCCCCTGCTTCAGCACAAACGGGAACGCCTCGCCCGCATCGCCGAGCTTCTGCCGCATCCCCTTCGTGATCTCGCCGGTTTCGTAATCGCAGAACTTATACGCCGGTTCAATGCCTGCGTCATCCCTGTAATAAATGCCGTCTGTACCCGCAAAGAAGTCCCCCGCGTACAGACGCACATTTTCCTCGAGCCGTTCGCAGGCAAATGTGCCGAGATCCATGCGGTAAATACCGCTGTGTGTGCCTGTTTCGAGCGCATAGAGCGCACTGCCTTTGCACCAGATCTGCTCCGGGCTGCCGTATACCGTATGCTCGCCTTCCGGCGGGAGATTCAGATACAGCGTATACGCCTGCTTTTCCGCAAAGTCATAGCAGACAACTGCCCAGCCGCCGCGCACGGCTTTGGTGACGGTGCCGACATCCGGCTGCTCCGTGACCGCCTGCTCTGCAACAGAGAGCGCCGCAAAGAGATACCCTTTGTGGATGCAGAAATCCTGCACCGCGATCTGTGCATTCGGCAGGTCGCTTGTGAACTGCACAAGCTCCTCGATTCCGGTACCGTCAGGCGCATAGGAGAGCAGGAAGCAGCCCTTGCTGTCTGCGCCTCTGCCCTTTTCCGCAACGGTATAAAGCCCGCCGTCCCAGCTCAGCAGATGATGTGTCTCATAGGCTTTTGTCGATGCCTCGCAGTATTCATTGCCGTCGTGCAGACAGTTTGCCCTTGCACAGAGCGGCACGGTCTCGCCGGTCGCCTTGTCCTTGTAGCAGAAATAATCTGCCGTGATCTCCGTCTGTTCTTCCGGCGGGGCATATTTGTCCCTCCTGCGGAAGAACCAGCCGTTCTCTGTTTCCGTGACATACGGATTCACGCTGATGCCGCGCAGACTGTCTGCAATGTAATAATCCTGCTCCGGCATGAGCCGCGCGGTGAAATCGTCATCGCCGCCCTCCGTGAGACGGAGCGCCGGGGTATCGACCCCTTCCGTGATATTTTTCAGTTTGACACCGACGGTGTTCCGCTGAAAGATGCTGCCGCCCTGCGTGCCGCGCATTGCAACGATTGCCGCCATGCCGCCCGCGCCGAGCACTGCCGCCGCGATCAAACCCGCGGCCGCGATTTTTCCGATTCTGCCGATTTTCCCTCTGGTTTCCCGCTGCTTCATAAGACGCTGTCCTTTCCGGGCAGCCGTTTCACTGCGGTGCCGTTCGATGCGGCGCGTCACCATATCAAAATAGCGGCGGTCTGCACGCTCGACAGCTTGCAGAAAATCCTTTTCCGTGATCTTCACAGCCAGCCCTCCTCATTCAGATATTGCCGCAGTTTTTTTCGGACGCGCATGAGCGTCACGGCGACCTTGCTGCGCGAGATGCCGAACGCCTTTGCGATTTCCGTAAAGCTGCGGTGGTTTCCGTAATGATGCACAAAGATCGTCAGGGTCTCCTCAGGGAGCGTTGAGAGAAAGCGGTTGACCGCCTCCTCCAGCATCCGCGCCTCCATCAGCTCCTCGACCGTTTTGCCGCCCGATGCGGGATGACGGTGTTCGGGGAGTGCGTCAAGCGAGGTCTCCGCTCTGCCGCCGCCGCGCTTTATCGCCTGCCGCTTTTCGAGACGCTTCAGCGCAAGATGCCGGACGGCCGTGTGCAGATAGGCGCCGAGATCATCGGGCTCTGCGGGCGGGACAGCGTTCCAGAGATTCAGCAGGGCGTCGTTCCAGACCTCCTCTGCATCCTCATCCGATTGCAGGATATTCCGTGCAATGCGCAGCCCCATCGGGCGATATGCCGCGGTGAGTGCCGCGAGCGCTGATTCATCGCGCCTTTGCAGCAGGGCGAGGATCTGCCTGTCGTTCATTGTGATCACTTCCATTCCGTTTGTGTGCGCGGTTCCGGAGCCGCAGCACTGTGCAGAGAATTCTCTGTACTGGTATGACCGGAAACAGATCTGAATGGTTACACATGCGGGAAAAAAATTTTTGTTTGGAAAGATCATCTCCTTTCAGATGATGCTGTATTCAGTTCAGCAGTGCGCTGAGCCGCTGAATCTTCTCGATCGTGCAGACCGTTTCCCAGTCGGCGCTGCCCGCTTTGAGATCAGCCGTTTTGCAGCGAACAAGACAGGTGTCCGGGTCGTCCGCCGAGATCATGCCGCCGCTGCGGTAAGAAGGTCCCATCAGCGCACAGATGTCGCCGCCGATGAGCCGCAGCGTGAGGAAATCGCGGTCTGCGGGGCCTTCCAGCGTCCCCTGAAGCTGCATATCCATGTCGTAGAGATAAACCGTGCAGTGATCGTCAGCGGTGCCTGCCTGCTTGCAGATCGCGACATGCTTTCCGTCCGAAACCGTGATGCCGCTCGGGATATCGCTGTATATTTTGCTTTCGCCGGTCTCGGTGTCCAGAATGCAGAACTGATACTGATTCACCTTGACCTGCTTGCGGCAGAGGATATATTTGCCTGCCGTACCCTCACGGGCATAGCTTGCTGTGCCGCTCAGCAGCGTCTTCACCTCGCCGCTGCGCAGATCGAGCCCGTAGAGACCGACGGTGTAGGTCGCAGGCCAGCCGGATTCGCTTGAGAAATAGAGCATATCGCCGCCTGCCGAAAGAAACCGCGGCGGCTCCTCATAGCCCTTGGAGTTGTTCTCCTTCGGCATGACACTGAGCACCTCTGTCGTTTTGCCAGTCGCGATCTCGTAGGCATAGACCGCATAGCCTGTGCCCTTATGGGGATTGTTGAAATCAAATTCGCTCTCGCTTGGCGAGGCGCCGTTCCGCACACGGTACAGGCAAAACACATAGCCGCGGTGGATGATCATATCCAGCGGGTCTGCCTCGCCCTTGCTGAACACCGCAAGCTCCGTGATGCCCGTGCCGTCAAGCGCATAGGAGAGCAGGCAGCGGCGGTAATTCTCGGGGTCGTCCTCATCGGTCGAGCGCGCCGCACAATAGAGCACGCCGTCATAATAAAGCGGTTTCCCGCGGTAATACTTTGCTGTTGTCGCCTCGCAGTATTCATTGCCGTCATGCAGGCAGTTCGGGTGCGCACAGAGCGGCACATCCTCGCCGGTCTCGCTGTCATAATACCAGATGATGTCATTGCGCGGCTTGGAAGTGTTATATGCGCTTTCCGCCGCATCCATCCTTTCATTCTCCGCGTCGGTATAGGAATTCTCCCCGCCTCCGCGCAGATCGTCGATCAGTTCAAAATTGATCTCATGATACCAGCCTGTATCCGATGCCGTGAACCACATCTGGTCTGCGATATAGGAGTCGCCGGTATTGATCTCGCACCACTCCCCGCCGTCGGTGAGATTGAGATGCAGCGCTGCGGTGCCGTCTGTCTGCGAGGATGTGACCTCTGCGGCACGGCTGCTGCCGTCAGACTGATTGTTTCCGCCCTGCGTGCCGCGCATTGCGACGATTGCCGCCATGCCGCCCGCGCCGAGCACTGCCGCCGCGATCACACCCGCGGCCGCGATTTTTCCGATTTTTCCAAGATGCTTTCCCACTTTGGATGCCTTCCCTTTCCGGGATGCCGCAAACGCATCCGGGTCGGCGCGGCGCCTTGCGATCTCCGCATAGAAGCGCCGGTCTGCATCCTTCATGAGCCGCAGAAATTCCTGCTCCCTGTGTTTCACAGCCATCCCTCCTCGTGCATTGCCTTCCGAAGCCTGATGCGCGTCCGCATCAGGGTGACAGCAACCTTGCTCCGCGAAATGTGAAATTCCGCCGCGATCTCTGAGACGGTCTTTCCCGTGCCGTAATGCTCCAGAAAAATCGTTCTGGCATCGGGTGAGAGCGCCGTGAGAAAGCGGTTGACGGAATCGAGCATCATGGCGCGCTCCATGAGCTCCTCCACATCATTGCTCTGCGGGTGGTGCTTTTCGGAGATTGCTTCCAGTGAGAGCTCCGGCTGACCGCCGCCGCGCTTCTGCGTGTTTTTCTTCTCGAGCCTTTGCAGCGAGAGCCGCCGCACGGCGGTGCAGAGATAGGCAAAGAGATCGTCGGGCTTTGCGGGCGGGATCGCATTCCAGAGATGCAGCAGGGCATCGTTCCAGATTTCCTCTGCGTCCGCCTCTGAGTGCAGTATATCCCTTGCGATTTTGCGCCCGGCTCTGCCGTACTGCTTTGTCAGCAGATGCAGCACCTGTTCGTCGCGCTGCTCGAGCATTCTGATCAAGCGGCTGTCTTCCGTTGTCATCACTTCCTTTCGAGGTCCCTCTGTTTACTGGGATCGGAAAAGCAGGGATTTGTTTACACCTCCGGATATATTTTTATATTTTATCTTTTTCAGATATGAATTCGCAATGCGCAATTCGCAGTGCGCAATGAAGGTGTCGGCTTGCGCCGACGAATTTGGATTGAGCTCTGCCCAACCCTGACAAACAGATTACTTACGCCAAGGGGCTTGGGCGTCAGCCCCATTCATAATCATCGCGAAGCGATACCGCCATTGCGCATTTCGCATTGCAAATTGCGCACTGATTCTGTCAGTTTTCGGGTTCAGGGTGCTCCGCACGCCATGCCTCCATGTCGATCTCGTGCATCTTCACCAGCGTACACGCCTGCTTCCATTCCGCATTGCCCGCAAGCAGCGCCTCCCGGCTGCATGACAGCACGGCGGCATCCTTTGCGATGATGCCGGATGTCTCCTGGATTTGCCCCTGATACTCCGTAATGACGCCGTCCGTGATGACTGTGACCGTGTCGCCGAACACCATGATTCTCCGCACGCACTGATGATCGGGCACGCGCAGGGAGGCGACCTCCTTGCCCGTCATATCCAGCACGCGCACAGCATAGCTCATAACCTCCCTGCTTTTATCCGCCTCAGCCGAGTAGATATAGCTTCCGTCCGTCACAGAGTACGAGAGCGAGCCGTTATACAGCGTTTCCGTTTCGCCGGTCGCCGCATCGGTTGATTTTACCTTGTCCGGCGTGGCATCAAAATCCGTGTAATAGACTTTGCTGCCGGATACGGCAAAAACAGCCTCCTTATCCACGAGCTGTTTATGGCTGCCGTCTGTGAGATTCAGCGCATAGATGCCTTGTTTGTTGGTATTCTGCCATGTGCCGTTTCCTATGGAATAGAACAGATAATCGCCGCCTGCCGAAAAAGTCCACGGTGCATCTTGCCTGATACCGGAGCCTGCCTTCGGCATACAGCTATAGATCTCCGTCGCCTTGCCCGTGGCAATCTCATAGCCGAGAATCGCATAGCCGCTGTCGCTTTTTGTCACAAAGCCCGCCGCATCATATTCCAGCGGATTGATTTTCATGAAAATGCAGAACACATAGCCGCGGTGAACAACCGGTGTGCAGATCACATCGGTATACTGCTCGCCGAATGTGCAGAGCTCGGTGATGCCCGTGCCGTCCGGCGCATAGGAAAGCAGCACGGCGGTTGTCTTTTTCGGTACTGTTCCATCCGATTTCAGTTCATCGAAATTCAGCGTTTTCAGCGCGGAAGCGTAGATCACGCCGTCCACACAGACCGGATCCGAGCGGCGGTAGGTATTCGAGGTCGCTTCGCAGTATATGCTGCCGTCATGCAGGCAGTTCGGTCTTGCGCAGAGCGGCACATCCTCGCCGGTTTCGCCGTCGCAGAACATGAGCGGCAGGTTTTCCAGATAAAGCTTCGTCGGATACAACTCCTGCTGTGCTTCAAAGAACTCCTCGCCGAGCTCGCCGTCTGAGGGCGCTGCCGTCTCATCATAGCTGTGATACCAGCCGTTTTCGGTCGGGAACGCACAGCCGTAACCCGTGCTGCCATAGGAATCCGACTGCATGGCATTCCACTGCTGATCGGTGAGATTGAGACTGAGCGCTTCCGCGTGCTGCTCCTCGACCATACTGCGCATGTCGCGGGATTCCTCGCTGACGATGCCGAAGCCGCCGCGCATCGCGACCGCTGCCGCAATGCCGCCTCCGCCGACGAGTGCCGCTGCGAGCACCACGCCCCACGCAAGCTTCTTGTGATGTTTTTTCTCCGCAGATTTCATTTTGCGTGTTCCTCCTGCTCCGTATTTCGCTGCGAAAGCCTGAGGATCCGCTGCCCGGTCTGCGGCCATTTTGAAGAAACGGCGGTCTGCGCCTTTGACCGCACGCAAAAATTCCTTTTCCGTCATAGCCAGCCCTCCTCATTCAGATACTTTTTCAGCTTGATGCGGGTGCGCATCAGACTGAGCGCAGCCTTGTTCCGTGAAATTTGGTACATGTCTGCGATCTCCGCGATGCTTTTGCCGTTGCCGTAGCGCTGCACAAAGATCGTGCAGGCATCGGGCGAAAGCGACTGCAAAAAGCGGTTGACCGCATCGTTCAGGAAAATCGCGCCGACCGTTTCCTCGACCGCATTGCGTGCGGGCTGGGCGTGCTCGGGGAGATTTTCGAGCGACAGTGCCGCCTGTCCGCCGCCGCGCTTCTGCGCGTTCCTCTGATCGAGCCGTTTATAGCAAAGATTGCGCACAACGGTCGTGAGATAGGCGTAGAAATTATCGGGGCGTGCGGGCGGGATTGCATTCCAGACCTGCATCAGTGCATCGTTTAAGACCTCCTCCGCGTCCTGCTCGGAATGGAGCAGATGCGCGGCGAGATTTCTGCATGCCCTGCCGTATTGCTTCGAGACCGCAGCGAGGGCAGCTTCATCGCGTGCAAAGAACAGATCGAGGATCTGCCTGTCGTTCAATGTGATCACATCCTTTCGGTATGAGGTACCTCTATTTCACAAGAACGGTTTTGGAGGGAGGATATTTCATGCCTGCGAAAATTTTTCAAAAGTGTCTCCGACGGATTTATCATGGGGGGCTTCCCGCCGGAACCTGTTCGGCAAGCTGTGTTTATTATACCATATTTTTCCCTGTTTCCATAGACCGCCTTCTTTCTTTTTTCCGCTGTCAGCCGTAGGCCGCTTCAGCAGTGACAAATTCAAACACCGTCTCCCAGTGCGGATCATCTGCGATCAGATCAGATAGATCACAGCAGAGGAGCTTCGCCGATTCGCTCTTCTGCCGCTTCTGCACCGAAATCTCCGGGTCCTGCGTGTAATAATACAGCTGATACAGCTTTCCGTCATGCACCTTCATGTTGCCGAAGACCGCATTCTCAGGGCGCTGCACGCTTGCGATCTGATTCCATTCGCTGTCAAAAATCACGGTCACATCACGCGAGCTGCCCGATGTGTTTTCGTAATCGGTGCGCTCGGCAATCACATAATCGCCTGCCTGCACAAGCCGATGGTAATTGTCCCTCATATCGAACGGGAGCTCCGTATTCTCGCCGGTTTCAAGGTCATAGCTGTAATTCAGATAGATCGGTGTGCCACTGCCGTGTTCCTTTGCGGCATCCGTCTTATAATAGATTTTCTGCTTTGCCGCAAACAGAAGATTCTGCGATATTTCATAGCCCGCAAGCGGGAGCTTTTCGCAGGCGCCGGTCACAAGATTGATCGCATAGATTCCCTTCGGCTCGGGCGACGGCCATTTCGCAAACTGATAGCTGAAATAGATTCTGTCGCCTGCCGCCAAAAGAGATCCGTTCGGCACATCGTATTCCTTGCCCTCGTCCGCGCCCGGCATCGAGCGGAAGATCTCCGCTGTTTTGCCGCTTGCCAGCTCATAGCCCCGGATAACAAAGCCGCTCGAAACCTGCCGCTTTGTTTCGCCTGTGAATTCATCCCCGGTTTCCTCGCCGTAATAGCTGTAATCTTTGTAGACCGCAAAGATGCAGCCGCGATGCAGGATCGGGTCGCCGATCAGCTCCGCCTTCGGGTGCACATCAAAGTGTGCAAGCTCCGTGATGCCGCTGCCGTCCGGCGCATAGGCGAGCACATAGCCCGCGTCATATCCGCCCTTGTCGTTTCGCTTCGAGGCAAGCGCATAGAGCGCATCGCCGTAAGGGATCAGCGCCGAGCGGTCGGCATAGCCCTTTGTGGAGGCTTCGCAGAAATCGCTGCCGTCGTGGAGACAGTTTGCGCGCGCGCAGAGCGGCAGCGTTTCGCCGGTCTCGCTGTCTGTGAAGACAACGCCGTGATTCATCGGCAGATTTTCATACCAGTCAAGATAGCCGAGACCGTCATAATTGCCGTCTGCATCCGTTTTGATCTCGGTGCGATAGATCTGCTCGTGATAAAAGCCCTTGTCTGTCGCAGCAAACCAGAGATGCTCCTGCGGGGATACAGACTGCCCGTAGCTTTTGCAGAAGAGATCGTTCCATTCCTGATTTGTGAGCGTCAGCCCGCTTTGCGCGGTGACAGTCTGCTCCGTGTGATTGTTTCCGCCGTGTGCACCGCGCAGCGCGACCGTTGCCGCTATGCCGCCCGCACCGAGCACTGCCGCGGCGATCACCGCAGTGAGCGCATATTTTGTGATGCGCCGGATCTTTTGCTTTTGCATGAGATGCCTTCCCTTCCGGGCGGCTGCCCCAGCTTTTGTCTCCGCAATGCGGCGCTTCACCATGTCATAATATCTGCTGTCCGCCTCCCGCACGGCGGCGCGCAGTATCTGATCATCCAGCTTCACAGCCTGCCCTCCTTATCGAGCCATTTCCACAGCTTCCTGCGGGTGCGCATCAGCGTCACGGCAACCTTGCTCTGCGTGATGCCGAACGCCTCAGCGATCTCGCGGATGCTGCGGCCGTTTCCGTAGTAATGCACAAAGATCGTGACAGTCTCCTCCGGCTGCGTGCCGAGAAAGCGGTTCACAGACGCATAGAGCGCACGGGCATCCATAAGCTCCTCCACGCTTTTCCCGGCGGGGTGCAGGCTTTCCGGCAGCGCATCGAGCGAAACCGGGCTTCTGCCGCCGCCGCGCTTCTGCGCGTTTCTCTGCTCCAGACGGTTGAGCGAAAGCCGCTTCACCACCGTATGCAGATAGGCGCCGAGACTGCGCGGCTGCTCCGGCGGAATGCTGCTCCAGATTTGCAGCAGCGCATCGTTCCAGACCTCTGCCGCGTCCTCCTCGCTTCCGAGCAGGCGGCAGGCGAGCTTTCTGCACTGTGTCCCGTACTGCGCCGTCAGCTCCCGCAGTGCCGTTTCATCGCGGCTTTGCAGGAGACGGAGAATCTGTCTGTCGGTCAATGTCATCACTTCCTTTCGGGCGGTAAAGCTGCGCTCCGGAGCACATCTCCGCCTTTCCAGAGGCGTCCCTCTACAATACATGACAGGAAACAGGGAAAGTTTCTTACAATGCGGAATGCGCAATGGCAGTATCGCTCCGCGATGATGGATCATGGGCGAAGCCCATTCTGAATCATCGGCGAAAGCCGACACTTTCATTGCGCATTGCAAATTGCACATTGAGCATTCAATTTTATTCGGGTTCCAGCTCCATGCGGAGACGCTGATGCCCGCGCCGGAGCCATGCGCTCACGGTGTTCGGCCTGGCATCGAGCATTTCTGCGATCTCGCGGATCTTGTAGCCCGCGCAGTCGTGGAGATAGACCGCCGCGGAATAGGGCTGCGGCAGTGCGGCGATCAGTGCAAGGATCTCCGCGGAATTGTCGGGCTCCGCGGGCAGGTCTGCGATGTCCTCCACATCCGTCCGCATGCGGCTCCAGAGGCTTTTCCGCAGATTCTTTGCGCGGTTCATCACGGCGCGCAGGATATACGCTTTCAGGTGCGCGTCGCTTTCAAACTGCACGGGCTTTCTGTGCAGCGCAAAGAACACCTCCTGTGCGATGTCCTCCGCGTCCTCGCGGCTGCCCGTTGCACAGTAAGCCGCCTGCAATGCCGTGTCGCCGAATTTCCGGAAGGCATAGAGCGCGATGTTTTCCTGATTCAGCATCGCCGCACCTCACTCCGCATTGCGGAACGCCGGCTTCCACTCCGCTTTGCCGCTCAGAATGTCCTCCATGCTGCAAGCGTAGTCAAAAAGCGCATAGCGCAGGAAGACCTCGCCGCTTCTGCCGATGTGTACGCGGGCCATCAGTGTGTTCGCTTCCTCTGTTGCCTCCGGCCAGACCGCGTGCAGCTCCTCGCCGTGCGTTTTCCATTCCAGATACGGGTCAAGCGGCGCGCGCTTCAGAAGCGTGCCGTCCCAGTCATAGAGCCAGAGCTCGACGGCGTCATAGCCGTTGGCGAATTCGTTGGGATCAGACATCAGGAAGCAGATCGCATCCCTGCCCGCGGCAACAACACCGCCGATGCCGAGTCCGTGACCTGTCGGGGTCACGAAGCTGCCGGTATCGTCCGTGTGGCGCATAATGCAGGTCTCAGTGCGGGTCTCCGTGTCATAGATCATGTAGTCGTCATAAATCTCCGCGTCCATGCCGCTGCGCACCTCGACCTGCTTCGGGTAAAAGATCTTCCCGCCGTTCACGGTGAACCGATCGGGCGGCGTGTCGTTTGTTTCCGTGAGCCGCGTCAGCCCGCCGTCTGTGCAGGAGAGCTGCCAGAGCCCGGTGCGCAGCTTGTTCGGCTCATCCCATCTGCCCTTTGCATCGAAGCTGAAATAGATATAATCGCCCTCGCCTGCCAGTGCGCGGAAGCCGCTCCTGCCTCCGAAGCCGTATTCCTGACCGTCGGCAGAAAGGAGTGTGCTGCCCTGCCCGGTCTCCGGGTCATAGAATCCCATGCGGTACCCGCAGAGCGCTCTGCCGTCGCTCGGGAGCTCCTGCACGCCTGCCGCATACCAGAGCTTGCCGCGGTGCGCGATGAGCTTCGCTTCGTCTGCTTCAAGCCCGAACCGCATCCTGCCGCTCTGCGACGCGGAATCCGCCGGCGAATCCATGATCTCGGCGGCCTCCGTGATGCCCGTGCCGTCCGGCTCATATCGGAGCAGCACGATCTTTCCCTCGCCGTAACCGTCCACATCCCCGCGGTCATCGGGCTTTTTCGCAACAGCATAGACATAGCCGTCCAGCCAAACAGGGCCTGTTTTCAGGCGGTAGGTGAGCGTGGTCGCCGTGCAGAATTCGCTGCCGTCGTGGAGACAGTTCGGGCGGTTGCAGAGCGGCACGAGGGCATCGCTCTCCTTGTCGGCAAACATCATCGTATAGGTGCGCTCGCTTGCCCGCGATCCGACATCCCAGTCACGTTTTTTGAGATAATAATAGCCCTGCTCCGATTCCGTCAGACACTCCTCCGGGTAATAGCCGCGCATGCCCTGTTCGTCCTGCTGATCGGTGAGATGCAGACTGAAGCCCTCCCCGACAACGCGGTCTGCGGTGTGCGTCTGCTCTGCGGCGGAGCGCTCTGCTTGGCTTTCTGCACTGCGGCTATCCTCTGCGCCGCTGCTTGTCTGATCGACCTGCACGCTGCCGCGCCGCTGCATCGCGACTGCCGCCGTGATGCCCCCTGCACCGAGCACCGCCGCTGTCAGAACCGCGATCAGCACATTTCTGCGAATCCGTTTCCGTTCCATTCTCATATCCTCCTCTGTCATCACATCGTCCATCGACAGCAGATCGGTCTCGATGAAGGCTTCATCGGGGTCGTCAATCGGCTCCGGCACTTTCACATTCTGCCGGAGCGCCGCTTCGATGGAAAGCCGCTTTTCCGCATCCCAGCGGACGGTCGAGACCGCATATCGGTATGCTGCCTTTTTCATGGCTTGTCCTCCTTTTCAGAGAGATTGAGGTCGCCCTCTGTTATATATACAACCGTGAGGGCGGTTTTCGTGCATGGAGCAATCAAAAAACAGGGAACGGATATAAATTCAGCTTATCAAAAAGCTCCGTAAAGTCACTGAACCTATGATTAAAGTTTCGGTCAAGCCTTTTCAAAGGCTTGCAGGGTCGAGGGGCAGCGCCCCCGCCGCCCGTCGCAACGGGCGGAATCTCCAGACTTTAGGAGCTCCGCAAGGGTGAATCTCAAAAAGCATCCAGCGGATGTTTTTTGAGAGAGGGACGCATGTTTGCTTCGCAAACTGCGCAGTTCCACAAAGTGGAACATGCGCCTGCGATAGAGGGCGCCCCTAGGCGAATCGCTTTGCGATTCGCGATCTCTGGACTTTATTGACAGACCGGGATATAGATTATCATACAACAATTTCACAGAATATGCAAGTCTTGTCCGATATTGACAAAAGGCGCGAAAAACGATATAATAAGTGTAAACTCACAGTCTCCATCCGGGATCCGCAGCGGAGACTGTTTTCATATCACGAAAGGACATTCATCATGCAGCATCCAGAGAAATACACAAGACAGTTTTTCCCGCCGCCCGCACCCGCGCACCGCTGGGCACAGAAAACCTATGTCGATCACGCACCGCAGTGGTGCAGCGTCGATCTCCGGGACGGCAATCAGGCGCTTATCATCCCGATGAGCCTCGGCGAAAAGCTGGAATTCTTTGCAAAGCTCGTGGAGATCGGCTTCAAGGAAATCGAGATCGGCTTCCCTGCCGCCTCCGAGACGGAATATAATTTCTGCCGCACGCTCATCGAGCAGGATCTCATCCCCGACGATGTGACGATCCAGGTGCTCACGCAGTCCCGCGAGCATATCATCAAAAAAACCTTTGAAGCCCTCCGCGGATGCAAAAACGCGATCGTGCATCTCTATAACTCCACCTCTCTCGCGCAGCGCGAGCAGGTCTTCCGCATGGAGAAAAACGAAATCAAGGCAATCGCCGTGCAGGGCGCGCTCATGTGCCGCGATTACCGCGCAAAGCATGAAGGCAATATCCGCTTTGAATATTCCCCCGAGAGCTTCACGGGCACAGAGCCGGAGTTTGCGCTTGAGGTCTGCAATGCGGTGCTGGATGTCTGGAAGCCGGATGCAGAAACACAGGTCATCATCAATCTGCCGGTGACGGTGCAGCTCTCGATGCCGCATGTCTACGCCGACCAGATCGAATATATGAGCGACAATCTGAAATACCGCGAGCATGTCATCCTCTCGCTGCACCCGCACAACGACCGCGGCTGTGCGGTTGCAGACACAGAGATGGGTCTGCTGGCAGGTGCGGAGCGCGTCGAGGGCACACTCTTCGGCAACGGCGAACGCACCGGCAATGTCGATATCGTGACGCTTGCAATGAATCTCTATTCGCAGGGCGTGGAGCCCGGACTCGATTTCTCCGACCTGCCGGAGATCTCCGAGCTCTTCACCCGCGTGACCAGAATGCCGGTCTACGAACGCCAGCCTTACAGCGGAAAGCTCGTCTTTGCGGCGTTCTCCGGCTCCCATCAGGATGCAATCGCAAAGGGCATGCACTGGCGGCAGGCGCATCCCGCAGACCCCTGGGCTGTCCCCTATCTCCCGCTCGACCCCAAAGACATCGGCCGCGAATATGAAGCAGACGTCATCCGCATCAACAGCCAGTCCGGCAAGGGCGGCATCGGCTATATCCTTGAGACGCGCTTCGGCTACAATCTCCCGAAGCGCATGCGCGAGCGCCTCAGCTACGAGATCAAGGCAGCCTCCGATCATCTGCACAAGGAGCTGCTCCCCGACGAAATCCTTGCAATCTTTACAGAACACTATGTCGATATCACCGCACCGATGAACATTACCGCCGCGCACTTTGAGCAGCGCACGGACGGCATCGGCGCCAAGATCGACATTATCCTGAACGGCAGAGTGACCGGCGCCTCCGACAGCGGCAACGGCCGTCTCGACGCCGTCAGCAATGCGCTCCGCTCCGGGCTCGATCTGGAGTTCATCATCAATGAATACACCGAGCACGCGATGGAGGTCGGCTCGACCTCGAAGGCGGTCTCCTATGTCGAAATCCGCGGCGGAAAGGGCGAGAGCTTCTGGGGCACGGGCATCGACACGGATATCATGAAATCCTCGATCAAGGCGCTGGTCAGCGCAGTGAACAATATGCTGCTTGCCGCAGAGTGAACGCATGCGGCAGGCGAAAAGTTGGTGAGATGCTATGAATATAACCGGCGCACAGATCGTCACGGAGGTGCTCTGCGAGCAGGGCTGCGACACCGTGTTCGGCTATCCCGGCGGACAGGTCATCGACCTCTATGACGCACTCTGGCTCGCGAAGGACCGCATCCGGCATGTGCTCACGGCACACGAGCAGGGCGCGGCGCACGCAGCAGACGGCTACGCACGCGCCTCGGGCAAAGTCGGCGTGGTAATCGCGACCTCGGGTCCCGGCGCGACGAATCTGGTCACGGGGCTCGCAACGGCACATCTCGATTCGGTACCGCTGGTCGCCGTGACGGGCAATGTCCCGAGCGGACTGATCGGCCGCGACGCCTTTCAGGAGGTCGATATCGTCGGCGTCAGCATGCCGGTGACAAAGCACAATTTCATCGTCAAGGATGTGACGCGCCTCGCAGAAACCCTGCGCCTTGCATTCAAAATCGCAAAATCCGGGCGGCCGGGGCCTGTGCTGGTCGATATTCCGAAGGATGTGCAGACCGCATCCTGTGAATTTGAACCGGCGGCAGCGCCGATCGAGGCAGAGCCGAAGAAGACCTCCTCGAATCACCGGCTGCGCTGGGCAAAGGAAATGATCGAGAAAAGCCGCAGACCCTATATCTATTTCGGCGGCGGCATCATTTCAGGCGATGCCTCCGCGGAGCTGCTTGCCTTTGCGGAGCGCTGCGATGCGCCGATGGGCTGCTCGCTGATGGGGCTTTCCGCCGTGCCGACTGATCACCCGCGCTTTCTCGGAATGCAGGGCATGCACGGACACTTTGCCGCCTCTGCCGCGGAGCAGGAAGCCGATCTGGTCATCGCGCTCGGGGTGCGGTTCTCTGACCGTGCAACCGGCGACGGCGACAGCTTTGCAGAGCGGTTCCGCGTGCTGCACATCGACATTGACGCTGCGGAGCTCAACAAAAATATCCACGCGCAGCTCAGCGTGCAGGGCGACGTCAAGGATGCCCTCTCGCGCCTGACGGAGATTCTCCCGCAGCAGCATCACCCGACATGGATGAAGCGGATCCGGACACTCCGCCGCGAGGAAGCAGAACGCACGGCGCATTCCCACGAGATGCGCGATGCCCGCAGCGGCTTGCAGAAAGGCATGGGCACTGTCACCGAGACGGAAGCAGACCGGCATTTTCTGCTGCCGCCCGGTCAGAGCTATGACACTTCCCCCTGTCTCACGCATGAGCAGATCATCGACGGGATCGAAGCGGCAAAAGCAGGAAGCTGCATTGCCGTCACTGACGTCGGACAGCATCAGATGTGGGCGGCACAGCGCTGTCATCTTACAGTCCCGCGCTGCTTCCTCACAAGCGGCGGGCTCGGCACAATGGGCTTCGGGCTCGGCGCCGCGGTCGGGGCATATATTGCAACGGGCAGGCGCCCGGTGCTCTTCACGGGAGACGGCTGCTTCCGCATGAACCTCACGGAGCTTGCAACTGCAGTTGCCGAGAAGGTGCCGGTCGTCATCGTGATTTTCAACAACGGCGTGCTCGGCATGGTGCGGCAGTGGCAGACACTGTTCTTTGACGGGCATCATTCCGCGACCACGCTCCCGCGCACTGCCGATTTCGTGAAGATCGCGGAGGGCTTCGGCGCAGGCGCAATGCGGGCGCATACCCCGGAGGAGCTGAAGGCTGCCGCGGAGACTGCATTCGCGCAGGAGATGCCGTTCGTGATCGACTGCATCACGGATCCCGATGAGACTGTGCTGCCGATGCTGCCGCCGGGCGGGTCGTTTGCGGATCTCATCACGGAAATCTGAATGCGCTCAGCCGCTTCCGCCGGATCTGTACGGGGGGGCAGGGCGATGAGATATGTGATTATTCTGAAACAGGAGAACAACTATGGAACAGCAGGAATATGTGCTCGGCGTGATGGTCGCCAACATCTCGGGCGTGCTCTCGCGAGTGTCGGGCATGTTCACACGGCGCGGCTTCAATATCGACAGCCTTACCGTGGGCGAGACGGAATCACGCGGTTATTCGCGCATCACGATCTCCTTCCACGGCGACGAGGACATGAAGGAGCGCATCTTAAAGCAGCTTGAGAAGCTGCACGATGTCAAGGAGGTCGAGGTGCTCGCGAAGGATGATACGGTCATCCGCGAGCTGCTGCTCCTCAAGGTGCGCAATTCCGTGGAGACACGTCAGGACATTATGGCGGCGGTGGAGATCTTCCGCTCGAAGATCGTGGACTATTCCTCCGCGGCGCTGATCTGTGAGCTCACGGGCGAGACCTCGAAGATCGACGCCTTCATCTCGCTGATGCGCGAATACGGCATCATGGAGATGTGCCGCACGGGGCTTGTCGCGCTCGAACGCGGCGAGAACTGTCTCCGCACGGAACGCGAGGCCGATCTGGATCCGATCTGAAAACCTACATTCTGCATGATGGAGGGGATGAGTACAATGGCTATGACGCAGACACAGAAGATTCTCGCGGCACACGCGGGGAAAACCGAAGTCAAGGCGGGCGAGCTGATCCTTGCCTCGCTCGACAGAGTGCTCGGCAATGACATTACCTCGCCGGTCGCGATTCGGGCGTTTCAGGCGCTCGGCGCGGAGACGGTCTATGACAAAGACCGCATCGTCATGGTGATGGATCACTTTGCGCCGAACAAGGATATCAAGGCGGCGGAGCAGTGCTGCTGCTGCCGTGATTTCTGCGGCGCACAGGGCATTTCGCATTTCTATGATGTCGGCAAGGCGGGCATCGAGCACGCGCTGCTGCCGGAGCAGGGGCTCGTCACGGCGGGCGACTGCGTGATCGGTGCGGATTCGCACACCTGCACCTACGGCGCACTCGGCGCCTTCTCGACCGGCGTTGGCTCGACGGATATGGCATGCGCAATGGCGACGGGAAAGGCGTGGTTCAAAGTGCCCTCCGCGATCCGTGTCGTGCTGAGAGGGAGCCTGCAAAAATATGTTTCCGGCAAGGATGTGATTCTGCATCTGATCGGGAAGATCGGCGTGGACGGTGCGCGTTACCGCTCGCTGGAATTCACCGGCGAGGGCGTCAGCGCACTCAGCATCAGCGACCGTCTCTGCATCGCGAATATGGCGATCGAGGCAGGTGCAAAAAACGGCATCTTCGAGGTCGATGACGAAACGCTGATCTATCTCCGCGCGCAAGGCGCCGCAAAGCCCGCCGTATACGCGGCGGACCCCGATGCGGAATACGATGAAACAATCGAAATTGACCTCTCCGCGATCCGCCCGACCGTTGCATTTCCGCATCTGCCGGAGAACACAAAGACCTTTGACGAGATCGGCGAGATCCCGGTTCAGCAGGTCGTGATCGGCTCCTGCACCAACGGCAGGATCGAGGATCTTCGCGCGGCGGCGGAAATTCTCAAGGGGCGCAAATGCGCAGAGCATGTGCGCGTCATCATCATCCCCGCGACACAGCAGGTCTATCTGGACGCAATGGACGAGGGGCTGCTCCGCATCTTCATCGAGAGCGGCGCGGCAGTCTCTGTGCCGACCTGCGGCCCCTGCCTCGGCGGGCATATGGGCGTGCTGGCAGCGGGCGAAAGAGCCGTTGCGACGACCAACCGCAATTTCGTCGGCAGAATGGGACATCCCGATTCTGAGGTCTATCTCGCAAGCCCGGCAGTCGCGGCGGCCAGTGCCGTTGCGGGACGGCTTGCAAGTCCGGAGGAGGTCATGGGGCTATGAAATATCAGGGCACTGTCATCAGATACGGCGACAATGTAGACACGGATGTCATCATTCCCGCGCGCTATCTCAACACCGGCGACCCCGCCGCGCTTGCCGCACACTGCATGGAGGATCTTGACAGCAGCTTTGTGACGCGCGTGAAGCCCGGTGACATTATGGTCGCGGGGCAGAATTTCGGCTGCGGCTCCTCGCGTGAGCATGCGCCCATTGCGATCAAGGCGAGCGGCATCTCCGTTGTGATCGCAGAAAGCTTCGCCCGCATTTTCTACCGCAATGCCATCAACATCGGGCTTCCGATCGTCGAATGCCCGGCGGCGGCAAAGGCAATCTCTGCGGGCGACACCGTCGAAGCCGACCTCGGCGCGGGCGTGATCCGCAATCTCACGACCGGCGCAGAATTTGGGACCGCGCCCTTCCCGCCGTTCATCCAGCAGATCATCGAAGCCGGCGGGCTTGTGGAAGCGATCAAATCCGGCAAAATCGGGTGAGATTCCATGCGAAATACGCAATGCGTAATTTGTAATTTATAATTTGCAATACAGATTTCTCACGGAAGAAACGGAGGTGTTTCCTTGACCACGCAGCAGCTCACATATGTCATCGCAGTCGCGGAGTGCCAGAGCATCTCCAAGGCTGCCGCAAAGCTCTATGTCACGCAGCCCTCGCTCAGCCAGTATATCCACAGCATCGAAAAGCAGCTCGGCGTGCAGCTCTTTGACCGCTCCATGAACCCCATCCGGCTGACAGACGCCGGCGAGCTCTATGTATCCTGGGCGCGCAGGCTGCTTGCGATGGAGAGCCAGATGCAGACTGCCATCGCGGATCTCATGGATCTGCATACAGGTACCGTGCGGCTCGGGGCATCGCCCTTCCGCATGCGCTGTCTGCTCGCAAGGAGCATCGCCGCATTTCACGCGGAGTATCCGCAGATTCATCTTGATTTCACTGAGGCGGATATGCGTGCGCTCCGCGACCGCATCAGCGCCGGAGAAATTGAATTTGCCATCGGCACGGGCAGCTTCGACGAAAAGCTCTTTCATGTCGAATCGCTGGCACCCGAGCGGCTCTATCTCGCGGTCTCCCCGCTGAACCCGCTGACGGAGCGCCTGCCGGATCCGCTCACCGCTGAGGATATCTGCAATGCAACACCGAAATTCCTGCGGACAAAGCCCCTGCCGCTCGAGCAGCTCCGCGACGAACGCTTTGTCGCGGCAACGGCGGGCGAATATGACTGCGAGGATCTGAACGCGGTCTGTCAGGCATGCGGCTTCACACCGCAGATCGAATACAGCGTGCAGACAATCGAGACCGTATTTGCCTTTGTCTGCGCGAATATGGGCATCGCGCTGCTGCCCGATTCCCTCATTTATTACGGCAATATCCAGTCGCATCCGAATTATTATCTGCTGCCGGACAATATCTCCGAGAGCAGCATCCTGCTCATCTCGAAGCGCGGCGGCTACCTTTCCAAGGCGGCATCGGCATATGCACTGCTCCTAAAGCAGCTCATCGACGTCGGCACATGGCGCATGGGCGGCATGTCATTCGGAGAGGGGGTGCCGGTGTGAACGAAGCACTGCGCAAAGAGATCGCCGCAGAAGCGCTCGTCTCCTGCGGCGAAGGAATCGGCTGGCAGGCATTGCTGCAAAAGAAGCCGCTCCGCATCGCGTATCTCGGCGGCTCGGTGACACAGGGCTACGCAGACGGCGAGATCCGCTTTGCAACGGCATTTCCCGCGGTCGTCGAGCGCGACCTCCGGGCACGCGGCGCAGCGATCCGCACGACCGTTGTCGCGGAGCCCGGCATGGACAGCCTCATCTGCGGGCTGCTCGCCGAAACGGAGATCATTCCGCATGAGCCCGATCTTGTGTTCCTCGAATTCGCGATCAATGACACCACGCTCAGGCACAATGTCCACTCGTTTGAAAGCCTGCTGCGGCGCATGCTGGAGCTGCCGTCCCATCCGGCAGTCTGCCTGCTCATCATGCGCTCGGCATCGGATTACAGCTGCGAGAGCTTCATGCTGCCGATGGCGGAGCATTACGCGCTCCCCTGCATCGACCTGCGGCGCGGTCTCGCAAAGCCGCTTTCCGAAGGCAGGATGGTCTGGACGGATTTCGCCGACAGCGAGAGCCACCCGCATGAGGCGGGACACCGTCTGCTCGCCGACTGCGTGCTGCATCTGCTCGGCACCGCCGCCGCGCAGCCGCAGACTGCGCAGAAGCCGCTGCCGGAGCCGTGGCTCGATGTGCCCTTCCTGCACATGCACCGCCTGACGCCCGGAGATTATCCTGAAATTGAGACGCAGGCACCGGTCGTCGGCACGGGCGAATGGTTCTTCGCTGAGGCATGGGAGCTCTCCGAGCGCCCGGGCTGCGGCATGACAATCCGCATGAACTGCCGCGCAGCCGTGATCTGCTTTGAGACGCATCATCTGGAGCATTACGGCAGCTGCCGCGTGACTGTGGACGGCAAGCCGGCACGCGAGCCGCTCCGCAGCAATTCAATCTACGGCTGGGGCAATCCGCGGCATATGATCGTTTTGCAGGCGGAGGAGCCGGGTGAGCATGTGATTGAGCTCATGCCGTTTGACGGCATCTTCCGCGTGCTTTCGATCGGCGTGACGGACTGATCAGCTTCTGAGCGCACTGCCGCGCCGGGGTCTCGGCACCAGACCGAAGCTGATCTGCAATGCCTGATCGACCTCGTGCAGCACCTCGGGCGGAATCTCGCCCATACAGCTTTTCAGGCGCTGCTTGTCGATCGTGCGGATCTGCTCCAGCAGAATGATGCTGTCCTTCGTGAGACCGCAGCGCGCCGCACTGAGCGCGATATGCGTCGGGAGCTTGGCTTTGCCGCAGCGGCTGGTGATCGCCGCCGCAATGACCGTCGGGCTGTATCGGTTGCCGACGTCATTCTGGATAATGAGTACGGGGCGGATCCCGCCCTGCTCTGAGCCCACGACCGGGCTCAGGTCGGCGTAATAGATCTCTCCGCGTCTGACTGTTTGCATGGCATTCGGATTCCTTTCTGTTTGCGCTGATGTATCCGGCGCTGATTACAGTTTGCCCCGCAGCGCGCCGGATAATCAGAGTGCCGGAAATTCTCTTTTATAATATGTCGAAACAGGCGTTTTTGTGATACATGGATACCATAAGAAAGGGTGTGCTGAATATGACCTATCAGATTGCTGTCCTGAAGGGTGACGGCATCGGGCCGGAGATCACGGAGAGCGCTGTCGCCGTGATGCAGAAGGCTGTGCCGCAGGATGTGACGCTCTGCTGCACCGACTACCTAATCGGCGGCATTGCCATTGACAGGACGGGCGAGCCGCTCCCGCAGGAGACCGTAAACGGCTGTCTCCGAAGCGATGCCGTGCTGCTCGGCGCCGTCGGCGGTCCGAAATGGGACGGCTGCGAGAAGCATCCGGAGCAGGCGCTCCTCGGCATCCGTGCGGCGCTCGGGCTCTATGCGAATCTCCGCCCCGCACAGCTCTGGTCACCGCTCAGGGGGGCATCTCCGCTGCGCACAGAGCTCACGGAGCAGGGCTTTGACCTTCTGATCGTGCGCGAGCTCACCGGCGGCATCTATTTCGGCGACCGCGGATACCGCAGCGGAAAATTCGGCGAGGAAGCCTTTGACACCGAAGCGTACAGCGTCACGGAGATCGAGCGCATCGGCAGAGTCGCCTTTGAAGCTGCCATGCAGAGAAACCGCCGTCTTACATCGGTCGATAAGGCAAATGTGCTTGAGACCTCCCGCCTCTGGCGCAAAACGATGCACCGCCTCGCGGAGGAATACCCGGACGTTGCTTACAATGATCTCTATGTGGACAATGCTGCGATGCAGCTTGTGCGCGACCCGCGGCAGTTCGATGTGATTGTCACCTCCAATATGTTCGGCGACATTCTCTCGGATGAAGCCTCGCAGCTCACGGGCTCCATCGGCATGCTGCCCTCTGCGTCGCTCGGCGAAGGCACACGCGGCATGTTTGAGCCGATCCACGGCTCCGCCCCCGACATTGCGGGCACAGGCAAGGCAAATCCGATCGCGGCGATCCTCTCTGCGGCGATGCTGCTCCGCTATTCGCTCGGGCTCTCCGGGGCGGCAGACAGAATCGAGCGCGCCGTCGGGCAGGTGCTCGAAGCGGGATACCGCACCGCCGATCTCGCGGGCAGCTCCGATGCGCCGACACTTTCCTGCGCGGAAATGACAGACAGAATCCTCATCGCGCTGGAATAAATCAAAGTTTGCACGGATTCCAACACGCCCAGCCAGCAGAAAGGAATACTTAAAGTTCCTGTCCCCACGAAACGGGGGTGACAACCCAAGGAGAAAGGGGGAGATTCGCTCCGCTCACATCCCCCTTCCCCCTTAGGTTTTCGCCCCCGAGCCCCCGCTTTCCTGATCCCCCATTCCCCTTTATGTTCCGACATCAACCGAACAGAGAGAGGCGAGATAAGGAAGGGGAGCACATGTCTGGAATAAAGGCAGAGTTTGGGTCTCGACGTTCGCGCCTGCTGCAGCAAGTGTTCTGTTAGCGGTGACGGTACGTTCAAAAGCTGCGGGCAGCAGCGTCATACCTGGCTGCTGAGCACTCTCTGTCAGTCGCCCGGACGGCAAAACGCCTGCACGGGCTCCGTGCAAAAACTGATTTATCTTCGGAACACTTTTGGAATAAAGGATTTCTGAAACAAACGCATGCGAAAGATTACGAAACAGCATGATTGATCGAAAAAAGGAGGAACCCATACCATGATGCGCAACAAAAAATTGCAGGAGCTCGATCTCTCGCTCAATTCCCTGATCGTCTTCCGGCACATTCTCACCGACCCCGTCATCGTGCCGCTGCGCCCGCTGCTCGACATCGAAACGACCGATCCGATCATTCAGCTCCGGCAATATGCGGAATTCACCTCGCGGCTCTTCCCGCAGAACATGAACCTCACAGAGTATCTGCTGGGGCTCGTGCTGCACGATGACAATTTCTTCGTGCGGATGCTCGCAAGGGGCGACAAGCCCGACGACATCCTCTATGCCTGCGTGCGCAATGAGCTCGGCATCATTGAGCGGCTTGCGCATCTGAAGCCCGTGGAGCTCATGAAGGAGATCTCCTATTACGGCCCGCTGCCGGAATGGAAAATCTCAGATATTGACTTCGCGGAGACCTATTTTACACGGCTCGATGAGCTCACGAAATTCGGCTACGGGCACTATGCGCAGAGCACGGTCTTCACCGTCGAGCACGGCAGAACGATTCCCGCGCAGCATCCCGATCCCGTGCGCCTCAGTCAGCTCTTCGGCTATGAGGAGGAGCGCGGCGCCGTCATCCGCAACACAATCGCACTGCTGGAGGGCAAGCCCGCACAGAATGTCCTGCTCTGCGGCGACACCGGAACCGGCAAGTCCTCGACTGTAAAGGCCATCGTCAACGAATACGCCGGCGACGGTCTGCGGCTCATCCAGATCACGAAGGAACAGCTCCGCGGTCTGCCCGCTGTCTGGGACAGCATCTACGGCAATCCGCTGAAATTCATCCTCTTTATCGACGACCTCTCCTTCCATCCGGGCGACGGCAGCTTCAGCGAGCTGAAGGCGATTCTCGAAGGCTCTGTGACGGCAATGCCCTCGAATGCGGTCATCTATGCAACGAGCAACCTGACGCAGCTTGTCCCGATGCCGGGCAGAGGTGAGATCATCGGCGACGATGAGGTGCAGGAGCGCATCTCGCTCGCGGCACGCTTCGGACTGCGCGTGCAGTTCAAAGCGCCGGAAAAGGAGGAGTATCTCAGCATCGTGCAGGCAATCGCTGACCTCTCGGAGCTCCCGCTTGATACCGATACCCTCTGCGAGGAAGCGGAGAAATTTGCGGTGCGTGCCGGCGGCAGATCGCCCCGCGCCGCAAAGCAGGCTGTTCAGCAGGCAATGGCGGAGATCGCTGACGCATAATACCCCTCTGCCGTGCGGCTGATCGCGCCGCATGCTTGACAAATCATGCAATCTACGCTATAATAAGGGGTAGAATTCAAAACGGAAAGGCGGTTTCTTACCGAATGAAAAACACGGATAAATCTATGGACACGCTCGTCGCCCTCTGTCAGGGACGCGGCTTTGTGTATGCAGGCTCCGAGATCTACGGCGGTCTGGCAAATACATGGGACTACGGTCCGCTCGGCGTGGAGCTCAAGAACAACATCAAAAAGGCATGGTGGCATTTCTTTGTGCAGGCAAATCCGCACAATGTCGGCCTGGACAGCGCCATCCTCATGAATCCGCAGACATGGGTCGCGTCGGGTCACCTCGGCGGCTTCTCCGATCCGCTCATGGACTGCAAGGCGTGCAAGACCCGCCACAGAGCCGACAACCTCATCGAGGATTTCGACGGCACGAATGTCGCAGGCTGGAGCAATGAGCAGATGGTCGATTACATCCGCGAGAAGGGCATCGTCTGCCCGAACTGCGGCAAGGCGGATTTCACCGACATCCGTCAGTTCAACCTGATGTTCAAGACCTTCCAGGGCGTCACCGAGGGCTCTGAGTCTACGCTCTATCTCCGCCCCGAGACCGCACAGGGCATCTTTGTCAACTTCCAGAACATCCAGCGCTCGACCCGCCGCAAGGTGCCGTTCGGCGTGGCACAGATCGGTAAGTCCTTCCGCAACGAGATCACGCCCGGCAAGTTCATCTTCCGCGTGCGTGAGTTTGAGCAGATGGAGCTCGAATTCTTCTGCAAGCCGGGCACTGACCTTGAGTGGTTCCAGTATTGGCGCAGCTACTGCAAGGACTTCCTCACCCGCATCGGTCTCAAGGAGGAGAATCTCCGCCTGCGCGACCATGACCCGGAGGAGCTCTGCTTCTATTCCAAGGCAACCACCGACTTTGAGTATCTCTTCCCGTTCGGCTGGGGCGAGCTCTGGGGCGTTGCCGACAGAACCGACTATGACCTCACGCAGCACAGCAAGGTTTCCGGCAAGCAGCAGGATTATTTCGATCCTGAGACAAACGAGCGCTATATCCCCTATGTCATCGAGCCGTCGCTGGGCGTGGAAAGACTGTTCCTCTCCGTGCTGACGGAAGCCTATGACGAGGAAGTGCTCGGCACCGACGACAAGGGCAAGCAGGATGTCCGCACCGTGCTGCATCTGCACCCGATGCTCGCACCGTTCAAGTGCGCAGTGCTGCCGCTCTCGAAGAAGCTCTCCGAGAAGGCACGCGGCATCTATGACATGCTCTCGCAGCACTTCATGGTCGATTTCGACGACACCGGCTCGATCGGCAAGCGCTATCGCCGTGAGGATGAGATCGGCACGCCGTTCTGCATCACCTATGATTTCGACACCGATGAGAAGGATCAGTGCGTCACTGTCCGCGACCGCGACACGATGGAGCAGGTTCGCATCCCGATCAGCGAGCTGCTCGCATATCTCTGCGAAAAGCTGGTCTATTGATCCGCTGTCCGATCAGACAACCAAACGGGCTTCCGCATTTGCCGTGGAAGCCCGTTTGTTATCAATGCGCAATATCGGCACATGCACGGATCAAAATATGATTTTGAAAATCCCTTTTAGAAATTGTGTTGCTAAGATAAATCGGAATTTGCACGGAGCCCGTGCAGGCATTTTGCCTCCGGGAGGCGGGAAAGAGAATGTGCAGCAGCTATGTATGACGCTGCTGTTCGCAGCTTTTGGACGCACCGGCGCAGCTGAATAAATCCTGCCGATTATCAAGGCATTTACCGAAACAGGCGCGAACAGCGCCGTCGCCGGTGCATTGTCAAGCACGGGATATTTGGACGACTTGAGAATAACGCCCGCGGGTGGCTCCCCACTGGGTGGGGAGATGTCCGAAGGACAGAGGGGACGGGCGGTTCCGCGCCCCGCTAAATTCTGATTTATCGCAGGAACATTTTTCTTAATTGGGAGTTTTTGAAAAAAACTGTAAGATTCCGCCGTCATCTGCGTCTTATAGACAGAAGGGAGGAAACCGCCCATGATTGAAGCGCTTTACAATCAATATTTTCACGATGTGTTTCTCTATCTCAAAGCCGTCACCCGCAGCGAAGACCTCGCGGAGGAGCTCACGCAGGAGACCTTCTTCAAGGCGATGCAGGCACTCGATACATTCAAAGGCGGCTGCGATGTGCGCGTGTGGCTCTGTCAGATCGCGAAAAACTGCTACCTCACCTACTGCCGCAAGCAAAAGCATTTCACGGGAGAAGAACTCCCCGAGGCCGTCCCCGACCGCGCTGCACCGCCTCAGCTCGCGCTTGAGGAGCAGGAGACCGTGCAGGAGATTCACAGGATCCTGCATGAGATGAAAGAGCCCTACAAGGAGGTCTTCATGCTCCGGGTGTTCGGTGAGCTGTCCTTCAAACAGATCGCCGCCCTCTTTCACAAGACAGACAACTGGGCTGCTGTCACCTTTCACCGCGCAAAGCTCAGAATTATGGATGAACTGGAGGAATCAAAATGAGCAAACAGACATGCGGAATGATCCGCGACCTGCTGCCGATCTATGCAGAGAATATGTGCAGCGAAGAAAGCCGGCAGGCTGTTGCAGCGCACCTCGCTGAATGCAAAGCGTGCAGCGAGGCGCTCCGCAAAATGAATACCGAAGTCCGTGTCAAGGCGGACGATGACATTGCTGTGATGAAGCGCATCAAGCGCCGCATCCGCATCGAGAAGATCGTGATCGGCGCCGCGGTGACAGCCGTGCTGCTGCTGGCACTCTGGCTGATCGGCTTCACGCTGCTGAATTCCGACACGGAAATGGACTACAACCGCTATAACCTCGATACGTATGTGACCGTTGAGCTGGATGAGAACGGCGACCTCTGGCTCGTGCGCGACGGGCTCGCGATGACTGCGGATATGATCTGTCCGACGCTCTCTGACAAAAACGGCAATCACTTCGGCTATGATCAGGGCTTCGACAAGGAGACAAAATGCGGCATGGGCTACACCCTCCGTCAGCGCAAAATCGACGCATTTGCGTACACTGACCTTTCGCTCGGCGGCCCCGTGCGCTCGCTGATCTGCAATATCAACGAGAAGCCCGAGATCACCTATGTTTTCTACTATGAAGCGGAAACGAACACAGAGCATGTGCTCTGGGAAAGGAGCTGAGCCATGCAGGAGAAGAAATTTTTTATCCCGGCGACCGTGCTTGCAGCGGTCGGATGCGTGTGCGCATTCCTGATGCTGCCGGTCGAGGCGATTGCAGCGGGCTGCATCGGGCTGCTGCTCTCTGTGATGAAGCGGCGCACGCACAGGACGAAGCTCCCGCTGGTGCTGAGCATCATCGCGCTGATCGCGGGGGCAGGCGTGCTCTTCTGGTTCTTCTATTCCGGCGCAAAGGGCATTGCAGGCACCGAATACTGGTTCTATAAGCTCTTCCATTCGTGACGCTGTGACGATCTCCCGCCGGGGGCAGCGGCCCCCGGACCCCATTGCAAAATGCCCCCTGCCCGAACACGGGCAGGGGGCATTTTGAGATAGGGGAGTCTGAGGGGATCGCTATCCCCTCAGCAGGGGCGTGGGGACGGAGTCCCCACATAGAATCCGCGGGGAAAGCAGCCGCCGGCGGGATCAGGGCGTGCAGAGATCCTTGATGACCTCGCCGGCGAGGATCAGCCCCGCGACGGACGGCACAAACGCCGTCGAGCCGGGAATATCCCGCCGCACCGTGCATTTTCTTGTGCCGGGCGGGCAAACGCAGTGCGACGCGCAGGGTGCCGCCGGATCCGTCAGCGGGCGGCGCGGCACCTCCTCCGAGTAGACCGTCTTCAGCTTCTTCACACCGCGCTTTCTGAGCTCATAGCGCATGACCCTTGCGAGCGGGCAGACCTTCGTCTTGTAGATATCCGCGACACGGAATGCCGTCGGGTCGAGCTTGTTGCCCGCGCCCATGCAGGAGATCACCGGCGTGCCCGCTGCCTGTGCCTGCATGATAATCTCAATCTTGCCCTTCACGGTGTCGATCGCGTCAATCACATAATCATAGGCGGAACAATCAAACTGATCCGCAGTCTCCGGCATGAAAAAACAGCGGTGCACATTTACAGTGATCTTCGGATTGATGTCGCGCACACGCTCTGCGGCGACCTCAACCTTATACTTCCCGACGGTGCTGTGCAGCGCGATGATCTGCCGGTTGATGTTCGTGACGCAGACCTTGTCATCGTCCACAAGATCGAGCGTGCCGACGCCGCTGCGGGCAAGCGCCTCGACCGCATAGCCGCCGACGCCGCCGATGCCGAACACCGCGACGCGGGCGTTTTTCAGGCGCTCCATTGCCTCTGCACCGAAGAGCAGCTCTGTGCGGGTAAACTGATTCGTCATGTTATGCCTCCTCCTGTGTGCCGCCGCGCCCCTGCCCCGAGACCGTGCCGTGATTTGTGATGCCGGCATCGTAGGTATCGAGGAAGTGATGATACTCCTCGCCGCGGTGATAGGAAATGATCGTGTTCAGGTTGACATTTTCGACGCTGCGAAAGATGTTCATGTCAATCGCCGGGCTCTTTTTGCGGAGCTCCCGGAGCAGGAGCTTGACCTCCTGCCGCTTGGAGCCGCCTGTTTCGCAGGTGACATTCTGCTGCGTGACGCTGCATGCACAGCGGATGAAATGCAGGCCGTTATGCTCTGCCCATTTGATAATATCCGCCTCCCGCACCAGATACATCGGGCGGATGAGCTCCATCCCGGCGAAGTTCTCGCTGTGGATCTTCGGCATCATCGTCTGCACCTGCGAGCCGTAGAGCATACCCATGAGGATCGTCTCGATCACATCGTCGAAATGATGCCCGAGCGCGATCTTGTTGCAGCCGAGCGACTGCGCGTGCTGATAAAGATGACCGCGGCGCATTCTTGCGCAGAGATAGCAGGGGTTCTGCTCGATCTTATCGACCGCGTGAAAGATGCGCGTATCGAAGATCTGAACGGGCACGCCGAGCCGCTCCGCATTGTCGATGATCTGCTGCCGGTTCTCGGGGGCGTAGCCGGGATCCATGACGATGTATGCCGTCTCAAACGGGATCTTGCTGTATCGCTGAAGGCGCTGCATACATTTTGCCATGAGCATGGAATCCTTGCCGCCGGAGATACAGACGGCGATCCTGTCGCCCGGCTGAATGAGGTCATAGGTACGGATGCCCTTCAGAAATTTTGTCCAGATGCTGCGCCGGAATTTGCCGACAATGGTCTCCTCGATGGCATTCGGAATTTCGCGTGCCATAACGTCTCCTCTTTTCACATTGATTTGATAGGTTATAGATACTATTATACACAAAAACCGTTTCTTTGTCAAGGCAGCGCGAGAGAAAGCGCCCCCGATACACGCAGTACCGGGGGCGCTTGTTCAGTTTGCATGATATGCCGTGGTATGCAAAATACCGGGGTATGCACAATACCGGGGTATGCACAATACCGGGGTATGCACAATACCGGGGTATGCACAATACCGGGGTATGCACAATACCGTGGTATGCACCATACCGTCACCAGCGCCAGTCCTCCCAGAGCCGTCCGGCTTTTTCCTTCAGCGATTCGCCGCGCTTCTTGAGCATTTCATTCGTTCCGGCAATGCTGATCAGCAGCAGACCCGCGATCAGCAGGAAGCCCCACCATTGCAGATCCATCTTCGTATGCAGATAGACTGCGAGCACAACCAGGGATACGCCGCCCAGCAGGAACCACTTTTTCTGCTTCACATAGAACGACACGATGAAAACTGCCAGCGCACAGATCAGCACGGTCAGGAAGTCTGCCAGCGACTCGGAGAAGATCGCCGACCCGCCGAGCCGCAGCATGCTGTATGCACCCGCAGCAAAGAGCAGGAAGCCGCCGGTCTCTTGGCCGTAGAGCAGCCGGAGCACGACCGCAAAGCCGAGCAGCGGCAGCAGATGCAGCTTGCCCTCCCAGTAGGTATCCGTGACATGCAGGAAGGGCTGCATCCAGAAGGCAAGCGTCAGGCAGGCGGCGCAGGCGGTCACAAGCCCCTTGCGCACCGCATCCGTCTTTGCTTCCCGGATAAAATGTGCGAGGAAGCCCGCCGCGAGCACCGGCACGAAGAAATAGATCCAGCTTTGCTCATCCGCGTGATAGTGTACGGTGTCGGATCCCACGAGGCGCGCCCAGACCGGGATGAACCCGCCGGTCACCGTCAGCGCATAGGAACGGTATTTCTGCCGCTCGGGCTGCTCCTCCTCGCGCAGCACCCTGCCGAGATAGGGCAGCAGCAGCGTGAGACCTGCAAAGCAGCAGAGCATAAAGATCACGGCGCCGTGTCTGCCGGCATCGGAATAGCCGCTCCACGGCACATGCCCGCGCACCGCCTCCAGCGTCACGATGAGCGCTGTGCAGGAGAGCATCGGGAGCACAAACTGTGTGCGCTTTGTCGTCAGCCACGCAAGCACGCTCATGCCGACCGTGAACACCGCAAACAGCGCCGCCCATTCGGCTGCGTTGAGCGTCAGCAGGACGACCGACAGCAGCACTGCGGTCACAGGCGCCACGGCCTGCATGACCGCGGGGACCGCATCGCCGCCGACAAAGCTGAGGAGCCCTGCGCGGATCACGATTGCCAGAATGCTGAGTGCAATGATCCAGAGCGCCGTCAGCATCCAGACAGTGAAGCTGAAGCGGTGTGCGTCATAGCTGCCGAACATCGCCGCATTGACACAGTACCATGTCGCCTCAAGCACAAACCAGATCGACACGACAAAGGACGCGGTGCTGAGCGCTTTGAAGCCGCGGTTTGCAAAGAGCCGCCAGAGCAGCAGCGCCATCGCAGCGGCAAAGAGCAGCAGCGGGAGATACCAGCCCTCATCGGCAAACAGCTCCGCGAGGAAGGCGGGCACCATCGGCGGGAGCGCCGTCAGACCGAAGAACAGCCTGCGGACGCCGTGAAAGCGCTTTTTCGTGGTGAAATAGCAGAGCAGTGCAAGCCCGTAGGAAACAAGCGACCAGATCAGCACTGCCTGCGAACTGTAATCGGTGCGGTCCATGATGTTCCATGCGCCCGCAAAGAGGACTGCGGGGAGCATCACGGCATAGCCGTACTGCGGGATGCCCTTTTGGTCGCGGGCAAAGGCGAGGAACCAGCAGACCGCGGCGATCAGCAGCAGAATGCCGAGTCCCGCTGCGCAGAAGCCGGGCTGCACCTTCTCAGAGTCAAAGAGCGGGAGCGCCTTCTGCATAACGGCAAAGGCAGCACAGGCGGCTGCAATCAGGAAGCCGAAATCGGAGAGATGCGTGCGGAATTTCTTTGCGGCGCAGAAAAGCAGGAAGCAGCTAAGATACAGCCCTGCAAGGAGCAGCACTTTTCCGGCGTCCAGGAGCCACGGCTGTGCGTGCGCGAAGTCATTGCAGAGCAAGAGCACCTCTGCCGCACAGAGGCATTTGAGGAAGATGTCATCGGTGCGCAGCGTGAGCCATACGGTCACGGCGATCAGCACGAGCATCACGAAGACGAGCGGGAAATTCGCATTGCAGTCAAACTGTGACAGCAGCGAGACCGCAATCAGTGCGCAGCTTCCGATGTGAAAGCCCTTTCTGCACTGCTCCGGCAGGCTGTTCGTCAGCAGCATGACCATAAAGAGCATCGCGCAGGCGGCGAATACAAGCCCGCTGCATGCGCCGATCCCCCAGAACTGCCATGCCTTTTCGCCGGCATCGGCAGCATAGAGCGGATCAAACAGACGCCAGAAGCCGAGCAGCGCCGTCAGCCCGACAGGGATCGCGGTGAAATCCCGGATACGGTCGGTGATGACCGGCGAGAAGAAGGCTGCCGCTGCCAGCAGCGCCGCAATGCCGCAGAGCATATAGCTGTCATCCGCAGCAAACAGAAACAGCATGGCGGAGGCATTCACGAAGGCATAGCCGATGCTGAAGGGCTCCAGTGCGCGTGCGATCGGCAGCGGACACCAGTCCTTAACCGTGCGCGAGAGATACGAGAGCAGCAGCGCCCAGAAGGAGGAGAGCAGCAGGAGCATTGCATACTGGAAATCGTCCTCGAACACATCCTTTGCGAGCAGTGCACGGGCGAAATAGAGGTAGCTGCCCGTGAGTCCGAGCAGGAAGGCAACGCCCCACCCAAGCTGCATATAAATGTGCACGGCAATCAGGGCGACGACCGTAAACGACAAAAATGCGAATGCGATCAGCAGATTGTTTGAGGGCCCGCTGAGCCCCTCGCCGAGCAGGTCAAAGCAGCCTGCGCCCCAGACGGAGATCGGCAGGAAGGCGGCACCGATGACGAAGAACGCCATGCCGGTGCGCTCCAGGCTGAATACCTTTTGTGCCAGCGCAGACGCGCCGAAGAAGAGCACGCTGCCCGCGGCAAGCGTCGCGAGCTTGCCGGAATTGCTGAAGGATGCCCAGTTCGAGAGGACAAAGAGCAGCCCCGCCACAACGATCAGCACGACGCCGACCGAGAGCATGACCGTGATTGCAGAAATCTGCATCTCCTCGCGGCGCACGGGCGCTGCACCGTCAGGCGGCTGCGGGCGTGTGACCGGCGGCTGCACAGGCGGTACGGGTGCTGCGGGCGGCACGGGCGGTTCTGTGACCTTTGTCTCTGTATCTGCGGCTGCCGGCTCCGGCACGGGTGCATCCGCCGCAGGAGACTCCGCTGCCGGGAGTTCTGTCTCCGGAGCTGCCGGTTCTGCGGCAGGCACAGCAGATTCCGTCAGCGGCTGCACCGCAGGCTGAAGCGGCGCTGCGGGCATGACCTGTTCAGGCGGCACGGCCGGCTCTGCGGGCAGGGCGCCGATCGGGGGCAGCGTACCGATATAGGTCGGCGGCACAAACTGCACGGGTGCGGCGGGCGCGGTCGGCAGAGTGCCGGGCGTCGGGAGCGCATTCTGCAGCATCCCCTGCGGCGGCATCCCCTGCGGTGTGTTCAGCGGTGCATTCTGCGGCGGAACAGGGGCTCTCCGCGCGCCGGTGAGGAAATCGCGGAGCGCTGCCTGCGTCTGACGGCGGGCACTGCGCTCCCGCAGCCAGAGAATCAGCAGCACGATCGGCGAAACGAGCCACAGAATCCCGATCAGAATGAGGATTGCTTCCATGTATGCAGACCTCCTTTGCTGTCAGATGGTATATCAAGTGTATTATAGCATGATTTGATTAAAAATGCAAGCGTCTGCGGCAAAATACGGGCGTCATGCACAAAAGCAAAGTGAAATCGCGTCTGCCGCTGTCAGAAATACAGAACCTGCTTGACAATCCGGCGATATATATGCTATACTGCATGCAGGAATTGCGCCTTCGGGCGGCACTGCAATTCACAGAAATAAACAAGGAAAAAAAGGTACACACATGAAACAGAATCTGCTCACACGGCTCACTGCCGCAATCTCCGCTGCCGTCACCGGGCTTGCCGCGTTTTCCGCGTGCAGCAATGACACCGTCCGCGACCGCTCCACGCAGGAGGTCGTCCGCGAGATGGGGCTCGGCATCAATCTCGGCAACACCTTTGAATCCTGCGGCGACTGGATCGGCAAGGACAGCGTCACAAACTATGAGACCGGCTGGGGCAGCCCCGTCGTCACAGAGGAGATGATCCGCGGCTATGCAGACAGCGGCTTCGGTGCACTCCGCGTGCCCGTTGCATGGTCGAATATGATGCAGGAAAATTACACGATTCACCCCGATTATCTTGCGCGTGTGCAGGAGGTCGTCGGCTGGGCGATGGACGCGGGGCTCTATGTCATCCTCAACATTCACTGGGACGGCGGCTGGTGGACAGATTTCGCCGTTGCCGACAAGAAGGACGCGTGCATGAAAAAATACACCCGCATCTGGGAACAGCTCTGCGATGCCTTCGGGACGCGCGGCAATCATCTGATTTTTGAGTCGCTCAACGAGGAGGGCTGCTGGGATTCCCTCTGGAACCGCTGGGGCGGCAAGGACGGCAAGGAGGAAGCCTTCGGGCTGCTGAATGAGATCAACCAGACCTTTGTCGATCTCGTGCGCAAGTCGGGCGGAAATAACACAAAGCGCCATCTGCTCATCGCCGGCTATGCGACCGATGTCGAGCTCACCTGCGATGCCGCGTTCAGAATGCCGGAGGATCCCGCAAAGCACTGCGCAGTTTCGGTGCATTACTACACCCCCGCGACCTTCTGCATTCTCGAGGAGGATGCCGACTGGGGCAAGGCAAGATCCACATGGGGCACCGAGAAGGATCAGAAGGAGCTCACAAAATACATGGACATGCTGAAAACGACCTTTGTGGACAAGGGCGTGCCGGTCATCATCGGCGAATACGGCTGCCCGACAAAGAACAAGGATCCTGAGTCTGTGAAGCTGTTTCTCACAAGCGTCGCAAGGGAGGCATATGCGCGGGAGATGTGCCCGGTGCTCTGGGCAACGACCGGCAATTTCTATGACCGCGAAAACGCAAAGATGTATGATGATGCGCTGAAGCAGAGCTTCGCCGAGATCGTGCAGCAGCCCGCCGCGGCGTAAAGATGAATGAGGTATCGCTTCGCGATGATTTAGAATGGGGACTCTGTCCCCAAACCCCTGCCGGGGTCAGCGGACCCCGGACCCCATCTTTATAAAGAAAGTAGTGCAGGTGCAGGCAAAAGCTGCGAACAGCAGCGTCATGGCAAAGCAGACGAGCACGGAAAAGTCAGACGACTTGAGAAAAACGCCGGCGCGGGCTCCGCGCACTTGAGAAAAATGCCAGCGGGGGCTCCCCGCGAAAAAGAACCCCCGGTACAGTGAATTGTACCGGGGGCTCTTTCTGTACTGACCGCGAAAGGGGCGGGGGTACTTACTTGGTCAGAAGCATCCGCTTCAGGGTCGTGAGGTCGCGGGCATCTGCCTTGAAGTCAGTGCAGACATCTGCTGCATAGCCCTGCTCCCATGTAAACTCAGTTTCGCCGAGGAGCGCATCCATCAGTGCTGCGGCATCCTTGCCGTCCACAGTGCCGTTCAGATCGACGTCGCCGCGCATGCCGCGCTGTGTGAAGGGCGTGCCGTCTGCGAAACGGATGATGATGTAATCCAGGTTGATCGCCTTGTCCGCAGAACGGAAGTTCAGCTCCAGATAGCCGCCCGTGACGGTCACGGTGCCCTTGACTGCGCTGCCGTCGGTTGCACAGTTCGAGGCGATCAGCTTCTCATTGCTCTTGCCGAGATTTGCATAGACACTCGGATTCTTCGAGCAGCCCCACGGATCGCGGAAGCTCATCTCAACGGTGTATTCGCCGTCCGGGAGTGTGAAGCCGTAGTCCAGATGGCGGTCAATGTTGTTCTCATACTGGTTCTTCGTGTAGCGGAAGGAGACATTCTTTGCAGCGCCGTCTCCGGGCGATGCCTCATTCGGCCATGTGTTCGAGGTGTAGATGCCGCCGCTCTTGGAAGCGCCGCCGTACTGATCGTAGGCGTTGTCGATGAGACCCCAGCGCATGCCGGAGACCTCGTCATTGCCCATGAGCTGCTCCGTGACGGAGTTGTACCAGCCGAGCTTGTCGCTGCCCGTGAGCGTGGTCACATCCTGGTCGCCGCAATCTACGAAATATGCAATCTCCGTGTCAAATTCGTAGTAGGGCTTCACGGCGTTCATGTAGACGAAATCGCAGATCTTTGCAGATTCTTCGTCATCGTTTGCGGAGAAGGTCACATCGAGCACCGGCACATCTCTGCCGTCTGCTGCGACGGTGTGCAGGCAGCGCGTGAGCACTGCGGGCGGAATCGGGATGCGCACATCATAGGTCGCGGAGGTGCCGGTGTGGTTCAGTGTCTCTGCGAACAGCACGGTATCGCCGACACGCACGCGGATCGACTTGCCGTTGTCGGAATGACGGAAGCGCACAGAGAGCATCGAGAAGACAGCCTCGGGATCGACTTCCATCTGATAGGTGAAATAGCCGCCTGCCTTTGCGTAGCGGTAGGTGGAATCGTCGGTGATGCCGACGGTGTTCAGCGCGCGCATATCGTGCTGCTCGTCATTCTCATACTGGCCGTAGCCCGGCTGCACGGTATCGGTGACGGTGATCTTCGCACGCGGCGGCTTCTCGTCGATGACGGTGCCGTTCGAGAGGAACTTCCAGTAGATGCCGTAGCGCTGCTGATACTGCTGATAATGCGGGGTGAAGGTGAGCTTCTGGCTGGTGTCGTTCAGCGTAAAGGTCAGCGAATTCGGATCCTTCGAGAAGTGGTCGTTGATCTCTGCCATGAACGCGGCAACAGACTGCCCCTGCTTCGAGAGCGTGATATTCTGCGAGGAGACGATCTGCTCCTTCGGGATCGTGACCCACATGCCGGTGGAGCCGGTTGTCATGTTCTGCTTGCCGAGCTCTGCACTCAGCACGATGGGACCGTATTTGAAGCCGTAGACTGCCTTGTTGTCGGGGAGCGGATAGGCTGTAATCTCCATCGGGATCTTGACGGTGACCTTGTCGCCGCCCTTGACGCCGTCGATCTCTGCATAGCCGTCCGCGGTCTTGTAGCTCACGCCGGAGCCGTTCACGGAGACGGTCATCGTGCCCGCCTTCCACTGCGGGATGCGGAGCTTCAGGTCGATCGTGCCGCTGCCCGAGACAGTGAACACGGAGGTATCGGAATCCGGGATGCTGCTCTCCTGCTTCACGGTGACATTTTTCTCTGCCCACGCGATCTCGGAGCTCTGATACATATTGACATAGAGCGCATCGCCGCTGTGCATATAGATGGTGTCGCCGAGCTTTGTGAAGCTCTCCATGCCGCTGCCCGTGCAGCACCAGAAGCTGTCATAGGGCGAGGAATAGACCTTGAAATAGCCGGTTGCCATCGGCTGGAAATAGGTGGTCATGCCGGATTCCGGATTCTGCGAGGAAAGAATGGAGTTATAGTAGGTGCCCTCATAGAAATCCATGTATTTCTTGTCGCCGGTGATCTTATAGAGCTCACGGCTGAGCTTTAACATGTTGTAGGAATTACAGGTCTCGCAGTTGCAGTTGGTGCGCTCGGCATCGAGGATGTCGTCCTTGCCGAAATGCTCCCACTCGCTGTTGCCGCCGGTGATATAGGTATGATGCGTCACGACCATATCCCAGAAGGCCTCTGCGTATTGCAGATAGCGCGAGGCGTCGATCTTCTCGCCGTTCACGGTCCTGCCGTCCATCACCTGATAGCGGCGGAGCGCACCGATGAACTTCGGGATCGTCGTGTTCGCGTGGCGGTTGTTGAGCACATCCGCGCCGCCCGAGAGCACGCGCTCATGCAGCGCCGTCTCATCGAAATAATGTGCAGCGGCAGCGTGGGTATCCTTGCCGGTGATCGCATAGAGCTGATAGAGGCAGTCATTCATGCCGCCGTATTCGATCGAAAGCACGGTGTTGTGCGTCTGCTGATTCCATGTGGAGCAGCGGTTATAGGTCCAGTCGCCGAGCGCGGATGCAATATCCTTCGCCGTGGACTTGCCGGTCATGTTGTAGACATCGACAAGACCCTGCACGAGCTTGTGCATCGTATACCACGGCACCCACGACTCGTCAATGATATTCGTCTTGCCCTGCTGCACGAGGTCAAACTGCTTCTCGACATTGTTGGAATCCTTGATCTGACCTGCCCAGAGGAAGCCGGGGCGTCCCTTGGAATTCTGCTGGCAGGTGCGCATCCCGGAGAGGAGCTTGTCGAGGATGTCATCGAGCTTTGCACGCTGCGCAGCGGTCAGCGCGGGATTCTGATACGCCTGTGCGCACGCGGAGAGATAGTGACCGACGGTATGACCCGCGATCAGGGTGTTCTCCCAGCCTGCATAACGGCGTGCGCCGTTGGTCGAGAGCTTTGCATTCTCGCGGAAGCCGCAGAGCAGGCGCTCCGTATCGAAGGAGAGCAGATAGTCCATCTCCTTCGAGAATGCGTTGGTGCAGTAAGGGTCGGTCATCGTGAGATCACGGAGCGTGAAATCCTCGATGTGCATGTCGGCTGCCTCTGCAATCGGTATATTCCCCTGCTTCGGCAGATAAAGCCCTGTGCCGAGCGCCATCACGGACGCTGCTGCAATCGCTGCGGTTCTCCGCAGGATCTGCTTTGCGGCACGGTTTCCCCCTGAAACCTGTTTCATTTCAAATCCTCCTTGGTTCTGTATTGATTTTTTCTTTTTATCGGCACGGTGCCGGCTTTCTGCGTACAGTACCGCAGTTTCATCATATAGGATTCTGCCGGGAATTGCAATGACCTTTTCTGCCATTCTCATGCAGGATACTCCCAAACGCTGCCCGCAGGACTGAATCGCCAAAAACTTGTGCACACTGCGCCGATTTTACATTCATTATAGCGCAGCCGGCATACACTGGCAATTCAAAAAATACAGAAATGCTAGAGAATGTGCAGTTCTTGCAATAAAAAGCCGCAGGATCCGTCATGAAGACCCTGCGGCTGCTGTTTGTAATGTATCGCTGATGCGATAATCTGTAATGGGGACAGCGTTCCCCGGTGCACAGGCTGGCCCAGAACAGTCAGTTGACTTGAGAATACTGCCTGCGCCGGCTCCGCGCTCACTGCCAGATCTCAGCGTCCTCTGCGGTATAGGCTTCCAGCGAATTCGCCTTGACCTGCGTACAGGCATAGCTGATGCCGGAATCCTCTGCGGCGAAGAACTGCCGCTTGGCTGCCGGTGCGATGCGCACCCAGTCGCCGGCGTGCAGCGTGACGGTCTCGCCGTCGATGACCGCCTTGCCCTTGCCCGCGAGAATCACATAGATCTCCTCATTCTGCTTATGCGAATGCACAAACGGCACAGATGCGCCTGCGGGCAGATTGTTGACGCTGATCTCCGCTCCTGTCAGACCGAGCTGATCGTGCAGCTCCGTTCTGGCATCCTGACCGACACTGACCTTACTGAAATTACACATAATAAAAACCTCCGTTTGCATTGTGTTGTAACCGTTTCGATTACAACGACAGTATAGCATAATTTCGCTGTAATGCCAACGGTTACAACGAAATTTCAGCAGCCTGCACAAACCGGCAGAGCGTTTATTGTAACGATTGACATTACAACCAAATTGTGATACAATAGAAGCGCAAAGGAGGAACCGCATATGCAGTTTTCATCGAGATTTACCATCGCCGTGCACATTCTTGTGTGTACCGCGATGTTTCAGGAGCGCGAAAAGGTCACATCCGCATTTCTGGCAGGCAGCATCGGCGTGAATCCCGTGATCGTGCGGAATGTGCTGGGGCAGCTCTCCGCCGCCGGTCTGGTCGGGATCCGGGCAGGCGTCGGCGGTGCGCATCTCGCAAGACCCGCCGAAGAAACCACGCTGCTGGATGTTTTCCGGGCAGTGGAAAAGGACGAGGCGCTGTTTCATTTTCACGAGAACCCGAACCCGCTCTGCCCTGTCGGAAGAAATATCCACACCGTCATGGACAGCCGCCTGACGGACATTCAGTCGGCAATGGAGCGGCAGATGGCTGAGACAACGCTCCGGCAGCTTGTCGATGAGACACAGGAGAAGGCATAATATACGGAGAGGATGATCCCCTCATCGCCGTAACAGAGACGGCGGTGAGGGTTTTTTTTGTATATGTGAAAACGCATAACCAGAGCCGGATTTCTCTCCGCTGCATAGTGCAGATCGCCGAAATTGTTTTGTTAGATGAAAAAAGTTGTACGCTGACGTACAACTTTTCGCGAAAAACCCGCTGCTTATGGAGGCGCATCTGTGCAGCGCACACACATTCAGCCGCCTCACATCGGATACGGAAAGGCGATGATCCTATGCAGCAGTCCCCTTCCCCGGACCGCCGTGCGTTCTGCCGGTGGTTCATGGCACTCGGCAATCCCGCCGAAGCCGCAAGGAGAGCGGGCTTCCCCGCTGAGACCGCCGAGCAGGAGGCACTCCGGCTTTTGCAGACACCCGCATGCAGAAGCTACCTCAGCCAGCTCGCGGCACAGCCCCCGCTCCCGCTGCAAAGCCTCTGCATCGCAGGGCTTGCGCGGCTTGCCTTCGGCGCCGCCAATGACGCAGCAAAGCTCGTATTTGCAGACGAAATGCCGTCGGACAGCACGCTCTCTGCGCTCGATCTGTTCCATGTTTCCGAGCTGAAACGCGACAAAGGCGGCGGCGTTGAGGTAAAGCTCTTTGACCGGCAGAAGGCGATGGAGCGCCTGCTCGAATGTGCGGCATCCGCAGATTCCGCGGCGGCTGCCTCCGCGCTGCTCGCGGCGCTCAGCGGTGCGGAAAATGCAGCAGATTCCGACGCCCGTGAGGAGGATGCCGGATGACGCCCGTGCCCTTCTCGAAAAAGCAGCTGCTCGCCGTCAACTGGTGGCATATGCCGCAGTACCGCAAATATGACGCGGTCATCTGCGACGGCGCCGTGCGCTCCGGCAAGACGACCGCACTCTCCATCGGCTTTGTCATCTGGGCAAGCACCTGCTTTCAGGGACAGAGCTTCGCGGTCTGCGGCAGAACCGTCACCGCACTGCGCCGCAATGTCATCACGCCGCTCGCCGCGCAGCTCCGCACGCTCGGCTTCGAGGTCACAGAGCGGGTCAGCCGCTCCTTCCTCGATATCCGGCTCGGCAGCCATGTCAACCGCTTCTATTGCTTCGGCGGAAAGGATGAAGCCTCTGCGTCGCTCATTCAGGGCATCACACTTGCCGGTGTGCTGCTCGATGAGGTCGCGCTGATGCCGAGATCATTCGTCGAGCAGGCGCTGGCACGCTGCTCCGTGCCCGGTTCCCGGCTCTGGTTTTCCTGCAATCCCGACCGCCCCGACCACTGGTTCTACCGCGAGTGGATCTGCAAAACGGAGGAGAAGCATGCGCTCTATCTGCACTTCACGATGCGCGACAACGCCTCTCTGACGCCCGCGATCCGAAAGCGCTATGAACGGCTCTATACCGGCGCCTTCTACGACCGCTATGTGCGCGGCGTCTGGACGGCGGCGCAGGGGCTTGTCTATCCGATGTTCCGCGCATCGCTCCACACGGGCGAGCCGGACGCGGAGCCTGAGCGCTATGCGGTCTCCTGCGACTACGGCACGATGAACCCCGCCTCCTTCGGGCTCTGGGCGCTCTGCCGCGGCTGCTGGTACCGCATCGCCGAAAGCTACTACGACGGCAGGAAGACCGGCCTCCCGCGCACCGATGAGGAGCATTACGCCGCGCTCTGTGCACTCATCGGCGGCAGACCCGTCGATCCGATCGTGGTCGATCCTTCCGCGGCGAGCTTCATTGCCTGCATCCGGAAGCACGGGCAATACCGTGTCATCCCCGCAAAAAACGATGTGCTCTCCGGCATCCGCAGAGTCGCCGATGCCGTTCGGAGCGGGGAGATCCGCATTTCGCCCGGCTGCACAGACACTTTGCGTGAATTCACGCTCTATGCCTGGGATGACAAGGCAGGGAAGGACGCGCCGCTGAAGGAGAACGATCACGCGATGGATGACATCCGCTATTTCGTCAGCACGGTCATCGACAAAGAGCCGGAAGCACCGTTCTTTGTTGCCTCCGTGCGGCGATAGCACAAGGCGCCTTTCCGCAGACACATTTTATCTGAAAGGAGGAATCAGCGCATGGCATTTTCATTTTTGCAGCGCAGACGGAAGCCGCATCCTGTGCGGTCGGCAGCGTTTCCCGCGGCAGTCACAGCCGGTGCAAAGCCGCCGCAGCACACGCATCTGCCGCTCTGCGCGCCGCCCCCACCCGCTCCGCAGGAATGGCAGCTCTATGACGCACTGCGGTATTCCGTGCCGGTGATCGACGCGGCGATCCGCAAGATCGTGCGGCTGACAGGCGGCTTCCGGCTCAGGGCGGAATCGGCGGAGGGGCAGGCACTGCTCGACCGCTTTGCCGCAGAGGTGCCGGTCAATGCGGGCGGTATCTCGCTCGGGCTCTTTGCCGATCAGATGCTCGACAGCCTGCTGACCTACGGCAATGCCGCGGGCGAATGGCTCCCCGATGCGGACGGCAGACCCGCCGCGCTCCTGACAGCGCATCCGTCGCTGCTGCATGTGCAGGCGGAAAGCCCCGGGCAGTGCAGCTTCTCGGTCATGCCGCCCGGCGCAAAGAAGCCGCAGCCGCTCCCACACCCCGAGCGCATTCTCTTTGCGGCGCTTGACCCGCCCGCAGGCAGCATCTACGGCGTGTCCGTCCTGCGCGGACTGCCTGCTGTCTCGCAGATCCTTCTGCGCATCTACGAATGCATCGGGCAGAATTACGAGCGCGCCGGCAATGTCCGCTATGCCGTGACCTATCACCCCTCGGGCGATGCCGCCGCCTATGCCTCGGAGCATGCCAAAGCCATCGCAGATGCGTGGTCGGACGGCATCCGGGCAGCGCGGTACGGCGAGGTGCAGGATTTCGTCGCAGTCGGTGATGTCGATATCAAGGTCATCGGCGCAGAGAACCGGCTCTTTGACACGAATGTTCCCGTGCGTCAGCTTCTGGAGCAGATCGTCTCAAAGCTCTCCATCCCGCCCTTCCTGCTCGGATTTTCGTGGTCAACGACCGAGCGCATGTCCGCGCAGCAGGCAGATATCCTCACCTCTGAGCTGGAATATTTCCGGCGCATCCTCACACCGCAGCTCACAAAAATCGCAGCCGCCGTTCTCCGCGGCGCAGGCCTCCCCGACACGCCTTCTGTCGAATGGGATACCATCAATCTACAGGATGAGACCGAGCTTGCAGAAGCCCGTCTTAAGAATGCACAGGCGCGTGAGATCGAGCAGAGACTCGATGCTGCGCAGCCGGACTGAAAGGAGCATATATATGTATAACGAAGTGAAACTCGAAAAGGGCATGTATCATCTCGCAAACCGCAGCTTCTCCGAGGCACTCGAGGCTGCCGATCCCTCTGCGCAGTATGCAGGCACGGAGCTTGCCGCACTGGACGCCTTCGAGCGTCAGCTCAAGCGCTTTGACATCCATGTTTCCGGCGAAAACTGCGACACGGTCGAAAAGTTCTTCACCACGACCGAAAGCGCCGTGCTCTTCCCGGAGTTCGTGCGCAGAGCCGTGAAGCGCGGCATGGAGGAATCCATCCTGCCGGAGCTCACCGCTGCCGTGACTGCTGTGAACGGCACGAGCTGCAAGGGCTTCTCGATCGACGAGACCGACGGCGCCTATTCCGCGACAACCGCAGAGGGCGCTGTGCTCAAGAAGACCGCGATCAAAGAGGCGGCAAATGCCGTTTCGCTTGACAAGTACGGCAGACTGATCACCGCTTCCTATGAGACCGTGCGTCAGCAGCGCATCGACGTCTTTGCCGTGATGCTCCGCGCAGTCGGCCACAAGCTCGCCGGTGCAATCGCAGGCACGGCGCTCACCGTGCTGAAGAACTCCGTCACGAGCTTCGGTCTGATCGGCAATTCTCTCGCCTATGCGGATCTCGCCGCGCTCTACGGCAAGTTTGCAGACTACGATCTCACGACTGTGATCGCCTCGCCGAAGAATGTGGCTGCGATTCTCGCGATGACCGAGATGCGCGACCGCACCCTCGGCAGCGACGGCTCGATCCGCCTGCCGTTCGGCGCAAAGCTGATTCGCTCCGCTGCGCTGAATGACAAGACGGTCATCGGCATCTCGAAGGGCTTTGCGCTTGAGTGCATGACCGGCTCTGATGTGCTGCTGGAATCCGACCGTCTGATCGACTGCCAGCTTGACCGCATCGCAGTGTCGGTGCGCATCGGCTTCCAGCCGCTCATGTCCGGCGCGACCGCTGTGCTTGCGTGGACGTAAAAGAGATGTCGCTTCGCGACAATTCTATCATGGGGCGCTGCCCCATGCGAAAGCAGTCGAGTTTGCTTCGCAAACATCGACAAACCCCGCCGGGGGCTCCCCGCAGCAACTTCATTCTCTGCACGGGCGCTGTGAACAAACGCGCGGCGCCCGCGCGCTTTCTGCGCCGAAAGGAGGACAAATGGACAACAATCTCAGCGAACAGATGCTCGATCAGCTCAATCAGTTCACCCGCCGCAAGCATACCGCAGATGAGGTCTATCTCTTCGACCTCATCCTCTGCGACAATGAGATCGACCGCGACGGCGACTGCTTCACGGAGGATGCCCTTGCCGAAATGCAGAAGCGGTTTGTCGGCGTCACGGGCATCTTTGATCATGACCCGCATGCCGGCAACCAGACCGCACGCATCTTCCGCACTGCGCTCTGCACCGACAGCACCCGCACCACAAAGGCAGGCAAGCCCTACCAGTATCTGAAAGCCAATGCCTATATGGTGCGCACAGAGCGGAATGCCGATCTCATCCGCGAGATCGAAGCAGGCATCAAGAAGGAAGTCTCTGTCTCGGTCGCCGTGACGCGGCAGATCTGCTCTGTCTGCGGCGCAAACCGCATCGAGCAGCCGTGCAGCCATCTGAAGGGCAAGCAGTACGGCGGCAAGCGCTGCTATGCACTGCTGGACGGCATCTCCGATGTCTATGAATGGAGCTTTGTCGCCGTGCCCGCACAGCGCGGTGCAGGCGTCACAAAGACACTCGGCGGCTCCGGCGACAGCGAGAAGCAGACACTCCGCCGCCTGCTCGAACAGACCGCCGCGCAGCTCGACGAGGTGACGGAGGTCATCCGGCGCGATGTGGTGCGGCTCTGCTGGCAGCAGGAGAGCGAGACAAGCGCCAAGCTCCTCGCCGAAACTGCCGTGCATCTCAATTTGCAGGAGCTGCTCGCGCTGCAAAAGTCGCTGCAAATGCGGCTCAGCCCGAGCGCGGCACCCGCTCAGCTCTCCGGCACAGCCCCCGCAACCGCTGCGCCGCAGTACAGCGCCTACCGCATGAACGCCGCAGAAAAGGAGTGACTGTCATGGCAGAATCCGCGATCTGTGAGGCAAAGGTGATGCAGCTCTTTGCGCTCTTTGCCTGTCTCGAAACCGCCGACCCCTGGCGCGGCATTGCAGAGGCTGCCGTCGCGCAGACCGAACGCGAGCTGCGCGACGGCGCAGACTGCACCGATGTCCGGCTCTGCTATTACGCCGCAGCGCTCGCAAATCTGCAATACCGCCGCCTGATCGCCGCACAGGGTGCCCTCTCCCCGACCTATGCGGGCAGCGTCAGCGCAAAGCGCGATGACACTGTCCCCTGCACGCTCGCCGAGCGCCTGTGTCTTGCATACCGCGAGGCGGCGTCCGACCTGCTGCGCGAGGCGCCGTCCGGCAGCTTTGTCTTCCGCGGCATCCGCTGAAAGGAGGCTTCTGCATGGCATATCTTGAGACCTTCGCCGGAGAAATCGCCGATGCACTCACGGATGCGGGCGTCACGGCTTTCACGGAGTTTGCACGCGAGGGTGCACCGCTCCCGCGTGCACCGATATTTGTCACGCTGGCAGTCTCGGCGATGCAGACAGAGCCGCCGCTTGCCTATCCGGGCGGCACCGCCTCCCCCGCAGAGCTGACGCTCCGCTTCCGTCTGCACGGCATGCCGCGGAGCGACCCGGATGATCTCGCAATTCTCTGGGAGCTCTATGTTCTCCCGGTGATGCTCCGCGGCGGATACCCGATCACGCACGCAAAGCTCGGCGAGACGCGCTGCGACAAAACGCTCGACCGGCTTGTCCGCGAGGGCACTGTCAGCCTGCGTGCCCTGCTTCTGCGCGTCAGCAGAGAGGAGGCGGTCACATAATGGCAGCGATCAATACCCTCCGCACAGACAGCACCGCTGCGGCGGTCACGCTCGGCGGCGTCACGCTTTACGCAGAGCAGTTTTCCGTGCAGGTGCAGCGCAAAACCGTGCAGCAGACACTCTGCGACGGCACACAGCGCGTCACGCTGCTCGGCGAGCTCCCCTGCACGCTCACGCTCTCCGGGCGCGCTGTCCCCGATGACGGCACATCGCTCCCCGGCAGCCTGCGGGCGCTCCTCTCCGGCGATGCGGCATTTGCCTTCGCATTCCGCGGCATGGAGTTTCAGGATATGCGCATTACGGCGCTCTCCTGCTCCGCCGAGCCGCAGCATCACGAAGCCGCCGTGTCGCTCACGCTGCTCGGTACGCTGAAAGGGGCGGACAGCGCATGAATACCGTCTGCAAATGCTTCACGGCTTCCGGCTATTTCGAGCTGCGGGAATGCCTGCGCTTTGTGCTTGTCCGCGACCGCTATCAGCCGGATTCCTCGCTGGATATCACAATGCCCGCACAGGAATATTTCGACAGCATCCCGCTCAGAGTGCAGTTCACGCTCGACGGCAGGCTGCTCCATGACGGCATTGTCCGCGAGGCGCAGTATACGTAGGAGAACAATCGGCGCGTCCTGCGCATCCGTGCCCGCAGCTTCACCTCTGTGCTCACGCAGAATCAGCTTGTGCCGGGGCTGTATTTCAATGTGACGCTTGCCTCCCTGATGACAACCTATCAGCTCCCGCATATCACCTATCAGGAGGGCGAGAGCACCGTGCGCTATGTCTATGTGAAGGAAAACGCCGGCATGTGGGATACGCTCACCGCATTCAGCTATAAGCTCTGCGGCTGCTATCCGTATGTGCGCGTGCCGAATCTGCTCTGCGTCTCCCCGCAGACAGGCACCGCGGCGATCACGCTCCCCGCAGATTCCCTGCTCATGCGCGGCACGGGTACTTATGCAGGCGATATGCTGAGCCGCATCGACATGGCGGATCTCGACGGCAGCTACGGCATTTACACCGCCTCGAACCCGGAGGCACAGCGGCGCGGCATCACACGCGTCCGGCAGATTCTCATGGATAAGCAGTTCCTCTATGACCCGAACGACGGCCTGCGCTGGCGGATTCAGTGCAGCAACCGCAGAATGCGGAGCACCGTGCTGCGCTACATCGGCTACTGCGGCGAGGACTGCGAGGATCTTGTCACCTGCGGCGATCTCACAGCGCGTGTCAGCCGCATCACGGTCTCCTGCGAAAACGGAAAGCTCACCACCGAGGATGTTTTCTATTACGACGATTTCTGCAATGCAGAGTAATGCCGCGCAGCCGCTCCCGAGACGTTCACAGCATCGGGGGCGGCTGTCTTTTGTATGCGTATTCTGCCGCCTCCTGCCGAACCGCCGCGATTAACCGAACTGTAACTTGACAGCCGCGCCGAAACATGTTATAATGAGATACTGCAAATGAAAGGAGGGGCTTCCCATCAGGCAGACAGGCACAAAACAGATCGCAGAGAACCGCAAGGCGCGGCATGACTATTTCGTGCTGGAGACCTATGAAGCAGGAATCGAGCTGATCGGCACAGAGGTCAAATCCATCCGGAACGGCAATGTGAATCTGAAGGACAGCTGGTGTACGATCGAAGCAGGTGAGCTCTTCCTCCGCGATATGCATGTATCGCCCTATGAAAAGGGCAATGTCTTCAACCGCGAGCCGCGGCGTCCGCGCAGACTGCTCATGCACAAGCGCGAGATTCTCAAACTGTTCGGCACGCTCAAGACACAGGGGCTTACGCTCATCCCGCTCTCGCTCTATTTCAAGGACGGCAGAGTCAAGGTGCAGCTCGGTCTCTGCAAGGGCAAAAAGCTCTATGACAAGCGCGAGGATGCGGCAATCCGCTCGGCAAACCGCGACATCGACCGCGCAGTGAAATCACGGAATCAGTAAGCAACTGACAAAATGCCGCAGATGCGGTATAGTCAGAAGGACAATCGGTTCTCCGTCACGGGGGCGTAAAGGTTTCGACGGGGGCTGTGAAATCGGATCGGCGAGTCGGGTGCATTCCCGTAAAACATGCAACCTTATAAATTTAAACGAGAACAACGATTCCGTTCTGATGGCCGCTTAAGGCCGTCCGTCGGCCTGAGCATACCGCGGGCTCAGGTACCGGCGTCATGACGCGGTGAACGACTGCTGCCGATGCGCATAAGCCGCAGTTGTATGATGCGCTGCCCTGCCGTATAGCCTGTTTGCCGGCGCTGCGTCAGGAAAGCTCAATAGACAAACTACACTCGTAGATGATCGGAGGGAGCGGTTTTCGGACACGGGTTCAATTCCCGTCGCCTCCATCCAAGCAAAACGCCGTATCTGCATGCTTTTGTCGCAGATCCGGCGTTTTTTCATATATACCAAAAGGCTGATGCAGAGGCACCAGCCTTTTCTCATATTATCCCTTTTGCAGCAGCGCTGCCGCGATCGCCTTTGCCGCAGTCTTGCCGGCGCCCATCGCGGAAATGACCGTAGCGGCGCCGGTGACGGCATCGCCGCCCGCATAGACGCCCGCACGGGAGGTAAGCCCCTCCTCCGTGACAACAATGCCGCCGCGCCGGTTGACCTCCAGCCCTTCTGTCGTCGATTTAATCAGCGGATTCGGTGAGGTGCCGATCGCGATGACGACCGTATCGACCGGCAGATCAAACTCCGAGCCCGCGACCGGCACAGGACGGCGTCTGCCCTTTTCGTCGGGCTCGCCGAGCTCCATGCGGATGCAGCGCAGCCCCGTGACAAAGCCGTTGCGCTCATCGCGCGGGACATCCGGGTTGCGGTAGCCGAGCACCTCCGTCGGATTCGTCAGCAGCATGAACTCGATGCCCTCCTCCTGCGCGTGCTCCACTTCCTCGCGGCGGGCGGGCAGCTCGTCCATCGAGCGGCGGTAGACGATATACACATGCTCCGCGCCGAGCCGCAGTGCCGTGCGGGCTGCATCCATCGCAACATTGCCGCCGCCGACCACCGCGACCTTGCCGTGCTTCATGATCGGCGTCACCGGATCATCGAGATAGGCGCGCATGAGATTGCTGCGCGTGAGATATTCATTCGCGGAATAGACACCCTTGTAGCTCTCGCCGGGGATGCCCATGAAATTCGGCAGACCCGCGCCCGAGCCGATGAACACCGCCTCATAGCCCATTTCAAAAAGCTCATCGACGGTGAGCGTTTTGCCGATGATGATATTCGTCTCGATCTGCACGCCGAGGCTTATCAGCGTTTCGACCTCGTGCGCGACAATCGTTTTCGGCAGGCGGAATTCCGGGATGCCGTAGACCAGCACGCCGCCTGCGGTATGCAGCGCCTCATAGACGGTGACGGCAAAGCCCTGCTTTGCAAGGTCGCCCGCGCAGGTGAGACCCGAAGGTCCCGAGCCGATGACAGCGACGCGGTGCCCGTTCGGGGCGGGCTTTGCGGGCGGTTCCGTGACAGTGCTGTTGTGACGGTCGGCGACAAAGCGCTCAAGCCTGCCGATCGCGACCGGCTCAAACCTGATGCCGAGCGTGCATTTGCTCTCGCACTGGCTCTCCTGCGGGCACACTCTGCCGCAGACTGCCGGCAGCGATGAGGACTGCGTGATCACCTGATAGGCACCCTCATAGTTGTGCTCCGTGATGAGCCTGATAAAATCGGGGATCGCGATATTGACAGGACATCCGCTGACGCAGGGCTGATTTTTGCAGTGCAGGCAGCGCTCTGCTTCAGCGACCGCCGTCTCCTCGTCATAGCCGAGCGCGACCTCACGGAAATTCCGTGCGCGCACGACCGGCGGCTGCGCCGGCATCTCATGCTTCTTCGGTATGATCGCCATGCTGTTTACCTCTCTTCCCGTGCCCGCAGCAGATTGCAGGTATTCTCATATGCGCGGCGTTCAAAATCGACATACATGCGGTTGCGGGAGATTGCCTCATCAAAGTCGATCTCGTAGCCGTTGAAATCCGGGCCGTCCACGCAGGCAAATTTCGTGATGCGCTCGCCGTTTCGGTTGAGCGTTACGCGGCAGCCGCCGCACATGCCCGTGCCGTCGATCATGATGGGATTCATCGAGACCGTGACCGGCGTGCCGTAGGGTCTTGCCGCTTCGACGACAAACTTCATCATCATCATCGGACCGATGGCGATGATCTCGTCAAACTGCTCCCCGGCGCCGAGCATCTGCACGAGCGGCATGCAGACATTTCCGTGCTCGCCGAAGGAGCCGTCATCGGTCATGAGGTGCATGCGGTCGGAGACCGCACGGAACTCCTGCTCCAGAATGATGAGCTCGCGTGTGCGGAAGCCGATGATGCTTGTGACATCGGTACCGTTTTCCTTGAAGGCGCGTGCGATCGGGAGTGCAATCGCGCAGCCGACGCCGCCGCCGACCACGCAGACGCGCTGCTTGCCTGTGGTCTCCGTCGCGATGCCGAGCGGACCCGCAAAGTCGCAGAGATACTCCCCTTCCCGCTTGGCATCGAGCTTTTTGGTGGTCGCGCCGAGCACCTGAAAGATGATCGAGACCGTGCCGCGTTCCTTGTCGGTGTCATAGACCGTGAACGGCACGCGCTCGCCGTCCTCATCGACGCGCAGGATGATGAACTGCCCCGCCTTTGCCTTTTTCGCGACAAGCGGTGCTTCGATCTCAAGCATGGTGACGGTGCGGTTCAGTGCCTTCCGGCTGATGATCTGATACATGATATATAACCGCCTTTCAAATTCGCAATCCGCAATTCGCAATTCGCAATTGCGGTATCGCTTCGCGATGATTCTGAATGGGGCTGACGCCCCAAACCCTTCCTTGCAGGAAAACTCTCATCGGGTTTGGGCAAAGCCCGTTCTGAATCCGTCGGCGCAAGCCGACACCTTCATTGCGAATTGCGCATTTCATTTTACAGTAATCCTATTATAGCATTCTCTGCCGTTTCTGTCAATCAAAAAAGCGCTCCGGCACAATCTGCCGGAACGCTTTTGCTCAGCGATAGGTCGCGACGATCTCTTCCCTGCGCGTGCCGACTCTGTCGCTGCACTCATATTCCTCATGGAAGAGCACAGTCGACTGATTCAGCGGCACCACATGGCTGCCGCCCGCATGCGTGTAGCGCGTGATGCGGAAGGCAATGCGCTTGTCGTCAATGTCGTCGATCTGGATGGACATATCGCCCTCCGTCTGCTCGACGCCGATCATGCGCGTCGCTGCCGTGAACTGGAAGATCTCCGGCAGGCCGTAGGAGAAATTGTGAATGACCGTCAGCACCGGCTTGCGGACGGAAAGGATCCGCTCAAGCTGCGGCGTATCCGTGAAAGCGTCAATCGCAATGAGCTCGGGCGTCACGGAAAAATTCAGCGTTTTCAGTCTCGCGCAGCCTGCAAAGGCGCCGCTGCGGATCGCACGCACACTGCGCGGCAGCGTCACGGTCTCCAGCGCGGCACAGTTGTGGAAGCAGTTTGCGTTGATGACGGAAATGCCGCTCGGAATCGTGATCTCTCTGAGCAGCCCGCAGCCTTCAAACGCACCGATGCCGATCATGCCGTTTGAGCCGTCGGGATAGTGCATTTCGCCGGGCATGACAATATTCTCCAGCATATCGCAGTCGCGGAAGGCATAGGCGCCGATCTCGCAGAGCTGATCGGACAGCGATGCCATGCGGAGCTTCCGGCTCTCGCGGAAGCCGCTCTCCGCAACGATGCGCACCGTATCGGGCATTACAAGCTCCTCGATCTCGCTCCCGCGGAATTCTCCGCGCTCCACGCGGTCCTTGAACTTATAGCGGATCTTGTCGCCCTGTCTCTTTTTGAACAATCCCATGGTAACCCAACCCCTTTTGTTTCTCAGAAATATTTATATTTTCCGGTGAGCCGCAGCAGCAGATCGAGGCGGATCTCATTCTGCATCTCGGGCTTCACCAGATAATATACATAGGTCTCGAGCACGTCAATATCCGGCAGGGAACGCCCCTCCAGCTTGAAATTTCGGAATCCGGCGGGCACATATTTCTCTTCGATGTCCTGCGGCGTCACATGCGTGCGGAAGCCGGTCGTCTGATAGAGCGGCAGCTCCATATACTTGCAGCGGAAGCTCTGCACCTCAAGCTGCGGCGGACGCTCGCCCGGCTTTGCATGCTTTGCCCATTTTGCGTATCTGATCTGCGATCTGCCGATGCTTTCATAGTGCGCTCTGCGGCGCGGGCAGTCCGGGTCGCAGCAGGCATCGACAAGGATCTCGCACTTCTCAGGCTTTGAGATCTGCGAGAGCACATCCCAGTTGTTGTTGTGGCGGTAATCGAGCACCACCAGCGCGTAATCCTTCTGAAGCTCCTCTTCGAGCGCGGCAGGGTCGGTGATCGCCTTGCAGGTCGAGGAAACGAGCGGGAAGCGCGGATACTTCTCACGGATATAGCTTTCGAGCAGCGGCGAGGCGACGATCACCTCATTGAGCCCGTTGTCCGCAAGCTGCATCAGGCGGTTGCAGAATTTATCGGACAGATGCTCCTCTGTGAGCAGCGGGTTTGTAAAGGTATAGCGGCAGGGGATCCCGAGCGCATTGAACTGCTTTAAGACTTCCTTTATGACACGCTCGTCGCAGTTTCCATGAAAATACCGTCCGCCGTTCCAGACGGCAGTCGGGAAGACGCCGTACACCGAGCCGATCACGGCACCCTCGCGGAACGCCTCCGGGCGCTGCTGCATCATCCTGATCAGATGCATATTGAGCGAAAAATGCTTCAGAAAATCGGGGATATGATACCGCACGGTCTCAGCCATGTCGCAATGCTCCTTCGGTTATTCGATCACAGTGTAGGTGAGATCATAGGTAATGCCGTTGCCGTTTTCGTCGGTCGCGGTCATTGAAATCGGGTAGACGCCGGGCTCGGCGGTGTTGACATCGGCGGAGAGCACAAAGGTGACCTCATTGCAGATGTCCTCCCAGGAATCGACGAAATGCTTTTCCAGCACCATATCGCCGACATGGAACACGAGCGGATCGACGAACTTCACAGCAGGCGGGGTCGTATCCTGCGCATGCAGAATAAACGGGATCACCTCGCCGCCGATCTTCACATTGACAAAATAATCACCGGGCAGCACACGCGGCGGGAGCGTATCGAGCAGCTCCGCATCGGCGTATGCCTCCCCCAGCATCTCATGGATATCGACCTCCGTGCCGATCTCCCAGGTCATCTCCGGGCTCTCGATCGTGAGCTCTGAAGTCTCGATGCGGGTGGTGCCGTCCTCAAGCTGCATTTCGAGCGCGACGGTCTGCGTGCCGTCCTGATCCTTCGGGGCACGCTGATAGCGCACGGAGGAGACCATATAATCTGCGCTGTCCGCCAGGAACTCCTCCGGCTTCGGGAATACGCCGGTGTTCCAGACATGCAGGCTTTCGCGGAGATAGACGGTGCCGGTCGGCTGCTTGTCATTTCCTGCAAAGCTCGCGATCAGGAGGCAGATGCCGCAGAGCACGAGCACTGCGAGCAGCACACTGAAGGCGCCGCCGGCAAAGCTCACAGGTTTCTTCTCATTCTGATCCATATGTTTAACCTTCCTGTATGTTCGCTGTGAATGATCCACAGATTCTCAACTTATATTATACAGTGTTTTTGCGGCGTTGTCAAGCATTTTGCGGGGGTGCATTTTTTGAATCTGCACGAAAAACGGTTTGCGGTTTCCGCGTTTTTCTGCCACAATATGAGAATGCACCGCACGGTCTTGCAATTTTCGCGGTTTTGTGGTATACTGCTAGAGATAAAGTATAGGCAACACCGCACAGAGCTGGTGGTGCAGATGCGCAGTCAGATTTTTCGTCAGATTGTATAGAAATGACGCCGCTGGGCTGGCGCCCAGCAAGGAATTTCTGTGCAAGATGGCGGAAAAGATGCAAGCAGATGCGCTGCCAAGCCGTCAGGCGGGCTTTGTGCGGTGTTGCCGATAAACAAAAGCGGGGACAGACCCCGCTCCGGGAATCGGAAAGGAGCTATTATGAAGGGAATGTCAAAGGCTGCTGCCGCGGCGGCTGCCGTGCTGCTCTCGGCAGGGATGATGAGCCTTCACGCCGGCGCGGCGGGCACCATTGAGGATGTCTATGCGGCACTGCGCGAGATCGGTGCGCCGGACGGCTTCATCCAGTCGCTGCAGAATCAGTACGATCAGTCCGAGCACGATGAGTTCGGCATGATGATCACATATCAGGATAAAACGGTCTACCAGACCTATGAAGTGCTCGCTGAAAATGTCTACATCTTCGAGGATGACATCGACGCCTATCTGGAATCGCATGTCTTCCCGCCCTCCACGCAGGCGTTCACGCGCACGATCTGGGAACAAGCCACAACCGCTTCGACGGAGCGCCCGTTCTCGGAGCTCTCGCTCGCTGAGCAGCAGAATTATGTTTCCTCGCTCACAGAGGGCGACAGAGCCGCGTTTCTGAGCTCGCTCTCCGCCGCACAGCGCAAAAGCATCTTAAAGCAGCTCAGCCCGAGCGATAAGAGCGTTGTGCTCGATATTCTCACGAAGATGGGCGAGACGATCGGCGCTTATGTCACGATTGACAGCATCGAAGGCAACAACATCAACTACTCCGTGCGCGACGGCAGCGGCGAGCTCATTGACAGCGCCGTGCTCGGCAGCCGCGTCGATGATACCGGCTGGGATCTGACGGTGCCGGTGCTCGGCTCCGCAGCAGCGATTGTGCTGGCGCTCTTCGGCATGACAGCCAATCTCCGCGCCGCCGCAAAGCGCGAGGGATAGAGGTATCGCTGACGCGATGGATTGATAATGGGGACGCTGTCCCCGGACCCCGTCATTTGAAACACACAGCCCGCGGTACTTTGCCTGTACCGCGGGCTGTTTTCATTTCGCATACATCTCACACGCTGGCCGCCGTCATCAGCACCAGCCAGAGCATGACTGCCTCTGCCACCGCCGCCGAAATTGACGCGCTGAGCATCGCGCTGCCGGTATTCCTGCCCATGAGCGCACGCTCCGCCGCCTGCACGGCATACATCCGCCGCGCATCGGTGCCCGGTGAAGAAAGCACATGGGAGAAGCATTCCTGTGCCGCAAGAAAATCGTCTGCCTCTGCAATCATCTCTGCGAGCACCGCTGCCGGTTCGCCGAGCCCTGCCATCGTGCCGAGCATCGCAAGCCTGCCGCCCGCCGGATACGCATGCCCCGCAGCTTTCAGCGCCGCACGGAGCTCCGTCACCAGCGCACACTTGTCGGCGGCACTGCCCGGATAGAGCGCGAGCACATGGCTGAGCGACTGAATCGCATTGGATTCCGCGAATTTCTGCGATTTCAGGATCGAGAAGCATGCCTCCGCGTCGCCCATAATCGCCTCGTGCCCCCGTCCGGTGACTGCCATCACAGCGGCAAAGGGCAGATCATATTCATCGGTGAGAAAGCGGTGCATGCCCTTCATCCGGCGATAGAGCGCCAGCGTGCGGGAAGCAAGGATGCCGCAGTCTTCGGGCGCCTGCACGGAATCCGCCAGAATCATCGCTGCCGTGATCGCGCTTTCGCTGCCGATCGCCTTCGGGTGCAGCGTGCGGTAGATGCTGTCGGTCACGCTGAAACACTGCGCGGGATCGCCGGAGACCGCCATCTTGCAGACCGTGATGAACTGCCCGGTGCCGCGGTATTCCGAGAGCACATTGGTGCAGCTTTTCAGCACGGCAAGGCTCTCCTCATACAGCGCGGGATCTGCCGTCCGCTCTGCCGCAGTGATGATGCCCGCCGCCGCGAGAATGACCTCCTCATGCTCCGCCGAGGCGCATTTGCGCAGAATCTGATAATTCTCCGTGAGACGCGCACACTGCTCTGCGATTGCCTGCTGCATGCCGCTCGCCCCCTCTCGTAAGCTCAGGATGTGAAGTGGAATGTGATGATGTCGCCGTCTGCGACCTCGTAGGTCTTGCCCTCCATGCGGACAAGTCCCTTCTCCTTTGCCGCGACCATATTGCCGCCGCTTGCCATGAAGTCCTCATAGGAGATGACCTCTGCGCGGATGAAGCCCTTTTCAAAGTCGGAGTGGATCTTTCCGGCAGCCTGCGGTGCCTTTGTGCCGCGGCGGATCGTCCAGGCGCGGCATTCATCGGAGCCGCCGGTCAGGAAGGAGATGAGACCCAGCAGCGAATAGCTTGCCTGAATGATGCGGTTGAGACCGGACTGCTCAAGCCCCAGCTCCTCGAGGAAGAGTGCCTGATCCTCCTCGCTCATGCCGGAGATCTCCGCTTCGATCTGTGCGCAGATCGGGAAGACGGCAGCCTGCTCCTGTGCGGCGATCTTCTGCACCGCAGTGAAATGCGGATTGGAGGAAAGGTCGCCGGAGAAATCCGCCTCAGAGAGGTTTGCCGCATAGATGACCGGCTTTGCGGTCAGCAGCGGGGTCTCCGCGATGACAGCGCGCTCGTCGTCGGTGCAGTCAAAGCTGCGTGCGGGCAGCCCCTCGGAGAGATGTGCGAGCAGACGCTTCAGAAGCTCGACATCCGCGGCGTATTTCTTATCGCCCTTTGCGAGCTTCGCGGTCTTGTCGATGCGGCGCTCCAGCAGCTCCATATCGGAGAAAATGAGCTCCAGATTGATGACCTCGATATCGCGTGCGGGGTCGATCGAGCCGTCCACATGCACGATGTTGTCATCCTCAAAGCAGCGCACGACATGGATGACGGCATCGACCTCACGGATATCCGCAAGGAAGCGGTTGCCGAGGCCCTCGCCCTTGGAAGCGCCCTTCACAAGGCCCGCAATATCCACGAATTGCAGCGTCGCGGGGGTAAATTTCTTCGGCTGATAGATCTCCGCGAGCTTTTCCAGCCGCGCATCCGGCACCGAGACGATGCCGATGTTCTTGTCGATCGTGCAGAAGGGATAGTTCGCGGACTCCGCGCCCGCATTTGTCAGTGCATTGAAGAGTGTGCTCTTGCCGACATTCGGCAGTCCGACCATACCAAGTTTCATGTGTGTATTTTCCTTTCATATCTGTATGTGTTATTTGAAATAACGCATATATTTGTGATCCGTTTCCGCAAACGGCGTGTGCTGAAATACGCCGCTGCCGATATCGACGCCGCCCGTGTCGCAGGTGATCATGAACGCCATCGGGAATAAAACATCCGTCAGCTGTGTGCATTCCGCAAAGGCACCGCCGCCGATCGCCGCAGGTGTCCTGACAAACTGCACGCGGCGAAGTGCCGTGCATTGACAAAACGCATCCGCCGACAGAACGATCAGATTCCGCGGGAGCTGTATTTCCGTGAGCCCTGTGCAGCCTTGAAATGCGCTTTGCCCGATCTGTGTCAGAGAAAACGGAAACTGAACCGATGTCATGTCAGAGCGCCCAAGAAATGCGCCCTGCCCGATTGTCGTCACGCCCGCCGGGATCCATACGGACCCGCCGCTGCCGGTATACCGTTTCAACACGCCGTCCGCAATCTCAAATTCCGCGCCGTCTGCGGAGAAGGGCACAGAAGCCGCAGGCGCTGCCCCGCAGAGCTTTTTCAGCGAAGCAAGCAGACGGTCGGTGCCGCGGTCACCTGCACAGATCTGCGCAGCCGTTTCGATCTGCCGGTTTTGCAGCACAAGGCGCATCCACCCTTTGAGCGGATTGCCGTCCACGATCAGCGCACAGAGCAGCTTCTTCGGATGATAGGAGATCATGAAATTGACTTCGCGCTCAACCTGTTCCGACGCCTGTGCATCTTCGCTGACCACAACGACCATTGCCGCGCAGCCGTCAATCCCGTCAACGATCGCCTGCATATAGCGCATGCCGGCCGGAATGCTGTCCGGCGCCATCCAGACAGAAATACCGGCGTCCGTCAGTACGCTGCGGAGCGCTTCTGCTTCTGTCAGATTCCGTGAACTGTAGCTGATAAACACATCATTCATGCTGTTCACTTCCGATCTGCGGGATCACCGCTTCTCCTTCTTCCGGATGCCGTGCAGCAGCAGCATGCCGACCACGGCAGCCGCCGCGCCCGCAGCGATCTTCACGGCGGCTGCGGAGACAGAGATCTCTCTACCGCGCGCCTTGAGCACGACCCGCTTCTGCTCGGGCGGGTAGCCCTCCGGGTAGAAGATATTGTGCCGCTGGGGCTCATCCGGGATGCGCTCATCGGGCGTCAGTGCTTCGCAGGCTGACATATCCATATCGGGGATACCGGCGACTGTGCAGACCGCATTTGCCGCAACAAACCGGAAGTTCAGCGCCTCTGCCGTCTCCGGCGCCGTGAACGGGACACCGTAGAGCAGCCAGTTATTTTTCATCATGATGGGGCGGGTGCGGTCACGGTTCAGCGGGAATCGCAGTCTGTTTTCCCAGTCGTCGCCGTAGATCTCGAGCGTGCAGACCTCATCGTGCTTTGCGCTCTCACCGCCGTTCAGCCAGAAGCAGAGACGGTATTCGCCGCCGGGCTCCAGCCAGCCGGTCTCGATCGGGATCTGCGAGGTAATGGCAGTCCAGCCGCCCCCATAGCTCCCGAGCTGCCAGGCATCCGCAGTTTTTCCGCTGCCGACATGCACGCGGAGCTGCTTTGCTTCGTTTGTGGAGACATTGGGATCGGGTTCCCAGCGCTCCGGGCAGAAGTACAGATCAGACATATTCACGCCGCCTTTCCGCGATGAATTGTGATACATCTATTGTACCAAATATCCCGCAGAATGTCAAGCTGCACGGAGCCCGTGCAGGCATTTTGCCTGCGGGCGGGGAGCCCCCGCTGGCAATTTGCCTCCGGGAGGCGGGAAAGAGAATGTGCAGCAGCTAAATATAACGCCGCTGTTCGCGGCTTTTGTCTGCACCGGCGCCGCTGAATATTTATCCGCACTTTTTCAACGCACCTACCGCAGTAGCTGCGAACAGCAGCGTCAATGATCTTTCATTGGGCGTCTTCGGTCGGGCGACCGGAGGTAATCGCCAGCGGGGGCTCCCCGCCGGCGCGGGCTCCGCGCACGCATTGACATTGCCGCAGCAATTTGTTATAATAGAATCACCGCAGGCATCTGCCTGCAAACACTGACTCGAAGGGAGCGAAACGCTATGTCTATTTTTAAGAAAAAGCCGATGAACCCGCAGGATATTGACGCGCTGCTGGAAAAGATTTACGGAGAAGACCGCGGTGTATCCGTCACGGCAGAGGTACTGCATGAAGCCGGAATCCCGGTCGATCAGGCGCGCAGCATCCTCACAAATATGCAGGCTGCATTCAGCGGAGACAAGAACGCGGAAATCACAATCTCCCCGGAGCAGTTCTCCATGATCCTGAACACAGAGGCAAAACAGGCAGGCGAATTGTTCAGCGCACTGCACGGGATGTTCCCGGAGGCTGCGCTGCAAAGCGAGCTGCTTGATTACTTCGCCGTGATGTCGGCGGCTGTGACTGCCGTGGATCCTGTGCAGCTGGAAGCATTCAACCTTGTAACCGCATCGGCGCAGCAGCCTGTCACCGAAGCTGATGTTCTGCAGCGGATCGCAGCATTGCAGCTCTCAGATCTGGTCGAGCTGAAACAGAACACAGACCGCTCCACGCTCGGTCTGACAATGTATGAAGGCAGCATTATGAATTCCCCCATCATTCATGCGATCCTGCGCATGGATTCCAAAAAGGAGCGGCGATCCGCGTTCGGCGCTTTCTCCTCGCTCCTTATGACTGTGACCGTCCTGATGACACAGGGCAGCATCACCTCGCTGCTCTATGTTGTCATGAACAACACACTGCTCAAATATTACAGCACCATCGAGCTCTGGGATAAAAAAGGCGTCCCCGAGCTGTGCACGGATTATCTCAGAACGGTCAACGCCCAGATGCATGAAGTCATCGGCTGACTGCGCGTCACGGCAGAATCTCCAATTAAAAATTAGCGTCTTCGCTTTCGCTTTGTCTCATTTGTAGAAATCAGACAGATGAATCTGAACCTCTTGCACTTTTTTATACAGCGTGATATAATAAAGTATACCGTATGACCGCGGCAGTCTGTCTGCCGCACCGTGGAAGTAAGGGGGAACATTATGAAAAAAAAGCACACCAGATTCGCTTCCTGCATTGCCGCAGCAGCCGTGACGCTGTCCGTCTGCGGCGTGATGCCCGCAGGCACCGCCACCGCTGAGATCAGCAAGGTCCTGCTCGAAGCAGAAGCGGAGGATCTGACCATCCTTGAGGGCGGTCAGGCAACCACAAAGGTCTACAACGACGAGTATCCGGGTTACTCCGGCACCGGCTTTGTCTGGGCAGGCAATGCCGGCGGCGTCACCTTCGATGTTGACCTCACCGAAGGCGCGATGTATGAGCTCCATACCCGCGTTTACAGCTATCTCGGCGACCGCCTGCAAAATATCGCTGTGGACGGCGAGCAGGTCGCATCGCAGAGCCTTGCCAAGAAGGACGAGTGGTATGACGTCAACTGGGGCAGCTTCTATCTCGAGAAGGGCAAGCATACCGTCGAGATCGGCGCCTCCGGGAGCTGGGGCTTCTGCCTCTGGGACACCGTCTCCTTCGGCTATGCAAAGACGCCCGATCTGAAAATCGACCCGACACCTGCGGACAAGAAGGCAACCGCTGAGACCAAAGCCCTGATGAAGTATCTCACCGAATGTTACGGCAACAAGATTATCACGGGACAGCAGGAGATCTACGGCGGCGGAAACAACGGCGACACCGAGCTCGAGTTTGAGTATATCTTCGACAACACCGGGCATTATCCCGCAATCCGCGCCTTCGATTTCATGAACTACAACCCGCTCTACGGCTGGGAGGACGGCACCACCGGCAGAGTGATCCAGTGGGTCACCAAGCGCGGCGGCATCGCGACCGCAAGCTGGCATATCAATGTGCCGATTGACTTCGCAAACTACACCCTCGGCGACGCTGTGGACTGGAAGCAGTGTACCTACAAGAACTATCAGGCATCGAACAGCAGCTTCAACACCGCGAACATTCTGAAAGAGGGCACCAAGGAGCGCGCCTATTTCGACGCAGCCGTCGATGACCTCGCAGAGCAGCTCCTCATTTTACAGGAAGCAAATGTCCCGATCATTCTCCGCCCGCTGCATGAGGCACAGGGCAACTACGGCAGATACGGCGACGGCACCTCCTGGTTCTGGTGGGGCGACCGCGGTCCCGAGGTCTACAAGGAACTCTGGAAGCTCTTTTATAAGGAGCTGACTGAGGATCACGGCGTTCACAACTGCCTCTTTGAGATCAACCTCTATGAGCTCGACAACTCCATCGAGTGGTATCCCGGCAACGAATATGTCGATATGATCGCATATGACAAATACGAGGGCTCGCCCTACCGCTGGGAGATGGATCCCGCCACCTCCGTGTTCCTCACGCTGGTCGGCGATTCCTCCGACACCAAGATGGTCGCGCTGGCAGAGTGCGACAAGATCCCGGATATCACCGGCATGCGCAACCAGGGCGCGTGGTGGTCTTATATCTGCCCGTGGTACGGCGAATTCTGCACCAGCGAGCAGTATAACACCAAGGCATATCTGAAGGAATACTACAACGATAAGGACACCGTCACGCTTGAGGATCTCCCGAACGATCTCTACGGCTATGTGCGCGGCAACGGCGGCAGCTGGGATGTCGAGGGCGCCTATGAGTGCGAAGACGGCACTGTCACCCGCAATGCAGGCACCGAACTTGTCGATTACAAATTCTGCTCCGGCGGCGGCTATGTCTTCCTCAAGAATTCCGATTCGCAGAATGATTCCATCGAGCAGACAGTCACCGTCGAGAAGGCAGGCACCTATGCGCTTGTCTGGGGCTATCAGCAGCAGTATGCAGAAGAAGGCAAGACCGAGCGGCTCTTTGTCAACGGCAAGGAAGTCGGCGACGGCGTGCTCTTCCCGCACAATATCTCCTTCTCCGAATCTGAGCCCGTCACGGTCGAGCTGAATGCCGGCAAGAACACGATCAGGCTGGAGACCGGCGAGGGCTGGATCTGGTTTGATTACCTGCTCGTGAAGGGCGAGGGCAGCGTCACCACGACCGAATCCTCCAAGACGACAGAATCCGCCACAACGACAACAACCACATCCGCCGGCGGCAGAAACCTGCTCGGCGATGTGGACTGCAATGACGAGGTCGAGCTGCGTGACGCAGTGATGCTCGCGAAGATGATCGCAGGCTCCGACGATGTGAAGGATCTTGTGACCGTGCAGGCGCGCAGGAATGCCGATATGGACCGCAATGACAGCATCACCGGCGAGGATCTCCGTCTCCTGCTGCTCACGCTGGCAGGCGCTCTTGATTAACACTTGACAATTCCGCGTTCATCTGATACAATAAAAGCAGCGGCACCGGGCTCCGATGCCGCTGCTTTTCATATGCCGGAGCCTTAAGTGAGGGAAACAATATGCTGAAAAAGCTCTTCGGAAAATTCCAGTACAACGCGCCCGCGATCCTGACGCTGACGCTGCTCTGCGCCGCATCGCTCGGGCTCAATTACCTGACCGGCGGCTGGACGAACAAATACATCTTCTCGGTCTACCGCACGCGGCTCACCGATCCGATGCAGTATGTGCGGATGATCACCTATGTGATCGGGCATGCGGACTACGCGCATTTTCTCGGCAACTTCACCGTGATCCTGCTGGTCGGACCGATGCTGGAGGAGAAATACGGCTCGAAGGTGCTGATCAAAATGATGGCATTCACGGCGATCGTCACCGGCGTCGTGCATGTGCTCCTCTCCTCGGACACTGCGCTGCTCGGTGCCAGCGGCATCGCGTTCATGCTGATCCTGCTGAGCTCCTTTGCGAACGCGCAGAAGGGGCGCATCCCGATCACGCTGATCCTCGTGACGGTCATCTATCTCGGCGGCGAGATCATCGCAGGCCTGACTGCGCCGGACGACAATATCTCGCAGATGGGGCACATCATCGGCGGCATCTGCGGCACGGTCTTCGGGCTCGCGATCACCAAGCCTGCCAAAGGCGGCGCATGATCTTCTTTTCCGAACACACAGACAAAAGCCCGCGGTACAATCACAGTACCGCGGGCTGCGTGTTTCATATTCTCTCAACCGCCAAGCCGCGGCTGAGACTTGCGCAGTCTTTGCAGCGCCATCGCAATCACCGCATAGACCACGCCGGAGCCGGCCGCCTGCACCGCATTGCCGGGCGCCGTTCCGATGAACTGCGCCGTCCAGCCGCCGTAGAGGATCACCGCAGTGATCCAGTAGCCGATCACGGTCACAATGCCGCAGAGCACCAGCGCGGGAACGGTGCGCTTCGAGAGCAGTGCCTTCCCGCCTGCCAGCGAGAACACCGCCGCAAGCAGCGCCTTGATGATGAATGTCGGCAGCGCATAGACCGCGTAGCCGGAGAGCAGGTCTGCCAGCATGCCGCCGATTGCGGATGCCGCAGCCGCATAGGGCAGCGGAAGCATCACGGCCGAGAGATAGATCACCGCGTCGCCGCAGTGCACATAGCCGTTTCCGACCGGGATATGCAGCGTCGCCGTCAGCAGCGCCGTCATTGCCGCAAACAGCCCGGCATATACCATCTGCACGAGCTTTTCATTTTCCTGTTTTGCCATGTAAATACCCCTCCAATACTGTGAGCAGCGGTTCAAAGAGCACGCCCTCTTCAACAGGCGTTCCCTGCTTCAGCGTGTATTGCGTGACCTCCGAAATAAAATCGCCTGCGATCTTCGCCGCCGCATTGAGGCTCAGCCCGTGTGCCAGCGCGCCGCAGAGCACCGAGGCAAAGAGATCGCCGGTGCCGGAGAAGAGCGATTCCGTGCGGTGAACGGACAGATAATGCGCATCTCTGCCGTCGTAGGTAAGATTGCCGATCGCATCCTCGCGGACAATGCCTGTGATCACGACCGAACCGCAGCCGAGCGTCATGAGCCGCTCCGCCATCGTCTCCGCTTCGGAAAGCGTCACGGCTTCCCCGCAGTACGGGAGCCCCGTCAGCAGGGAGACCTCCGTGAGATTGGGTGTGATGACACCCGCCTCAGATACAAGCCCGCGCATTGCATCGCACATCTCCTGCGTATAGGTGCTGTATCGCCTGCCGCCGTCGCCCATCGCAGGGTCAAGCAGGATCCGCACCCCGGGATGCTTTTCCTTCTGCGCCTTGAAAAACGCACGCACGGTCTCGATCTGCCCGACGGCGCCGAGAAATCCGCTGTAAATCCAGTCGAAATCGAGATCACGCCATGTCTCAAAGTAATGCGGCAGCGCGTCGGTGAGATCGGTGAAGCTGAACTCCGAAAAGCCGGTGTGCTTCGAGAGCACCGCCGTCGGCGCGGGACATGCCTGCACGCCCATGACGGAGAGCACCGGCAGCGCTGTTGTCAGAGAGCAGCGTCCGAAGCCGGAAATATCATTGATACAGGCAGCACGCGGTACTCTGCGCATCCTGCACGCCTCCTTTGTTTGCAGTCATCATATCATATTTTCTGCCGAAAGTCAAGTATCTGCGTTTATATATTTTTCCGATAGCGGGTTATTTATGTCTGATGCCTCAGAATTTCCTGTATTTCCAGATGAATACCGAGGTGATGCCCGTCAGGATCACGGCGATCAGGAAAGGCGCGATCCACGAAAAACGGAGCGGCAGCGTATCGGTGTTGATGCCGTAGAAGCCGAAGATGATGTTCGGGATTTCGATGAGCACCGTGATAATCGTCAATTTCCACATGACGGCATTCTGATTGTTCGCGATGACATAGGAAAAGGCGTCCATCATCGCGGTCAGGGTGCCGGTGTAGATGCTTGCCATCTCTGCCGCCTGCCTGAGCTCCGTGACGACATCGTCCATGAGGTCGCTGTCCTCCGGGTAGAGCTTTAAGACTCTGCCGCGCTGGATCTTCTCGATCGTCGCAAGATCGGCTTTCAGGGCGGTTGTGAAATAAACGAGAGATTTTTGCAGCCCCATGAGCTGGATGATCTCCTGATTTTTCATCGCGCCGCTGAGCTCCTGTTCGAGCGTATAGGAAATCTTGTCGATCTGCTTGAGGTCGCCGACAAAGCATGCCGCGATGCGCGTGAGAATTTGCAGGATGAACTGCGTGCGGAAATCGGTGTGCAGATTCGGCACAGCGCCGTCTGCCATTGCAGCAAGGACACGGTTGCGCCCGAGCGAAATGGTGAACACGCAGTCGCAGGCGGTGATGATGCCGAGCGGCACGGTATTGAACTGCCGGGTATCGCTGCTCTCCTGCTTTTCCTCTACGGAGGTATCGACAATGATGAGCGCCTGGTCGCCCTCCCGCTCCACGCGAGAAGATTCTTCGGAGTCCACGCAGGAGCGCACAAAGCCGACATCCAGACCGTATTCCTTTGTGAGCAGGGAAAGCTCCTCGGCAGTCGGCTCATAGACAGAGACCCAGCAGCCCGGCTCGAGGCGGTCGAGCTGCACGAGCTTCCCGCCGAGAGTCTTGTAGAAATGTATCATAGGGAAGTTGTCCCTCCGGTTTTCATAAATTTGTTACCGATCTTTGCAAAGATTGCAATTTTGTGACATGCGGTTCTCAAACCGGCGCCAAACCGTTGACAGTTTTCAGAAAGGTATTGCATTTTTCGCAGCGATTCGGTATACTGTCATCAAGAGAAGCGAGACCGGGCGCCGTGAGTCAGGACAGGGTGCCGGGGGATCGCCGATCTTGCGGAAATGTGTGCAATCCATTCTTGTATGCATGGAAATCTGAGTCCATTCGTTACAACCTTCATGATCTCGCCTCTGCGGTCTCCGCAGGGGCATCTTTTTGCCCGGAGCCCGGGCTGGCGTTGTGCCGTCCGGGCGCGGAGCCCGCGCTGGCGTTGTGCCTCCGGGAGGCACAGCAGAGAGTGCTCAGCAGCTAAATATGACGCTGCTGCTCGCAGCTTTTGAACGCACCGTCACCACTGAATATTTATCCGCACTTTTTCAGCGCATTTACTGCAACAGCCGCGAACAGCGGCGTCACCCGTGCGCTGACGAGAACGGGAAAGTCAGTTGACTTGAGAATATTGCCAGCCCGGGCTCCGGGCGCGGGGGCTCCCCGCCGCTGCTGTTCGCAGCTTTTGAACGCACCTGCGCCGCTGATTATTCCTGCACCTTTTTCAGCGCATTTACTGCAACAGCCGCGAACAGCGGCGTCACCGGTGCGCAGACGAGAACGGGATAGTCAGTTGACTTGAGAATATTGCCAGCCCGGGCTCCGGGCGCGGGGGCTCCCCGCCGCCTGCGTTTATGCAAAGTAAGCGCAGATCTGCTCCCTGGTCGCCTGAACGGAACCCTGCACCATCTCGCCTTTGCCGCCGCCTCTGCCGCCGAGCGCCGCATTGAACGCCTTTACCCATTCCGTGACATTGCCGTGTATATCGCCGATGATATAGCGGTAGCCGCTTTCGTCGCTGCCGGAGAATGCCGCGCAGACACCCCCCGCAAGCTGCATGCCCGCATTCACAAGATTGCGCAGGCTGACAGGATCCAGATCATTTTCAAAGAGCAGCAGGTCGCCGTCTGTCGGCCGGAGCGCTGCTGTCTTCGCTTCGACCAGCAGCTTCTTCAGTCTGCCGATCTCCTCGCGGTCTGCCTGCTGCGATGCCAGCAGCCGCTCCACGGCATCTGCCGTCTTTAGCTGCGGCACAGAGAGCAGCGCGGAAATGCGTGCGGTGTTCTCCATGCGCCGGCTGTAATCATCGACCGCATCCAGACCACAGAGCATTCTGATGCGCACGCCGCCCTTCCAGCTTTCGCTGCCGAGAATCTTCACGCAGCCGACCGCGCCCGTCGCGGAGACATGCGGTGCACAGCATGCGCAGACATCCCAGCCCTCGATCGTCACGATGCGGACATTCTCCGTCAGGTCGAGCTTCGAGCGGTAGTCGAGCGCCGCAAGCACCTCCGGCGACGGATAACACGCGGTGACAGGCGCATTCTCTGCGACGGCTCTGTTTGCGAGATATTCTGCCATCGCGAGCTCCTCCGGACTGAGCGGACCGCTGAAATCGACCGTCACCTCATCCTCGCCGAGATGGAAGCCGACATTATCCCAGCCGAACTGCGCATGCACGATACCCGAGAGCAGATGCTCGCCGGTGTGATTCTGCATCCTGCGCAGGCGCTGCTTCCAGTTCAGCGTGCCGACCGCTTCGGACTGCACCGTCAGCGGCACATCCGTGAAATGCACGATCTCGCCGCCGATCTCCTGCACATCGAGCACAGCCGCATTGTGCAGATTGCCTGTATCGGCGAACTGCCCGCCGCCCTCCGGGAAAAACGCCGTGCGGTCGAGCACAACGCCGTATGCGGCGCCGCTGCGCTTCATTTGCGCATCGGTCAGCGGCTCGCATTTCAGCACGGTTGCCGTGAATTCGCGCAGGTAAGAATCGGTTTCGTATAGCTTTTCGGTCAGCATGGGACATGGCTCCTTTCGCGTCATTGGAATCAGAGGCTATTTTGCTAAAATATAGTATAGCACAAAAAGCATGCCGCGTCAAGCAAATGTGAAATCTGCGTGAAATATTATATAATTCGCTTGACAAGTTTCATAATACGAGTATAATATTATTAGACGAAGAAAAGAGGTGGAAGCCGATGAAAAAGGCAGTATACAGTCTGGTGCTCTCAGAGGATGTCGTCGATGCCGTAGACCGCATGGCATATGCGCGGGGCACGAGCCGCTCCAATCTGATCAACCAGCTCCTTGCAGAAGCGGTCGGCTATGTGACGCCCGAGCGCCGCATGGCAGATATTTTGCAGACGCTCTCGCAGCAGATGACGGGGCTCTTTCAGCTCCAGACGCAGGCAACGGACGGCATGCTGACGATCCGCAGTCCGCTGCGCTACCGCTACAAGCCGACGATCCGCTACCGCGTGGAGCTTTACCGTCAGCCGGAGCATGCGCTCGGCGTGCTGCACGCCTCCTTCCGCACGCAGAGCCGCGCACTGATCGAGGAAGCGGAGCAGTTCTTCCGCCTCTGGGCAGACGCGGAATGCAGAAACGGGCAGTGTACGCCGGAGGATTACCGCATCACGGACGGCTGCTGGGACAGGCGCTTCACGATCCGTGCCGGGCAGGAGGCGACCGCCCAGGAGATCGGCGCCGCAATCGGGCAATATATCAAGCGGGTCGATGCCGCGCTGAAGGCCTATTTCGCCGCGCTCCCCGACCGCGCCGCCGCAAAGCAGGCGGCAGAGAAGTATTCTGCAAAATAGCGCAGATAACATGAATGCACAATGACAGCTTGCGAATGCCGGTAAAGCAAAACCACATTCAAAGGAGGTATCCTTATGAACATGAACCAGATGACACAGAAAACCGCAGAGGCGCTCCAAAGCGCACAGTCGCTCTGCGTCTCGCACCAGAATCACGCAATCGAGCCGGTGCATATCCTCGCCGCGCTCATGGAACAGCAGGAGGGTCTCATCCCGCAGCTCGTGCAGCGCATCGGCGCCGATGCCGCAGGGCTCACCCGCGCCGCAGAGCAGGCAGTCGCCGCGCTCCCGCATGTCACAGGAAGCGGCAGACCCGCCGATTCGGTCTATATCTCGAACGCGACCGAGCAGATCCTCACGAACGCCGAGCAGCAGGCAAAGCAGATGCAGGATGAATACACCTCCGTCGAGCATGTGTTCCTTGCGATGCTCAGCTCCGGCGACACGGCGCTGAAAAAGATCTTTACGCAGTTCCGCATTGAGACACCGAAGGTGCTCTCCGCTCTCAAGGAGATCCGCGGCAATGCCCGCGTCACCAATGAGACCCCGGAAGCGACCTACGATGTCCTGAAAAAATACGGCTCCGACCTCACCGAGCGTGCGAAAAAGCACGAGCTTGACCCTGTCATCGGCAGAGATGCGGAGATCCGCAATGTCATCCGCATCCTCTCGCGCAAGACGAAGAACAATCCTGTGCTGATCGGTGAACCGGGCGTCGGCAAGACCGCCATCGCAGAAGGGCTCGCACAGCGTATTGCACGCGGAGATGTGCCGGAATCCCTGCGCGACCGCACAGTCTTCTCGCTTGATCTCGGTGCGCTGGTCGCCGGCGCGAAATACCGCGGTGAATTCGAGGAGCGTCTGAAAGCCGTTTTGCAGGAGGTCAAGAAATCGGACGGCAGGATCCTGCTGTTCATCGACGAGCTGCACACGATTGTCGGCGCAGGCAAGACCGACGGCGCGATGGATGCCGGCAATCTCTTGAAGCCAATGCTCGCACGCGGTGAGCTGCACTGCATCGGTGCGACCACGCTCGACGAATACCGCAAATATATCGAGAAGGATGCCGCGCTCGAACGCCGATTCCAGCCGGTGCAGGTCGGCGAGCCGACCGTCGAGGATACCATTTCGATCCTCCGCGGACTGAAAGAGCGCTACGAGGTCTATCACGGCGTCAAGATCCATGACGCAGCGCTGATTGCTGCCGCAACCCTCTCGAACCGCTATATTTCCGACCGGTTCCTGCCCGACAAGGCGATCGACCTTGTGGACGAAGCCTGCGCGATGATCCGCACGGAGATGGACTCGATGCCGACCGAAATGGACGAAATCTCCCGTAAGATCATGCAGCTTGAAATCGAAGAAGCTGCGCTGAAAAAGGAAAACGATGCCGTTTCCGCAGCGCATCTTGCAGATTTGCAGAAGGAGCTCGCCGATCTCCGCGACCGCTTTGCACAGATGAAGGCGCAGTGGGAAAACGAAAAGGGCAGCATCGGCAAGGTGCAGGAGCTCCGTGCGCAGATCGAGCAGGTGCGTGCAGAGATCGACAATGCCGAGCGGCAGTATGATCTCTCGAAGGCAGCCGAGCTGAAATACGGCAGACTGCCGGAGCTGCAAAAGCAGCTTGAAGCCGCCGAATCGACTGCGCAGGGCGATTCCCGCCTCCTGCGCGATGCCGTCACGGAGGATGAAATCGCACGCATTGTCGCCCGCTGGACAGGCATCCCCGTCACCAAGCTGATGGAGGGCGACCGCGAAAAGCTGCTGCACCTCGATGAAACGCTCCACCGCCGCGTCATCGGTCAGGATGAAGCCGTCGAGAAGGTCAGCGAGGCGATCCTCCGCTCGCGTGCGGGCATTCAGGATCCGAACCGGCCGATCGGCTCCTTCCTCTTCCTCGGCCCGACCGGTGTCGGCAAGACCGAGCTTGCTAAGACGCTCGCAGAGGCACTCTTTGACGATGAGCGCAGCATGATCCGCATTGATATGTCGGAATACATGGAGAAATTCAGCGTCAGCCGCCTGATCGGTGCGCCTCCCGGATATGTCGGCTATGAGGAGGGCGGTCAGCTCACGGAAGCCGTGCGCAGAAAGCCCTACTGCGTTGTGCTGCTTGATGAGATCGAGAAGGCACACCCTGATGTATTCAACCTGCTGCTGCAGGTGCTCGACGACGGCAGAATCACCGATTCGCAGGGCAGAACCGTCGATTTCAAGAACACCATCCTGATCCTCACCTCGAATCTCGGCGCAGACGCGCTGCTGGAGGGCATCCGCGAGGACGGCTCGATCTCCGATGACGCCAAGCGGCAGGTCGATGCGCTGCTGCACCAGCGGTTCCGCCCGGAATTCCTGAACCGTCTTGACGAGATCATTCTCTATAAGCCGCTCACGAAGCAGGAGATCGGCGGCATTGTCGATCTGCTGATCGCAAATCTGCAAAAGCGGCTCGCAGACCAGCAGATTACCGTCACCCTGACGGATGCCGCAAAGGATGCAATCATTGAACAGGGCTATGACCCGAGCTTCGGCGCAAGACCTCTGAAGCGGCTGATCCAGCGCAAGATCGAGACGCTGCTGGCAAAGCGGCTGCTCGCCTCCCCTGTGCCGCAGGGCACGGTGCTGACCGTTGACTGCGAAAACGGGAATTTTGTAATCGCATGACAACCTCCTCTCTATTTTTCATCGTGCAGCGATATTTTCACAGCACACCGCTTCCGCTGATTCTCATTCCGGCAGAAGCCGCGAGCAGCGGCGTCACCGGCGTGCAGACAAGCGCGGGAATTCGGCTGACTTGAGAATATTGCCTGCACGGGCTCCGTGCCGCCCGCCTGCTCAGTACACAGGCGGGCGCACCTCTCTTTTTTCATCATGCAGAATGCCCCCGGTACGGTAAGAACGGTACGCATAAAGAAGTTTTACGCCATAGTATTTCTGATGTAAGGTCAGAAGTACTATGGCGTTTTTTGTCAGAAGTACTATGGCGTTTTTTTATTGACAGTACAGAGATGATGTGCTATAATTGTTACTGACAAAAATCGGAATTTATATGATAAATATAATTAAGGAAATTAATATGAATAATAAATTGAATAATACTGATGAATTGCCTGTTCTCGAACCGCTTATGCCTGGAGAAGATACCCCATCTGAACCTGTCTCACAATACGGGAACCATCAGAATACCGAAGATAAAATAGCAGAAATAATGGCTCAAGCCCATATAAAGAGAGGAAAGGCGGAGCTAAGAGAAAGTATGATGCAAACTAATACTATCGTTTATTTGTTGATATTATTGGTTTTGTTCATTCTAAGTATGGAGTTTCTTCCGTCATTTCTTGTAATACCCGTAATTATGTCATTTTTGGTCATTAAAGTTCTGTTAGCTATGAAGAAGCAAGACCTCGATCTGAAAGGGGCTATAAAAGATAATATTGTTTTAGTTTTACTTACAGGATTATTCGTTTTTTTGGCAATTCTAAATATTTTTGATAAATGATTACTCTTGTAAATTCTGATTTAGCTTAGCAACATAAATATGCACAATGCCCCTGAGTGCTTTGTAACACTCAGGGGCAAAACTTCTATATAGGTATCTGTCTTA